>NZ_CP118955.1:1700000-1967500 GCF_029023785.1 Enterococcus faecium | reverse complement strand
ATGGTTATATACAAGGATTGTATTACAAGACAAAAATAAGTAGGTATCATTTTGCTAATATGAACAAATATCAAGACCAATCAGAATTTGGCTTAAGAATTTTTTGCCCTAAATACTGTCAATTAAAAATTTTTACATTTGCCAGTGTGACTTAAATTTATTTTCTACTTGCCAATGCCTCTTATCTAAAAATTAGCAACGTGTTTGTTAACTAGAAATTTGTTCAACTTTTAAAATGAAGCTTCAATTTAACCAATGAAATTAGAATAAAGGAAAGGTTATACTAATATCTTATTGTCATTTGAAAAATTGGCATATACGGTCATAGTAAGGCAATAACGGAATATTACAATTGAACTAGACTAAAATAAAAAGGGTCTTTGTAACATTAACTAAGTGTTACAAAAGTTCCTTTTTTGTTTTAGAAAAATTACGGAATGCTTTCACACACGAAACGACAAACTATTAGGTGAGAAAAATGATATTTACTATAAAAGAAACATAGTATAACGAAAATTTGGTTTATTTTAACAGTAATGAGGTTAAAAAGGTTGGCTACCAAATGGCAACATTTGAAGAAGTTTTTTAAAACAATGGTATCGGTTAAATTGCATCCTTAAGTCTTTAAGCAATTTAAGATTGTTAGTGTAACTTGTTACATAAAATGTAACAAATTTTCTTTAAATGACTTTGATTTCTAAAGTGTTAAATCCGCTTTCATAAATCTCGAAAGACGCTTATTCTAAATATGTCAGATATATTACTCGAGTAAAAGACATATCAATTAAAAATTTCGAAGGAGCGTTAATTATGCAGAAAAGAGATTTTATCGATACAAATGATTTTACAAAAGAAGAAATCGATTACTTAATCAAACTAGGATTAAAAATCAAAAAAAGTATTAAGTATGGTCATTACCCATTACTACTTAAAAATAAAACACTAGGTATGATTTTTGAACAGTCTTCCACTCGAACCCGTGTTTCATTTGAAACCGCAATGGAACAATTAGGAGGACACGCTCAATATTTAGCACCTGGTCAAATACAACTAGGAGGACATGAAAGTCTTGGTGATACTGCACGAGTATTATCACGTTTAGTAGATATATTAATGGCTCGAGTTGAACGTCATGAATCAGTGGTTTCGTTGGCAAAGAACGCAACAATTCCAGTTATTAATGGCATGAGTGATTACAACCATCCTACGCAAGAACTAGGCGATATTATTACGATGACTGAACATTTACCGAAAGGAAAAAAATTATCTGATTGTAAAATTGTTTTTGTTGGAGATGCAACGCAAGTTTGTGTATCTACCATGTTTATGGCAACAAAAATGGGAATGGATTTTGTTCAATACGGACCAGAGGGATTCCAAATTAAAGAAGAAGCATTAGAAATAGGGAAGGAAAATGCCAAAAAATCAGGAGGAAGTGTGCAGATCACAGAAGATGTTAATGTGGCTCTTAAAGATGCGGACTTTGTCTATACGGATGTGTGGTATGGCTTATATGAAGCGGAATTATCTGAAGAAGAACGGATGAATATTTTCTATCCAACCTACCAAGTAAATAATGAATTGATGAAAAAAGCTTCACCACATGCAAAATTTTTGCACTGCTTACCAGCAACACGCGGTGAAGAAGTTACAGATGAAGTGCTAGATGGTGAACAATCTATCGTATTAGATGAAGCAGAAAATCGATTAACAGCTATGCGTGCTTTATTAGTTTATTTTTTGAATCCATATTTGGATTATGCCGATCAAGCTTTAGCAGAAAAATTTGATGGGGAACTGCAGTGTATGCTGAAACCTAAACGTCAATTAGAACGAAGAGATTAGCAAGAACTTGCTTAAGCAGTAGAAGAGACGTGTGAATTTTTTGCTAATTCATAGAGAATAAAAAAATTTACACGTACTTTTCATAAAAGGCTCATCGAAAGGAGCACAATAATGAAAGAAAAAAAGAAATTCCGTTTATTTGATGCAGTATTGATGGCCGTTGTAGTTATCTTAGTGGTAGAGTCGGCAGCACCAGCTGCTGCAATCGGCTCTTCGCAATTTTTTTGGTGGGGTTTATTGTTGATATTATTTTTCTTACCTTACGGATTAATATCAGCTGAACTTGGTACGACATATGACGGCGAAGGAGGGATCTATGACTGGGTTAAAAAAGCTTATGGAAGAAAGTGGGGTGCTAGAGTCGCTTGGTTTTACTGGATTAATTTTCCTATTTGGATGGCGAGTCTCGCCGTTTTATTTCAAGAAGTATTAACTCAAATTTTTCAGTTAAACTTTAGTACGCCTCTACTAATTATGTTGCAGTTGGTATTTGTCTGGATTGTTACGATAATTAGCTGTTACCCTGTTAGTGATAGTAAGTGGATCTTAAATATCGCTGCATTTGCGAAAGTGGCAATCATGATATGTCTTGGTGTTTTGGGTATCTATCATGCATTAACAAAAGGAATGGCTAATAACTTTTCTGGAACAGCTTTGTTACCTAAACTAGATATTCAAAATTTTAGTTTTTTATCTGTTATCTTGTTTAATTTTTTAGGATTTGAAGTGGTCACTACTCTAGCAAATGAAATGGATAACCCTAAAAAACAAATTCCACAAGCTATTATTTATGGTGGTGTTTTGATCGCCTTTTTCTATTTGTTTGCTGCATTTGGAATGGGAGCGGCGGTACCAGCAGATCAATTATCTGCTTCTGGAGGATTAATTGACAGCTTTATTTTGCTTGTTGGGGGATTGAATCCTTTTGTTGTATTAATCGGTATTTTCTTCATGTATACGCTGGCAGCAAACTTGATTTCTTGGTCCTTAGGAGTAAATTATGTCGCTTTGTATGCTGCAAAAAATCATGATATGCCTCTAATTTTCGCTAAAAAAAGTCAAAAAAATGATATGCCAGTAGGAGCTTCTGTCACTAATGGTATTATTGCTTCACTTCTAATTATTATTGCACCCTTTATCCCAAATGAGAATATTTTTTGGGCGTTTTTCTCACTAAATGTAGTAGCATTGTTACTTTCTTATATTATGATGTTTCCAGCGTTCTTGAAGTTAAGAAAAATCGATTCTCATGTTGTTCGTCCATTTAAAGTTCCTGGACCAAATTGGTTGTTAAAATTAATGACGATTATCCCAATGTTGTTGCTAATCGCGACACTACTTTTTTCTGTAGTTCCTCTAGATTCAAGTTCTTCAGAGATAAATACTAAAGTACCCGTGTTGCTCGGAACAATTTTTGCCTTTGTTATTGGTGAAATCGTGATTCACTATTCGTCAAAAGAAAAAAAAGATAAAGGAGTGCTTACTGATGAAAACAATTGATAGTTCACCTAAAAAAGATCATTTTAGAATGCCCGGAGAATTTTCGGCGCATGAAGGAGTATATATGTTGTGGCCACAACGTCCTGATAATTGGCGAGATGGAGGAAAACCAGCCCAGCGAGCTTTCGCAGAGGTTGCTAGGGCGATTGCCAATTTTGAGCCTGTTACAATGGGTGTGAATTCTGATCAGTATGATAATGCTCGCCACATGCTTCCCGAACATATACGGGTGGTAGAAATTGCTAATAATGATTCATGGGTTCGAGATTGTGGTCCTACTTTTGTTACAAATAGTCAAGGAAAAGTTCGAGGTGTGGATTGGACATTCAACGCTTGGGGCGGGCTGGAAGATGGACTTTATTTCCCTTGGGATCAAGACGATCAAGTTGCACAAAAAATTTGTGAAATTGAATGGAAGGACCGTTATCGTTTAGATAATTTTGTTTTGGAAGGGGGATCTATCCATGTTGATGGAGAAGGTACATTAATTACCACAGAAGAGTGCTTATTATCAAAAGGACGTAATCCACAGCTATCAAAAGAACAAATTGAAAATATTTTAGGAGAGTATCTAAATATTGATAAGGTAATTTGGTTAAAGCGCGGAATTTATTTAGATGAAACGAATGGCCATGTAGATAATATTGTTAATTTTGTAGCGCCTGGTGAAGTTGTTTTAGCTTGGACAGATGATAAGCAGGATCCACAATATGAAATTTCTAAAGAATGCCTAGAAATTCTGGAAAACTCCGTAGATGCAAAAGGTCGAAATATTCATGTAACAAAATTGCATGTGCCTAAGCCTATACTTATTAACGAAAAAGAAAGTCATGGAGTAGATACCATAAATGGTACACTTCCACGTCAAAAAGGAGATCGTTTGGCAGCAAGTTATGTAAATTACTATACAGCAAATGGAGGAGTTATTTATCCATTATTTGATGATCCAATGGACGAAAAGGCAAAGGAAACATTGCAATCCTTATATCCTGATCGTAAAATTGTGGGTGTTTATACTCGAGAAATCTTATTAGGTGGAGGAAACATTCATTGTATTACGCAACAAATCCCTAAAGGAGAAAACGTGTTATGACAAAGAAAATAGTTGTGGCATTAGGAGGGAATGCAATATTAACAAATGATCCTACGGCAACAGGACAACAAAAGACTTTAGTTGAAACAGCTCAGTCATTAGCTGCTCTAGTTGAAAAAGGCTATAAGCTACTTATTACTCATGGTAACGGGCCTCAAGTAGGTAACTTATTATTACAACAAAAAGCTGGAGCAACCCAAACGAATCCAGCAATGCCACTTGATACCAATGTTGCAATGACTCAAGGCAGCATAGGATATTGGCTAGCACAGGCGTTAACGAATGAATTGAAGAAACGTGGTATAGAAAAATCCATAGTAGGATTGTTCACTCAAGTTATTGTTTCTGAAGAAGATCCAGGATTTAAACAGCCTACTAAACCAATTGGGCCATTTATGACGAAAGAACAGGCTGAAAAAGAAACGAGAATGACCGATTCTATCTTCAAAGAAGATGCAGGAAGAGGATGGCGTAAAGTAGTGGCTTCTCCTAAACCTATAGATATAGTTGAATCAAAAGTTATAAAAACGCTAGTTGATTCAGATGTAATTGTAATTGCAGGAGGAGGTGGTGGTATTCCGGTAATTCAAACTGGTGAAGGCCTAAGAGGTAAAGAAGCTGTGATAGATAAAGACTTTGCTTCTGAAAAACTTGCTGAAATCATTGATGCAAATGAACTGATTATCTTAACTGGTGTTGCAAATGTTGCTGTCCATTTTAACACACCGCAACAAAAAGAACTGAAAAAAATTGATATTGAGACATTAGAAAAATACAAAGATAATGGTGAGTTTGCACCAGGAAGTATGTTGCCAAAAGTGGAAGCTGCCTTAGAATTTGTTAAGAAAAAACCTAATGCGCGAGCTGTAATTACTTCTTTAGAAAATTTAGATAAATTACTAAAAGAAAATGCTGGCACGATTATTTATAGCTCACAAAATTTAGAACAAAAAAGTCACTTAGTAGATATATTAACATATGAGTAAAAGAAAAAGTAACTGTGCGAAATAGAACATCTAGTTGTTTCTATTTCGCTTTTTTAATCCTATTATAGATATACTTAGAATGTTATAGTATGTTTAAGACAATACCCTAAAATTTAGTTGGTTACTAAGAATGTTGGTTTATTTAAAGGAGGAACATTTATGCTAGAATCGTCACCAAAAAAAGATGGTTTTCAATTGGCGCCAGAGTGGTCTTTTCATAAAGAATGCTATTTGATTTGGCCAGAACGTCCAGATAACTGGCGTTTAGGGGGAAAACCTGCACAAAAAGCATACGCTGAAGTCGCTGAAGTAATTGCACGATTTGAAAATGTAACTATGCTCGTTTCGCATCAACAATTCTTGAATGCACGTTATCAATTACCTGAAAAAATACGTGTACTAGAAGTAAGTAATAACGACGCATGGATAAAAGACACGGGACCATTATATGTTATGAATTCTTTGGGGGAAGTACGTGGTGTCGATTTTCGATTTAATGCTTGGGGCGGTTTGTTAGATGGGTTATTTTTTCCGTGGGATCAAGATGATTTGTTAGCTCAAAAAATTTGTGAACAGGAGAGAATTGAATATTACCAATTACAAGAGTTTGTTCTAGAAGGTTGCTCAATACATACAGATGGGGAAGGAACGCTTTTTGCAACAGAAGAATGCTTGTTATCAGAAGGACGTAACCCTCAATTAGATAAAGAATCAATTGAAAAAATTCTAAAAGAGTATTGTGGCATAGAAAAAATCGTTTGGTTTCCTCGAGGCTTTTTTTTGGATGAAACAAACGGTGATATCGATAATTTAATCAATGTTGTACGGCCTGGTGAAATTATTTTGAGTTGGTGTGAACAAACAAGTGATCCAATGTACGAAATCGTCAGAGAAGCAGAAGAAGTATTGATGAAAGAAAAAGACGCAAAAGGAAGAAGCTTCATTATACACAAGATAGAATTACCGAAACCTTTATACATTACAGAGGAAGAAGCTGCTGGTGTTGATCCGGTAAATGGCATGCTTCCTCGATTTTTCGGTGATCGGTTGATTGCTTCTTATGTAAGCTATTATACAGCAAATGGCGGCATTATTTTTCCACTTTTTGAGGACTCAAATGATAAAAAAGCAGAAGCACTATTAAAAAAAATATACCCAGAATATGAAATTATTGGTGTAATGGCTCGTGAAATTTTACTTGGTGGTGGAAATATTCACTGTGTTGCTCAAGGAGTACCTCAATAAGAAAGGGGTGATCGGTAATGGATTTTTTTGAAATAGCCAATAGTCATATTTCAGAGCTGACTAAGAATGAACAAATTCTTTTTGATTACGTCATCAATAACCTAGAAAACATTAAAAGTAAAAGTATCCGCGAAGTTGCTGATGACTGTTTTGTTTCAACAACTACTTTTCTGCGTTTTGTCAGAAAGCTTGGATTTTCTGGATTTAGTGAGTTTACCACTGTTATTAAATATACGTTACTTTATAAAACTCCTCTTCCCGAGAGTTCACCTTTTGTCGTTAGCCAGAAAGATTATCGCGAAGAGTATTTAAAGAATTTAGTTGAATCTGTTCGCGTAATAGATACAGATAAAGTGAAACTAATTGTAGAACAACTACAAAAACAGCCTAAAATTTTTTTATTTGCTAAAGGATTGAGTAAAGAAATTATGCGTTATATACGATATTTGTATAATACAGCCGGTTTTTTTGTAATTTTTCCTGAAGATCATCAAACTCGTTCTATTGCACAAAAGCAAGTTAAAAAAAATGATATAGCCTTTATCTTCAGTTACAAAGGAGAAGATTTAGAGTTGATCGAAACAATTCGAAAAATAAAGGAACAAGATCATCCTTTAATCGTTTCAATTACTGGAGCAGATAATAACTTAATACAAAATTTTAGTGATATTAATCTTTATTTGTTTACAGATGAAATCAGCTTGAATCATCTAGATATTACGTCACATATCTCAATGATTGCATTAATGGAATTAATTTTGTACCAATTTATCGAAAGCAGTGGAACAGACACTTACCATCTTGTTTTTCGTTGAATGATCGACAAGAGAATATTTTGTTCATCGGCAGCAGCATCTTAGAAATGATGAACAGTACTAGTATGGAAGCTTGTCGTCAACTAATCAAAATTACTGGAAGATCTTATTGTACGAAAGTTTATTTGCTTTATAAGGATGTTCTTCAGACAACCCCAGAGGAGGAAAGCAAGAAAGCGGTCAAAAAATGTATTTGTACGTTGGGGTTGCCAATTGGTTATGAAACGCTATTATAAGTGTGGGCCAAATATTATATACAGCATTTATTTGATTCAAAAAGTTATTATCAAAACGGTGTAAGTAACAAACGTTCACGATTCGGGAATTACTACCGTAAATGAAATTTAAATTGTAGATAACGTAAAGGTAGACGTATATCTACAATTTAAATTTGTTAAAAAACAGCAAAATGAGAATAGTGGCTTAACAAATATCATGCGAGAAATATTATGGGCAGTTGCAAGAATTGAAAAATGAATTCGATTCTTGGTTGAACGGGTTAGATGTATCTAATGAACAGATTTAATCTGGAATTTTTTATTTTTTGAACAACAATACACACCGATTTAGAGGTTTTACTCTAAGGAACATAAGAGATATAGTATATCCGCGTATGGCTATACTATGCAGTGCAAGGTTCATTAGTCATACCAAATTTATTGGTATGTTTATACCTTTCTCGTGTGAAGCACTATTAAAATTGACACTAAAATGTTAAAAGGACAGATAAAAATACAAAATGAATTATGTCAGTTGAAGATTCTTTCCAATAGAAACTAAAAAAGAATCCAAAAATTGACGAAAAAGATGGGCTAAATCCCGGTGAAAATGTCGCAGATTTTAAATGTCTATCTCTATGACATTGACATTGAAGGAAATAAAAAATACTTCGATAGACGCTAGCAATAAGCCATTATTAGTTATGACATTAGTGTTAAACATTCAAAACATTTTGGATAATAGATACAATGAAAATCCAAAATCCTTTGAAAAATCATTTTCATCCTTGACAAAAAGAAGAAATCCCGAGCGTACTAAGCAACAAAGACAAAGGACTTCAGGTTAAGGATATTCATACTCTAGTAATGGGGATTAACCAAATGTTGAAAAATCAGCCTAGTCCATTTATCAAAAATATCACATTTTGTAGCGAAGGAGCGGTCTTTTTGCTTTGTAAGAGTTATAAAGAAATTTCGATCTGGTAATTATCAGCTATGTTATGACCATGCTTAACGAGGTTGAAAGCCTTTTTATCAAGTGTTGGTAGTGTAACAATTGATTAACATGCGTAAGTACGAATTAGGATTATATGAGTCTCATTAGGAAATATAACCTGGTGAATAAACTAGATTGAAAGGAATATTAAGTATGGTATAATTTTCAATCTAGATACTGAAAATTGAAGAAAGGGTAATGTTTTGAATCGGTACAGTCTGAAGATGAGTAGTAATAATGAACTGCATATAAAATTTTTCCCGTGAATCGACCAAATAACTAATTGGAAGAGTATGGATTGTCCCATCACTGGACAGAGAATAATGTATTCCATAATTGATATAGCAACGTTTTCGAGTTCATCTAATCGAAACCTATCCCCGACAATAGGGGACGAGAATGTTAATAGATAACTATAAAACTTCAAGCAACGTATTAAATAGAGTGAAGAAAATTTTCTATCTATTTTTTAGTCAGCAATCTTTAGGTACAAATTAAGAATGTTTCTGCAAAAGAATATCAATCATTTACGCTTAGAATGTCGTACCATAAATGATTGGTATTCTTATTTTGTCAGAAAATAAGATCATACTGTAACAGTATGATCTGTGACTAAGAGCATTAATTTATGCTATTTTTTGTTTAGTTAGGAATTTTGTGGTGAACACTTGTTTGCCAAGAGATTAGCCAATAACATTCGCTCGCGATACGGAGAACCATATTATAAATGATGCTATTTTTTGAAAGAAAATGGATTGTAACAAAGCACATAGAAATAATATTCTGAGAAAAAAAGAGATACCGGAACTGCTGTCCGTTCGACAAGCTGTCCTCGGTTTTTTTGTATGTAAAATTTAAAAACAGATGCTCATCGATCCATCGGCTGAATTGCCATAAGCAAGTGATTAAATCTTTTTCATAGAATATAGAGGCATTATAGTATAAAAGCTCATTGGTAATTTTCTATTTTATCTTTTTGTGTTTCTCCGAGGAAAACTCATTTAATAAGTGATGGGATAATAGTCATTATCTATACTTTATTCAATGCACGACTTTCCAATAATAATTCTGTCACGATCAGTATCTCTTTGGCGTCTAATTTATCCAATTTTTTTAATGTGTATTATCGATTTTTTCTTAGTAAATAAGTTCTAAATTGACAGGAGACTGTAAAAGTTGCTGTTTGATAAAAGCTAAATCATTCGTAAATTGACACTATATTTTTCTATAAGATGTATGAGCACAAGATAATTGTAAAAATCAACAGATTTTAGAAAAGTATATCGAGATTGAAGAAAAAATTAGAAATAGCCATATTATTTATGGGAGACCCGATAGAGTAAATAGTTTGGAGGAAAATATAAATAACAGGAATATTAAAATAAGTACATCGGAATAGGCGAGTGCAAACGGCAGCATGTACAAATCAAGCTATCCTTACTCTTAAAGAAGGTAGTCAACCTACAAATTTTTCAAGAGTAGCTAATCAAGCAAAAATTTGAAAATCAACTCTTTATTCAATTCCAGAGGTGAGAGAACAGATCGCTTTTTATAGGAAGGGATGGTTCTATAAGCAAAAGCAGGACGACACTAAATCAGATTGTATGATCCACTCATTAGTAAGAAAAATTAAGTCTTTAGAGCCAAAAAATAAAGGAAAAGAACTTAAGCTTCAAATAAAAAAGATATACGGGAACCTATTCGAAGGTACAACACAAGAATAAATAGAGTTCTGGTCAAAGAAATTTTAAAGTTTCATTTTTCGAAAATTGACTAAAAATTCGTGTTCAGGATATGAAACGCCCTATTTCAGGAAGTTTTTGACCACGATTAAATTATCCATGTTATAGTCGTGAGGTTCTAAAAAAACTTTAAAAGGAGCATGTAGAGACATGCAAAATGTAAAAGAATTAAGTACGAAAGAGATAAAACAAACATCTGGTGGTGGTGGTGCTGGTAAAAATCTTATTTATGGTATGGGCTATGGCTATTTGCGGAGTTGTAATAGGTTATAATGTTCCGTAAAATAATAAAATATGTAAGATCTGTAGTTATATTTATATTGATAGCTACACTTATGGTGCCTTTATTTATTTTTGAAGGTTCTATGCCACTAAAAATATTAAGTTTACTAGTTATCTTGTTATTAAATGTAGTTGGTATATTAGTAAAAAAAGAGCTGGGGATGAAATATTTCGGAATGGTACACTAATTAAAGAGAGGATGTTTATATTATGAATTTAAAAAAAAATAATTTAGAGTATAATTTATGCATTTTTTTAGCAGTAATTATAAATTTAGGATTATTTATTTTTTCCGAAACTATATTAAGTAAGATTTTACTATTGATTGCTATTGTTTTATTAGTTATTCCTAATTTCATGCAAAAAAAGAAGAGAAAAAACTCGTAATGAGTTTTTTCTCTTCTTTTTTAGTTGCATTTAGAGTATACATTTGCTAACCCAGCAGCCCATGCTAGTGGTCCTTTTGGGATTCCAAATAATCCCCCAGCAATTGCAGCACCACATTTTGCTCCACCTTTAGATAAGTTGTTAGGTCTATTTAACTCATTAGGCATTCTGTGATCATTTTCTCCACCGATAATTTGTTTCATCTCTTTCGTACTTAATTCTTTTACATTTTGCATATTTAAACTCGCTCCTTTTAGAGTATTTTTATTACGATACTAGTGTGACATATATCTATAGCAAACAGTTAAAAACTTCCTGAAATGAGGTAATAACATTCCTGAAACCTATAAAATTCATCTGTTTTCATTTTAGATGAAGCGACAAATGGACTTGATAAACTACTAGAACATGAAATGATGGATCGCCTTTTAAATTTAGCAAATAAAACTCTTATATTTATTACGCATCATTTATCGATTGCAAAATCTGGCGATAAAATTTTAGAATCCTATACATATATTTGCTAATGTACCTAAACTTTCCTGAAAGTCGGCACACGAAATGACAAATCTTCAGCAACTTGCTTCAGTTTTGTCATTACTTACTAAAAAGGTTTGGTAATCTCTATATTTGCTGCAAATAATCGCTTGTCAAAGGGGAGCAATCTCCCCCTTGAATTCCCCTCAAAACCCAAGCTCAATAATACAAAAGGCGGCTGGCATTTGCCAGCCGCCTTTTGTATTATTGAGCTTGTTTCCTTTTCGGTTAAATTGTTGATTTGCAACAATCAATAATAAACAACTAACTACCAATACGGAATTCACTTTCTGTTATTTTTTTTAAAATAAATTAATGAATATAAGAACCAACATATATATATAGACATAGTTCCTAATAAAAAGCTCAAATAAAAACTGTCTATATATTTGACTAAAATTTTATTTAATAATTCTCCGAGTATTAATCCAATTAGAGTAATAATCCCTATAATTGAAGCTTTTTCTAATTGAAGCCATTTCTTTACAGATAATTTTTTATTCATTTAATTTTTCCTCTTAATCATTAACCATACAAATAATCCTTATAACGAGAACAAGCTTTTGATAGTTACTATGCTATTAATTTTAATTAGAGATATAAGTCTTTTACCACATTTTTATTTTCTACGTCCACCATTCCAACCTTTTTTAAATCCTGAGATTATTTGATCTGAGTGATCCCATGCATCTTTTACTAAATAGCCAAGGCCAGCAACTATAATAGGTGCTATTCCTCCTTGAATCTGTAGAAGTTCTTTTTTAGATAACTCATTATATTTTTTCATTAATATTCACTCCTACGCTTACCCTAAAATTTTCGATAAACAATATCCAGGAATTATCATGTGTTTAACAGGATGGTTTGTTATACAGTTTGCTTGTTTACCCATAAATTGTCCTACACCATACCAAAGACTATCATTAGAACCACCGATAATTTGTTTCATCTCTTTTACAGAAACTTCTTTTACATTTTGCATATTGGAACTCGCGCCTTTTATATTATTTTTATTACGATACTATCATGACATACATCTATAGCAAACAGTTAAAAACTTCCTGAAATAAGGCTTTTTCATTCCTAAAACCTATAAAATTACAATTTAATTTTATTGAATATGTTATTTTAATAACTAGTTAACATAATATGTAGTTTCTTATACGGAATAAGCATGAGTTGTCTTGTTTGTTTAGTGCTATTTAGTTTTCTTCTTTATATTTCCTAACTTACGTTTGTGTAATGTAAAAAAGAATGGGTGTTATTCATGCTGGATTATTCGAAAGAATCAGTAAATGATTATTTTCTAATCGACATGAAGCCTTTTTATGCGAGTATCGAGTGTATAGAAAGAAATTTTGATCCATTAACAACAGAACTTGTTGTTATGAGTCGCGCTGACAATACTGGTTTAGGATTGATATTAGAGCTTCTTCTCCTGAAGCAAAAAAGCGGTATGATATTACAAATGTGAGTAGACCACGTGATTTATCACAACTATTTCCTAAAACATCATACGTTGTTCCACCACGTATGAACCTATATATCAAGCAAAATATGCGGGTAAATAATATTTTCAAAAGATATGTGGCTGACGAAGATCTACTGATGTATCCAATCGATGAACCCATTTTAAAAGTGACCAGATCACTGAATATTTTTACGACTGAAGGAACAAGAAGTCAGAGAAGGAAAAAATTCGTTCAAATGATCCAAGAACGTATTAAAGAAGAATTAGGATTGATTGCTACGGTAGGTGTCGCGGAGATAATCCCCTTTGGCCAAACTCGCCTTAGACAATGAAGCGAAGCACAATGAAGGGTTTATTGCTGAATGGACGTATCAAAATGTTCCTGAGAAAGTATGGAATATTCCTAAAATGACGGTCTTTTGGGGCATAGGGTCTCGAATGAAAAAAACTCAACCAGATGGGGATCATGAGTATTAAAGACCTTGCTAACTGGAATCATTATACGATTAAGAGTAGGTTAGGTGTGATTGGCTTATAGCTGTACTTTCATGCAAATGGTATTGATCGAACTGACATAGCAAATTATTACTGAGATGATTAAAAAAACTAATTTATAAGCAATGAAAACGTTGACTTATAAAATGAAATAAAGTATATTTATTTTGTAAGAAAAGAAAAAAGAACTTGAGATAGCGACGCAGTTATCTTTAGAGTTATGTTACTGATAAATCAGGCAGAACTCAGAACTAATATCAAGTAAAGCTTTATGATCAAAAGCTTATTTGATATTGGATCTGAGTTCTTTTTTCTGGAAAGGAGAAACTAATGAAAGTTAAAAAGATTATCAATAACAATGTAGCTTTAATTGATCGGGGAGGAAATGAAGCAATTATCTATATGACAGGGATTGCTTTCAAAAAAAAAGTTGGCCAACGCATTAATGATTCCGAAATTGAAAAAACATATGTTTTAGATTCGAAAGACCGTTTAGAACATTTTAGCTATTTGTTATCGCATTCTGATGATAGACTGATCTCTATGATCAACGAGCTCGTTAGTTATGGAGAAAAGGAAATCGGTAAAAAAGCAAATGATTATCTTTATTTAGCTTTATTAGATCATCTCTCCTTTGCATTGAAACGCTCAGAAAAAGGACAATATCTTAGAAGTCCGCTCTTTTGGGAAGTTAAAAAGTTTTATCCAGTTTATTACAAAATCGGTTTGGAAGCTTTAAAAATGATGAAGAAATATTTTAATAATTCCTTTCCCACAGATGAAGCTGTTTCAATTGCCTTACACTTTGTTAATCTTCAAGAAAATCAGGTCAATTTTGATGAACAGATAGAAGATATGGAGACACTAAGAGACATGTTGAATATCATCAAATATCATTTTAGTTTATCTATTGACGAAGAGAGCATCAACTACATGAGGCTAGTGACACATTTACAGTATTTTATTGAACGATTAAGAAAAAAACAAGCATACGTTGAAAATGAATCTCAGTTATTTGAACAAGTAAAAAAACTATACCCTAAAGCATATACAGCTGTAGAAAAAATAGAAATATATGTAAAAGGAAAGTTCAACACCTATTTATCTCAAGATGAATACACTTATTTGATGATTCATGTTAATCGCGTAGCGGAAAGAGGCGACAATAATGGATAAGTATCATGATTTTAACAAACATATTATTGAACTTGTTGGAGGAAAAGAAAATATAGAGGCAGTAGTTCACTGTATGACACGGTTGCGTTTTACTCTTATCGATAAAACGAAAGCGCAAACAAATAAGCTTAAAAACTTAGACGGTGTGATTGATGTAGTTAGCAATAACGTTGCTTATCAAATCATCATAGGTACACATGTTAACGATGTATATAAAGAATTGATGACTCAATTAGAACTATCTCCCAAAACTACTTTAGAAGAGCAAAGTGGAAAAAAAAATCCAATAAAAGCAGCACTTGATGTCATATCTGAATCTATGACACCGATACTTGAACCTATTATTTGTGCTGGATTACTTGCTGCTGTTTTATCCATTGCTTCTTTAACTGGAATAATATCACCAGACAGTTCAACCTATCATATTTTTGATGCTTTGCGGTCTGCTGTATTTTATTTTCTACCTATTTTAATGGCTATGAGCTGCGCAAAACGATTAGGAGCAAGTCCTTATTTAGCAGTAGCACTTGCTGCTACTATACTTTCAAGTTCTATCAATGATGTGAAAGGACTGGAGTTATTTGGTATTGGATTACCTCAAATTACGTATTCTAATAGTTTTATCCCTATTTTACTAGCTATCTGGTTTATGGGGTACGTAACTAAAGTAGTTAAAAGAGTTATACCTAACACACTCCAATACTTTTTAACCCCTTTGTTAGTAATGTTAATTACTTTACCAGCAACGTTATTGATTTTTGGACCTTTAGGATTTTATATGGGAGAAGGAATCATTGGATTTTTTAATCTACTGATGAAATATGTAGGTAGTTGGTTTGTCATGATGTTATACTCTGCTCTTCAACCATTTATTATAATGTTGGGCGCAGGAAACTTTATCATGCCGGTTGTAGCTTCTCTAATTGCAGCAAATGGGTATGACCCTGCATTTATATCTTCATGTACAATCTCAGATATTGCTGTTGGGGGAGCAATGCTTGGGTATTTCTTAAGAACACGGAATTTAAAACAAAAACAATTATTTGGGACAGTAACACTTTCTGCAGTACTTGGTGTGACTGAACCTGCTATCTATGGTGTCTTTGTTAAATATCGTCGACCATTTGTTGCAGTAATGATTGGAGGAGGACTTGGTGGATTATTTGCTGGTTTGACTAGTGTTAAAGCTTATTCTGTTGCTTGGGGTTTATTTGGCCTCCCAGCGTATATAGGTGAAGGAGATTTCATGAACTTCTGGTTTATGTTAGCGGCAGTCGTGATTAGTTTTGCTGGATCAGCTGTAGCTGCTTATCTCTTAGGCGTCCCTGCACAAGAAGAGGATCAGGAGACAATCAACCATATAATAGCTGAAAAAGGGAAAGATAAAAATCTGCGCACTTCTTCATTGGGTAATGTAGTAGAAGGAGAAGTGATTTCTTTAAATGAAGTTAAAGATCAAGCTTTTTCAACAGGAGCTTTAGGAAAAGGGATTGCAATCAAACCAATAGATACACATCTTTATTCTCCAGTGGATGGGGAAATCACGGTAGTTTTTCCAACGAATCATGCAATAGGTATCCAATCACAAGATGGAATTGAAATACTAATCCATATTGGGATCGATACAGTAGAGTTAGAGGGGAAATATTTTAATTTAAATATAAAACAAGGAGATAAAATTCAAAGAGGACAACTCCTTGGAACAGTAGACTTTGATAAAATACAAGAAGCTGGTTATGATACGTCTACTATTGTAGTTGTCACGAATACCGATAGCTATTTAGACGTCATTCCTTCAAATTCAGAACAAGTAATAAAGACAGATAATCTACTAAACGTCATTTTATAGAAGGTGAAAAAATGAAATTGAAAAAGAATTTTTTATGGGGTGGAAGTATTGCTGCACATCAATGTGAAGGAGCCTGGCAGGAGGGAGGAAAAGGACCAGCTATCATGGATTATGTCAGACAAGGAAGCTATCAGGTCCCACGCCAAATCGATACAATAATTTCTTCTGAAGCTACGTATCCCTCACATATGGGTATTGATTTATATCATCAATACAAGTCAGATATTCGTCTGTTTAGTGAAATGGGATTTACAGCATTAAGAATATCAATAGATTGGTCTCGTATCTTTCCTAATGGAGATGATGAGCAGCCGAATCAAGAAGGAATTATGTATTATATAGATGTGGTGGATACGTTGTTGTCTTATGACATTGAGCCAATTGTAACATTATATCACTTCGAGATGCCAAAAAATTTAGTCCAAAAGTATGGTTCATGGACTAATCGAAAAGTAATTGAACTTTATTTGAAATTTTGTCAAACTATGTTTGAATCTTTAAAAGGAAAAGTCCACTATTGGGTTACATTTAATGAAATGAATCATATTGATCCTCAAACAGAAGCTACAGATATTTTTACGTATATTATCGCAGGTTTGAAGTATTCTGAACTCGAAAATAAATCGCAGACATTGGCTGAGATCGGATACAATATGACAGTGGCTAGTTGTTCGGCAATAGTTTTAGGAAAAAAAATAGATCCAGAAAACAAGATTGGTTGCGTATTTGGAATCGAACCTGTTTATCCAGTAGATTGCAATCCAACAAATGTGATGAATGCTTTTAAACAAATGGATCGAGATTTCTATCAAATAGATGCTATGTGCACAGGAAAGTTTCCAGACTATAAAATCAATGAATATGCAGACCAAGGAATAAAGTTGACCATAACAGAGAATGATAAATATATGTTCTCTAAAGGAACACTTGATTTTATTGGTATGAACTATTATGCATCATCTGTTGCGAAGTACGAAGGAGCAGCTGAAGAAAAGAGTGCCTTATTTGGCGGTCTTCAAAACCCGTATCTTGTGACTAGTAAATGGGGATGGACCATTGATCCGACGGGTTTACGGTATCTGCTGAATTACACTTATAGAAAATATGGACTCCCTATCATAATTACAGAAAATGGATTAGGTGCCATAGATGTTTTGACAGATGATAAAAACATACATGATGAATATCGCATCGAATACTTAAAACAGCATATTCAACAAATGAAGATTGCAATTGAAGAAGATCAGGTAGATTGCTTTGGGTATCTCACGTGGGCACCCATAGATTTAGTAAGTGCTACAACAGGCGAAATGAAAAAAAGATATGGGTTTATCTATGTAGACAAAGACGATGAAGGAAATGGAACCTTAGAAAGGTACAAAAAGGACTCTTTTTATTGGTACAAAGAAGTGATTGGTTCCAATGGAGATATTTTGTAATACCTGTTTAACATAGAAGGAGTTATAGTAGTTATATTCATATAACAAGTAGTTAGCTTAGAGTAATATTACTAAAGGACCAAAGTTCTATCTTAAAAAAATAACTATCTTTAATATATAAAATCAGCAAATCATAACCACCCTTTAAAAAAGAGGGGCAGGGTGTAGACAAAAGTATCAGTCTACACTCTGAGATGTAAGAAATATCATAAGATATTTCTTACATCTTTTTGTTTTGAGCAGGACTTTAGATAATTTTATTAATATATGCTAGCATGCTTTTGTAAGAAAAAGAAAGAGGGCGTATTAGTTATGTATCTTAAAATTACGGAACAAGCACAAGAAAGATTACAAAAATATATTGATGAAGGCGCAACAGTTATATTGGATTTAGATGATGGCGTTGGGGAATATTCTAAAATGGGTGTTTGCTCTTTAGATACTAGTTTTCGTTTACTTCTTCTTGATAAAGAACAGAGAAAAAATGATTATAAACTCCAATTAGATAGTGATATTGGGGATGTTTATATAAAAGATTATTCAAAAATGTACATGGATGAACATATGACCCTTTCTTTAGATCCACGTCTAGGTGTATTTACTCTTGAAAGCCCAAGTGGTTCTTTAGACAGTCATGTTCAATTAGTAGATCTACGACCAGAAAAATTCTCTGGAATAAAACAATAACTTTCTCTCTATTGTCCATAAAACTAGTCTCAATCAAGCTGTATTGAAAAAACAAGACAACATTCTTACCATGGTAAATAAAAAGACGACACATTTTGTCGTCTTTTTTTAAATTAACTATTTTCGATAAAAGATCGCATAGCTTGTGCCATTATTTCTGGCTTTTCTCTATTCAATTCATGTTTTCCGTTTTTAATAAAGAGTAGCCGGCCATTCGTTGAAAGTTTATATAAACGTTTTGCTGCTGGTTTATTCGCATGATCTTTGGTACCGCATAAAATCAATTTAGGAAGTCGTGATGTACGAAGCTGTTTTTTGCAGTCTAATGTTTCAAGTGAACGAAGTAGGGTAAGGGTTTGTTTTTTAGATAGACCTAATTTTTCAAATATCTTAGAAGGTACGCAGTAAAAATAAATATTCTGGAAAGTAAGCAATAAGCGATTAGGAGACTCAAATTGTGGAGCGACTAAAACAACCTTTTTTAAATATGGAGAAGGAGTTGCAAGATAGTTTAAAGCAATAACAGCGCCTAAAGATAATCCACATAAAATAAAAGGTTCCTTTATCTGATTCAATTGTACTTCGATGTATTTGGTTAAGTCGTCTAAAGTAGCAGTGTCTGTGCTGTTTAAATGATTGAACAATGAAAGACTTTTGCAAGAATAACTATTGGGTAGATAAGAGATTACATCTTTCCATGATTGTTCGTCTTGGCCTAGACCATGCAAAAAAACAATTTTCATATTGCTCTCCTTTTTATAGTTATCATATAGACTTTCTTTGTACTATTAAAATATAAACATTCATTTCTTACGTCATAAAATAAAAAAACAGCGCAGACACATTGTTAAACCAACATGTTGCACTGTTTAAGGAAGCCACTTGCCGGGCTTGAACCGGCGACCTCTTCCTTACCATGGAAGCGCTCTACCAGCTGAGCTAAAGCGGCATTATCATTAATACAAATAATAGGATAACGAATATTAATGTATTTGTCAACAGAATTTTTTCGAAAAAATGTGTTTCTCTAATAGGAAAACAGATTTTAGAAAAAATAAAAATAACAAAAAATGCGAACGGTTTCTTTGATAATATAATAAAAAAATTCAAAAAAAGTATTGCGTTATTTAGAAGAAATTGATATTATATTCATGTACTTGATTCCGGCATAGCTCAGTTGGTAGTAGCGCATGACTGTTAATCATGATGTCGTAGGTTCGAGTCCTACTGCCGGAGTAAATAAAGCTTATGCAAAGAAAAAGAAATCCAATCACTTGGGTTTCTTTTTCTTTTATTATTATGATGAATCAAGCTTTCTGTTTTTGTCACGTATGTTGTAATCTTTACGAAAGAGTAGAGTTGGCTACTCATAATCAACCATACTTCCCATCATCGCTAAATACGAAATAAATCAGCATTCCTACACCAATCAAAGCACAAGCTGCACCAAGAAAAGGGATGACATTCCCAAAGTTATCTGTATTCATAAGTATGCCACCACCCACAAACAAAAAGCCGCCAGCAATCAGGTTTTTCATTTTATTCATCTCCTTTCTTACGTTATAGTATTTCCTTCTTTCAATGAGTATTTTGAAAGCTATCTTATTGTATGATGTTCTTCTAGGCCTCTTCTTTATTATACAGGCCATTTTCGTTATCTCATAGAAATATTCCTTTTTATCTGAAAACTATTGTATACCGTATGACATTTTTCTTCATGAAGTTGTAAGTATATTCTCATTCAAATGAAAATTTCATCATAGAAGAGATTGTATTTCTAAATTCTTAAGAGTAAAATACGAAGTATAACTTGGATTTGGAAGGATGATTGGATGAAAGCTATTACGCCTGATATGACAACAAAATTTAACAAACAGTTTCAAGCAAATATCAAACAGCAGGCATTGCAGCGGGCAGTTGTGAAGAACGGAATTACTGCTTCTGCTGAAAATGTTTCAGCACATGTGGAGAATACACCGGTATTTTCTATAGATTTGGCTACGGGGAAAGTGGCTAATCAAATGCAATCGGGGCGTTGCTGGATGTTTGCTGCACTGAACACATTCCGTCATAAGATGCTGAATCAATTCCATTTAAAAGAGTTTGAATTATCACAAAATTACACTTTTTTCTGGGATAAATATGAAAAGGCAAATTATTTCTATGAAAACATCATTGCAACAGGAAAAGAGGCAATCGATAGCCGGAAAGTAGCTTTCTTACTCGCTACTCCTCAACAAGATGGCGGCCAATGGGATATGATCGTTTCATTATTCCAAAAATATGGCGTTGTGCCTAAATCGGTGATGCCGGAAAGTGCGAATAGTTCAAATTCTCGAGATTTGAATAACTACTTGAACAAATTACTGCGTAAAGATGCAGTAGTGTTACGGAAAATGGTTGCTCAAGGAGAAACATTAGACGCTATTGAAGAAAAGAAAGAAGAAATGCTAGAAAGCATTTATAACTTCTTAGCTATCTCATTAGGAACACCTCCAAAAGAATTCGATTTTGAGTACCGCGATGAAGAAAAGAACTATCATCTTGACCGAGGACTGACACCACAAATTTTTTATGATAAATACATCGGTGTAAAATTAGATGATTATGTTAGCGTGATCAATGCACCAACAAAAGACAAACCATTCAATCGTTCTTATACAGTAGAGATGCTAGGAAATGTCGTTGGCGGGAAAGAAGTCAAATATCTGAATGTTGATATGGAAACTTTCAAAAAATTAGCGATTGCTCAGCTTGAAGAAGGAGAATCTGTTTGGTTTGGTTGTGATGTAGGTCAATCTTCTACTAGAACTAGTGGCATCATGGCCTTAGATGCTTATTCAATGGATGATCTATTTGATACGGATTTTACAATGACTAAAGCTGAACGTTTAGATTTTGGAGAAAGTCTGATGACCCATGCGATGGTATTGACCGGTGTTGACTTAGTAGACGGGCAATCAACAAAATGGAAAGTCGAAAATAGCTGGGGCGAAAAAGTTGGAAAGAATGGCTTCTTTGTTATGAGTGATGCCTGGATGGACGAATATACGTACCAAATCGTTGTAAGAAAAGATTTATTGACGAAAGAGCAATTAAATGCGTTCAATGAAGAACCAATTGTTCTATCTCCGTGGGATCCAATGGGTGCTTTAGCATAGACGAGTATTTCAATGAAGAGTATGTAGTAAAGATAAAAAGAGCTGGCTTAAGCCAGCTCTTTTTATCTTTAAAGTCCATTCCCTGTTTTTTATGGTCCCTGTGCTATAATTCTAAATAAAGGATAAGGATTGGAAATAATCCTTTTATCATTAAAAATATGATGACGAAGTAGAATAAAATTGGGAGTAGGGGGGAAAGTCATGGATATCCAAACTGTTTTATCTGATCTGAAATTAAATGGTAAAGTGATTCCAGTTGTTGGTGGCGATGTTAATCAGACCTATCGTATAAAAACCGAACATCGTGCTTATTTTTTAAAAATCCATCCGAATGTAAAAAAAGGATTTTTTGAAGCAGAAGTAGACGGATTAAAAGAACTGTCAGCATTCGTACGTGTACCGGATACGTATATGCTAGGTGAAACAAGTGAAGGCGCTTATTTGTTAATGGAATGGATCGAGCCGGGAAAAGGGGATCAACGAGATCTTGCTGCAGCTTTAGCTAATCTCCATCAGCAAACAGCGCCACAATTTGGTTTTCGTAAAGATAACTATTTGGGTACACTTGTTCAGAAAAATTCTTTTGAAGAAGATTGGTGGACTTTTTTCTTTAAAGATCGGCTTGAATCCCAGATTTCTTTGGCAGAAGAAACGAATCGATGGAATGTACAGCGTCAAGAAAAGTATCTGCGATTTAAAGAACGTGTATTGAAATCGGTTGAACCAAAAAAGATCACTCCACGCCTCTTGCACGGAGACCTGTGGAGTGGTAATGTGTTCTTTGACCAGCAAGGGCATCCAGTTTTTGTCGACCCAGCTGTTTCTTATGGGAATCGGGAACAAGATATTGCAATGAGCCAGTTATTCGGTGGTTTCCGACCGGAATTTTTAGATGCTTATCAAACTATATTTCCATTAGAAAAGGGATGGAAAGACCGACTGCCGATTTACCAGTTATATTATCTTTTGGCACATTTGAATATGTTTGGAGAAAGTTACGGTTCCCAAGTAGATCAATTACTAGAAAATTTTTAAGAGGAGGGCGTGTTTTTGGCAAAAAAATATACCAAAAAGCATGAAGTTTCATATTATGAGTGTGACATCAACCAAACGATGACATTTCCTTCGATGTTAGGAGTAGTTATCAAAACGTCTGAAGATCAAAGCGACCAGTTGGGAAGAGGCAGTGAATTCGTCAATAGCTTTGGACTTACTTGGGTCATCACGAATTATTCCATGGAGATTAATCGTCTCCCTAGAGTCGGTGAAGTAATCTCAGTAACGACTCAAGCCATGGAGTACAATAAGTTTTTCTGTTATCGGAACTTCTGGATCCATGATGAAGATGGGAAAGAATTAGTCAAAATAGAATCTGTTTTCGTATTGATGGATTTTGTGAATCGAAAAATGAGCAGTGTTAATGAAGAGATCATTGCTCCTTTTGAGAGTGAGAAGATCAAGAAAATCAAGCGTCAGGAAAAAATTGAAAAGATTGATTCGGGCTTCATGTTGCCATATCGTGTTCGTTTTTATGATATCGATAGTAATCAGCATGTTAATAATGCGATGTATTTTAATTGGATCATTGACGTATTAGGATATGACTTTTTGACTACGCATGTTCCAGAAAAAGTAATTATTCGATTTGATAAAGAAGTAGAGTACGGGAATGAGATCGAAAGCCATTTTGAACAAATCCCTATCGAAAATGGTGTCAAAACAAAACATGAAATCCGAATGCAAGAACAGCTGTATTGTGAAGCAAATATTATATGGAAAAATAAATAAAAAAGAGGTTGTGACAGAAGGGGGCAACTTCAAGAAATAAGAAGAAATTTACGAAAATTGTTTCTCAAATTTTTGTAAATTTTCGACTTAGTTTTCGAAGAAGCTATTTTTGTCACAGCCTCTCTTTTTAAGTTTAGCTATTAGATAATGATGTTTAGTTTTGGATAAACGAAATCAATTCTTCACCCGACAAACCATAGTTTACAGCAATCAATAGTTTTAAACGTGCTTTTTGACTATTAATACTGTTACAGAAAATAATCCCCATTTTTTCTAGTTCTTTTCCCCCGCCTTCATAATCATAAACAGGCTCTGCGATTCCATTGAAACAACGAGAAACAAGTACTACAGGGATTTTTTGGACAAGAAGCTTTTCCAAAGCAGCTAAGGCTTGTGGAGGGAGATTCCCCGCACCTAAAGCTTCGATTACCAAACCGTCTACTTTCGTATGGGCGATGGCTTCCAATAAGTCCCCTTGCATCCCAGCATATGCTTTAACGATCGGGATAGTCCCATCTACAGCGGAAATGTCCAGTCGCTTTGTTTCTAAAAGTTCCTGCAAGAATAAAATTCGATTCTTAGTTACTAAGCCGATGGGACCCAATGTAGGTGTTCGGAAAGTAGCAACATTTGTGGTATGGGTCTTTGTCACGTAGCGTGCAGAATGGATCTCATCGTTCATGACCACCAAAACCCCCTTATCTAGCGCTTCTTCACAACTTGCGACACGAATCGCACTTTCAAAATTATAAAGGCCGTCACTTCCAAGTTCATTACTTGAACGCATTGCCCCAGTCAAAACAATTGGTAATTTGTTGCCAATCGTTGTATCAAGAAAAAAAGCAGTTTCTTCTAATGTATCTGTACCGTGTGTGATCACCACTCCGGATATACCTGATGCATAAGCGGACAAGATACGTTCTTTTAATACCAACATGTGAGAAGGCATGATGTGTGGTGAGGGAAGATTGAAGATATCTTCAACTAATAATTCTACATGCTTGGGGATTGTGATTTCTGCATCTAATAATGGGTTTGCCACATCAGGACTAACACCGCCCGTGAGCATGTTTTCTTTCATGGCGATCGTTCCGCCGGTGTGTAGTACAAGTATTTTTTTCATTTTACAGACTTCCTTACGAATAATTTTGCATAGCCGTTAAATCTTATTGTATACTATATAAAAGAGTTTTGCTATCAGTGAAGAATAACGAATAGCCTAACTTATCATAAAAAAGCTGACCTTATTAAAATGGAAAAGACTCAACCTTGACCTCCTAATACAATGGAGTATCTGGTTGAGTTTCTTTTACAAGAAAGCAGCCAAGGAAATCAATCACGAAGGTGGCCGGAAATGATCAGAATCGGATTAACATCGTTTAAAGAACATGACAAATTAACTGGTAAAAAGAATAACACTCTTTATGAATATGCAGGGTTTCTACCCTTAGTGGAATTAGATACTGCCTATTATGGAATTCCCCGAAAGTCCTCAGTTGAGAATTGGATAAGTGAAGTACCTGAATCATTTCGCTTTGTAGTCAAAGTCTATCAAGGAATCAGCGGTCAAGGAGACTGGAAGCCTTATTATCAGACCGAAGAAGAGATGATTGCGCATTTTTTAGATGTTATGTCGCCAATGGTAGATGCTGGAAAGATGTTTTGCTTTTTAGTCCAATTCCCCTCATCATTCAAATGTACGAAAGAAAATGTCCAGTACTTGCGCAAACTTAGAAAGTGGTTTGAGGGTTATCCTGTTTCTATAGAATTGCGGGATTATTCTTGGTACAGCGATGAATTTCTTGAACGTACAAGAAACTTTATGTCTAGAGCCGCTTTTTCTTTAGCCATCATCGATGAGCCACAGTTGCTGAATACAACGATTCCTTTTGATCCATTTGTCACCAATCCGAACTTTGCTCTTTTTCGATTCCATGGTAGGAATGCGCAAGGATGGCAAGCAAATGATAAAGAGTGGCGTAAAAAAAGAACGTTATATCGTTATTCAGAAAAAGAACTGCAAGAACTAGCACATGAAGTCAAAGTAGTTGATTCTAAGACAAAAGAGGTAGGTGTGATTTTTAATAATAATTCTGGTGGTGATGCGGCTGAAAATGCATTAGCACTGCAAAAAATATTAAATATCAAGCCAGATGGACTCAATCCAACCCAAATGGATCTGTTTTAAGGGCTTATTTTATTCAAGAAAGGGGCGAAGTCTATGATCAAAGCTATTTTTTTTGATATTGACGGAACATTGGTCACCAATCGTTCAAAAGCGTTGGAATCAACAAAACAAGCAATTGAATATGCTCGGAAAAACGGCATTTTATGCGGTGTAGCAACGGGGCGCAGCCCAGTAAAGATCAAAGAAATCATTGATGAATTGGAATTAGATATGTATGTCGTGTATAATGGTCAACTGGTTTTTACTGCAGATCGCACGATTATCGACCACCCTTTTGAACAAAAAGTATTGGAACATATTGTTGAATTTGCAGATGAGAACCATCGACAAATCGTTTTTGGTGCGAGAAATCGGTTAGATGGATCAACGACGATGCTATTAGGACAATCGATTTTTATCAAGCGACTAGTCAGCTTTTTACCGCGTAAATTCCCGGTACGTCTGATGAAAAAAATCCTCCAGGTTTTTAGCCCTCACCGACAAAAGGATCGTTATGAAACGTTAGAGATATTAAAAGAACCAATTTATCAATGTATATTGCTCAGTCCGGAGTCAGAACAGAAAAAGTTAGAACATCGCTTTCCCGAGTGTACGTTTCAGCGTTCAAATACGTATACTGTAGATATCATCCCAAAAGGTGGTTCAAAATTACTAGGCATCCAAGCTTTCGCAAATGCTGTCGGAATTGAAATGGAAGAAATTATGGCATTCGGCGATCATTACAATGATATCGAGATGCTGAAAGGTGTAGGAATTGGAGTGGCCATGGGGAATGCTCAGATCGAAGTAAAACATGCTGCAGACTTTGTGACTCAATCAAATGAAGAAGATGGGATATACGAAGGACTGAAACACTTCGGTCTGATTTATTAGTCAATGAAAGAAGGAAAAAATCAGTATGGAAGCAGAGACACCTTTTCAAAAAGTAGAAACATTCCACAAAACTTTTGATCCAAGAAGACCAGAGATACCCACGGCTTTTACAGAAAATGAAGCTCATACACGTGCTGCGTTCAAAATAGAAGAACTTGTTGAATTTGTTGCAGCTACTTCACCTAATAAAGAACAACTGCATGAAGCTGTTATGCTGCTGCACGAAGCATTAGATAAAGCAGAAGAAAAAATACTTGGTAAAACACAGTGGGGAAGTGATCCGCTGGTTGAACAAGTAGATGCACTGACAGATATCCTTTACTTTACTTATGGTTCTTTTTCATTACTAGGAATAGTGCCTGATCGAATGTTCGAAATCGTCCATCAGGCAAATATGGGGAAATTATTTCCAGATGGAAAACCTCATTATGACCCTGTAACAAATAAAGTGTTGAAACCTGAAAACTGGCAGATGGAATATGCTCCAGAACCTAAAATCGCGGCAGAAATCCAACGTCAGATTCAAGAAGCGATTGCTAAGAAGAAATCCGCTGATATAGGCATGTGCACAAATGAAAAAGAGTGATCAGAGTTTCACTATTTTTGTTATCTTTATACGATGGAAAAACAAAAGATTTTCGTTTAAGTTAGTGAATGCATGAAAATAGTATGATATAATCTAGAATAGATGTCTTTTGCACGAGAGACGTATTATTTGGATTTATGCCAAGCAGAACGCCATCTGTTGCATAAAAGATGCATACTGAAAACGGAGGAACCATAAATGGGAAATAATGTTATCATCGGAATCGTCATTGCAATCATTATAGTCGCCATTGTCGTCTTTTTGGTTAGTTACTTGATGAAGAAAAAAAACCAAGATCGATTGGATGCCTTAGAAAAACGCAAGGAAGAATTATTTGACTTGCCAGTGATTGAAGAAGTCGATGATGTTAAAAAAATGCATCTGGTTGGGCAAAGCCAAAATACCTTTCGTGAATGGAGTCAAAAATGGAATGACATATCTACTTCCTCGTTCGCTGAACTAGAAAGTCAAATTTTCGAAGTGGAAAACCTCAATGAAAGTTTTCGGTTCTTAAAAGGAAAAAAAGCAGTTGTTGAAGCAGAAGCTACAATGGACCAAATGGAGAAACAAGTGACGGAAATCCGTGAAGGTCTAAAGGAATTGCGGGAAACGGAAGAACGCAACTCACTAGCTGTTCAGCAGGCACTTGACGTCTATGAAGAACTGAAAGAAAAAGTCAGAGAAGACGAGCATGAATACGGACCAGCTCTTTTTGAATTGCAAAAACAGATCAAAGTGATCGAAAAAGAATTTACGCAGTTTGTGACTTTAAACACTTCTGGAGACCCTGTTGAAGCCCGCGAGGTTTTGGATAAAGCAGAAAAACATACGTATGAAGTGGAAGCTCTGATGAAAAAAATTCCACCGCTGTATGAGGAGCTCCATACCACTTTCCCTGAACAACTTGAAGAAATCAGTGATACTTACGAGAAATTGATGGAAGAACAATATGTATTCCCAGAAGAAGATCTTGCTGAAGATATCGCAAAAGTAAGTCGAAGAATTGAAAATTCATTAGCCAATCTTGAAAAAACAGAAGTTGAAACGGTCGAATTTGAAAACCGTGAAACAGCTGATTTGATTGATTCGTTATATGATATCTTAGAACGGGAAATGGAAGCTCAGAGATATGTAAAAACTAACCAATCAACGATTGCAGAGTATATCAAACATACAACAAAGAATAACCGTCAATTATTGATTGAGCTGGATCACACATCTCAAAGCTATACATTGAACCACAATGAAATTGGCCGTGTACGAGGTTTCCAAACCGAAGTGGAAGAAATGGAACGTCAAAATGAACAGATGATTCCACAGATCCGTCAACACGAAATTCCTTATTCAGAAGTGCGCACGTTCTATAAAACAGTCTTCAAAGTCTTAGAAGATATCGAAAAGCAACAAGTAGAGATCGACGACTCATTACATGAATTGAGAAAAGGCGAAAAAGAAGCGCAAGAAAAGATCGATACATTCGAATTCAAATTGCGCAGTTTGAAACGTTTTGTAGAAAAACAACGTTTGCCTGGCTTGCCGAATGATTACCTAGAATTCTTTTTTGTTGCTACTGACCGTATTGAAGAACTAAGTGTTGTCTTGAATAAAATTCGAGTAAACATGGAAGAGGTCAATCGTTTAGTTGCTCTATGTGAAGAAGATCTAGAATTATTAGATAAGAAGACACATGATTTAGTAGATGCAGCAGCATTAACGGAGCAAATGCTCCAATATGCAAATCGTTATCGTCATACACACGAAGAAGTGAGAGAAGCAATTGATAAAAGCTACTATTTATTCAATAAAGAATATCACTATCAAGAAGCATTAGACGAAATCGGTACAGCATTAGAGCGAGTAGAACCTGGTGCTTTCAAACGCATCGAAGATTTTTATTTTAATCATCCAGACTTAGTATAAAGCAAAAAAGTTAGTAAACCAGCAAGAGCAAGACGGATTATTGTCTTGTTCTTGTCTTTTTTTGTATATTTGAAAATTGAAACAAGTGAAAATTTCACCTGCTCTTGAAAGCACCTTGGACAACCGTTATAATAGAAAAGAATTTCAAAAAAGAGGGGTTTCTTATGATATATTTTGATAACAGTGCAACAACCCCAATCTTTCCGCAAAGCTTAGATGCATATGTAAAAACCAGTCAGCGGATTATTGGGAATCCATCAAGCTTGCATGATTTAGGCAATCAAGCTAACCGGTTGTTGCAGCAAGCAAGAAAGCAGATCGCTGATTTGATCCATGTAGAACCAGAAGAAATCTATTTTACTTCAGGCGGAACAGAAGGAGATAACTGGGTATTAAAAGGAACGATGATCGAAAAAAGAGAATATGGGAATCATATGATCATTTCAGGAGTCGAACATCCGGCCGTCAGCGAGACAGCAGAACAATTAAAAGAATTAGGAATCGAAGTAAGTATCGCCCCAGTGGATAAACGCGGATTTGTACGTGTCGACGAATTGAAAGAATTAATAAGAAAAGAGACAGTATTAGTCTCTGTTATGGCTGTGAATAATGAAGTAGGATCGATTCAGCCCATCCAGGAAATCAGTGATCTTTTGGATGATTTTCCTAAAATTCATTTCCATGTAGATGCTGTTCAGGCGATTGGAAAAGTACCATTCTCGCAATGGTTGACAGAAAGAGTTGATTTTGCAACATTTTCAGCTCATAAATTCCATGGCCCACGGGGAACTGGTTTCATTTATTGGAAAAAGGGTCGTCGTTTAGCACCATTACTGACAGGTGGAGGGCAAGAAAGAAATCAGCGAAGTGGGACAGAAAATGTTCCAGGTATTGTGGCTATGGCTAAAGCTTTACGTTTATCATTAGAGATAAAGGAACAAAAACCTGAGCAGACACAACGCTTAAAAGTAGCTCTAATCAATGCGTTGAAGACGTATGAGAAAGTGACGATTTTTTCAGAAGGAACTGACTATGCACCGCATATTTTATGTTTTGCTCTAAAAGGAATTCGCGGCGAAGTTCTCGTCCATGCCTTAGAAGAAAAACAAATATTTGTTTCTACTACTAGTGCCTGCTCCTCACGTAAACATATGGCAAGCAGTACATTGCACGCAATGCATGTACCAAATGATCTGGCTACATCTGCTGTTCGAATCAGCTTAGATGAAAACAATTCGCTTGCAGAAGTCGAGCAATTTATGATTATTTTCAAGCAGCTTTATAAGAAATTTTCTGCAATCAATTAAAAGAGGAGTGTTCTTGTGAAATACAGTGAAATTATGGTCCGTTATGGGGAACTTTCGACAAAAGGAAAGAATCGAAAAAGCTTTATCATGCAACTAGCACAAAATGTCAGACAAGCTTTGAAAGACTTTCCAGAAATCAAAATCCATGCTGATCGGGACCGGATGCATCTTTTATTGAATGGCGCAGACGGGCAGCTAGTTATTCCAAAACTAGCAAAAATATTTGGGATCCAAAATTTCTCTCCAAGTATTCGTGTAGAAAAAGATGTCGAAGTTTTGAAACAAGCTGTTCAAGACATCATGAAAGAAATTTATACTGGGAAAGAAACATTTAAAATTATCGCTAAAAGAAGCGATCACCAATTTGAATTGACAAGTAATGAATTGAATCAAACATTAGGTAATGCTGTTTTTGATATTTTCCCGCATATCCAAGTTCAAATGCGTCAACCAGATATTCCATTACGTGTAGAGATTCGGCGTGATGGCGCTTATCTATCGTATGAAACGATCAAGGGAGCTGGAGGATTGCCCGTAGGAACAAGCGGAAAAGGAATGCTTATGCTTTCTGGGGGGATTGATTCTCCTGTAGCAGGGTACTTTGCCATGAAGCGGGGAGTGGAAATTGAAGCTGTTCATTTTGCTAGTCCGCCGTATACAAGTGAACAAGCACTGCAAAAAGCAAAAGATCTAACAGCCAAACTAGCACCTTATGTGGGAACGATCCATTTTATCGAAGTGCCATTTACCGAGATTCAAGAAGAAATCAAAAAGTCAGTGCCACAAGGATATTGGATGACAATTACTCGTCGAATGATGTTGCGTTTGACCGATGAAATTCGCCGTATTCGTCATGGTTTAGTCATTTTGAATGGTGAATCATTAGGTCAAGTGGCTTCACAAACTTTGCAAAGTATGGTGGCTATCAATGAAGTAACGAATACGCCAATCATTCGGCCTGTAGCGACAATGGATAAACTTGAAATCATTGAAGTAGCAGAACAGATCGATACATTTAATCTTTCTATCCAGCCTTTTGAAGATTGCTGTACGATTTTTGCTCCTCCACAGCCAAAAACACGCCCTCAACTGGAAAAGGTCCATCAATATGAAGAGCGTTTAGCAATAGATGAAATGATCCAACGAGCACTAGCTGGCTTGAAGATGGAAGAGATACAAGCAGAATCGTCTAATGAAAAAACTGAAGAATTTTCAGAATTGCTATAAGAGGTTATGAAAATAGTGTTTTGACCAGAGTATTAGAGAAACAAAACGAAAAAATAGCTCCATGTATTTTACCGTTTTTGAACTAATGTCGAAGATTAGCTGATTGAATACCATTTATCAAGAAGTTATGGAAAAGCCGGTTCTTTTTTACTAACTGAAAAATAAAATTTTATTTAGAGATCAAGCTACAGTTGATAAATGATATAAAAAAGAGAATTTCCCATGAAATAGCGAGGTTGTGACAGAAGTGGGCAGCTTCAAGAAATAAGAAGGAATTTACGAAAATTGCTTTTCAAATTTTTGTGAAATTTCGGCTTATTTTTCGAAGAAGTTACTTCTGGAACACCGTGTATCAGAGGTTGTGAAAAAGCTGCCCTGCATCAAGTAATAAGAACAGCCAAACAAAAATAGTTCCTCATATTTTACGTTTGGTTGAGCTTATTACCGCAGATGCAAGCTTTTGAACACCGTTTTATTTGTCTCACACCCTTTTCCTTCCTACTTGTAACCTTGCTCCCGTGTTAGAAACATGTTACACTAAATATGTGAAATTATTAACAAGGAGCGTCGTTATGCGAGAAAAAACAGATACACTGCCAAAAGCAACTGCGAAAAGATTACCTTTATATTTACGCTACTTGAAGATGCTGGATGACTCAGGTATAAGTAGAATCAAATCAAATGAGTTCAGCGAAATCACCCAAATTCCTTCTGCAACGATCCGCAGAGACTTCTCGCAATTAGGCGAGCTAGGCAGAAGCGGATATGGCTATGATGTCCCTTTTCTTATCGATGTATTCAATAATATCCTTAATACTAAAGAAGAAAAACGAATCGCATTAGTAGGATATGGAAATCTTGGCAAAGCATTGAAACACAACAATTTTAGAAGAAATGAAAATCTAAATATCGTGTGCGTCTTTGATAATGATCCAGCACTGATCAATCGAGTAATTGATGGAGAAATGATCTATCCGATTGATCGTTTCGCGGAGATAGCCAAAGCAAAAAATGTGACAGTAGCAATCTCTACGGTACCAAGTAAATATTCACAATCTGCTATTGATGAAATTGTCAAAGGAAATGTAACCGCTATACTTAATTTTGCGCCTGACAGAGTAACTGTCCCAGCTTATGTCAATGTTCAATACATTGATTTGACAACCGAGTTGCAGACGCTTATTTACTTTGATGAGAATTACTCAGAAGTTTTTTCTTAGGAAAATTTGAGTAGGCTTATTGATCTTGCGAGAACTCGTCGTAATTCTTTCAAAAATTTTTTAGTACTAAATGAAGTGGTTTTTTCACGACCACTTGTTGACTAAAAAAAAAAACCATTGTAGAATGAAGCATAACGCTGAACAAGAGGAGTAACTGGCACATTCATTCTTAGAGAGAGAACTATCTGCTGAAAGGTTCTCAATGACAACCAGTGAAGGTAGCTTGGGAGTTTCTGTCTTGAATGGAGTAGAGATAGACGAGTCGTGATCGTTAACTCACTTGAGAGGCAATAATGATTGATTATTGCAATTTAGGTGGTACCGCGTAAATCATACGTCCTAGAATACGAAAGTATTTTAGGACGTTTTTTAGTTTAAAGGAGGAAAACAGCATGACGGAAGAAAATAACCTATCAACAAAATATAATCCGCAAGAAGTTGAAGCTGGACGTTATCAGCATTGGTTAGAACAAGATTTGTTTAAACCGAGCGGAGATAAAAAAGCAAAACCTTATTCAATCGTAATCCCGCCCCCAAATGTTACTGGAAAACTTCATTTAGGGCATGCTTGGGATACGACCTTGCAAGATATGCTGATTCGTCAAAAGAGAATGCAAGGATATGATACTTTATGGCTGCCTGGTATGGACCATGCAGGAATCGCGACACAAGCAAAAGTAGAAGCGAAGCTTAGAGAGCAAGGGATTTCTCGTTATGATCTAGGTCGTGAAAAGTTCATCGATCAAGTGTGGGAATGGAAAGAAGAGTATGCGAGCCACATCCGCGAACAGTGGGCTAAAATGGGCTTATCTTTAGATTACAGTAGGGAACGTTTTACATTAGATGATGGATTATCTGAAGCAGTACGTAAAGTTTTTGTTACCTTATACGAAAAAGGTTTGATTTATCGTGGTGAATATATCATCAACTGGGATCCTCAAGCACGAACAGCTCTATCTGATATCGAAGTTATTCATAAAGATATCGAAGGCGCCTTTTATCATATGAGCTATGAACTAGCAGATGGATCAGGCGTAGTAGAAATTGCGACAACCCGTCCAGAAACGATGTTGGGAGATACGGCGATTGCTGTTCATCCAAAAGACGAGCGTTATCAAGCGCTCATCGGCAAAAAAGTGATTCTACCTTTAGTCAATAAACAAATCCCAATCATTGCAGATGAATATGTAGATATGGAATTCGGGACAGGTGTAGTAAAAATCACTCCAGCACATGATCCAAACGACTTTGAGGTAGGTAATCGTCATGATCTTCCACGCGTAAATGTTATGGATGATGATGGTACGATGAATGAACTAGCAGGAAAATATGCTGGAATGGAACGTTTTGCTGCTCGTAAAGCAATCGTGCAAGATCTGAAAGAAATCGGTCGATTGATTAAAATCGATACGATGATCCACAGTGTGGGTCATTCCGAGCGGACAGGTGTCGTTGTTGAACCTCGGCTGTCTACTCAATGGTTTGTAAAAATGGCGCCGTTAGCGAAAAAAGCCATTGATAACCAAGAAACAGATCAAGCAGTGGAATTCTTCCCTCCAAGATTCAATCAAACGTTTTTACGTTGGATGGAAAATGTCCATGATTGGGTAATCTCACGACAATTATGGTGGGGACATCAAATTCCTGCATGGTATCACAAAGAAACAGGTGAAATGTATGTAGGGATGGAAGCACCAGCGGATAGTGAAAACTGGGTACAAGATCCTGATGTTTTAGACACTTGGTTTAGTTCAGCTTTGTGGCCTTTCTCAACAATGGGCTGGCCAGATACGGAAAGCGAAGATTATAAGCGATACTTCCCTACTAGCACTTTAGTAACCGGTTATGACATCATTTTCTTCTGGGTAAGCAGAATGATTTTCCAAAGCTTGGAATTTACTGGCGAACGTCCATTTGAGAATGTCTTGATTCATGGATTGATTCGTGACGAACAAGGGCGGAAGATGAGTAAATCATTAGGTAATGGAATCGATCCGATGGAAGTAATCGAAAAGTATGGAGCAGATGCTCTCCGCTGGTTCTTATCGAATGGTTCTGCACCAGGACAAGATGTCCGCTTCAGCTATGAAAAAATGGATGCTTCTTGGAACTTTATCAACAAAATCTGGAATGCTTCACGTTTCGTTATCATGAATATCGAAGGAATGACCGTAGAAGAGATCGATTTATCTGGAGAAAAATCAGTGGCTGACCGGTGGATCCTTACTCGTTTGAATGAAACGATCGAACGAGTAACTGAGCTATTTGATCGTTTTGAATTTGGTGAAGCAGGTCGACAACTGTATAACTTTATCTGGGATGATTTTTGTGACTGGTACATCGAAATGAGTAAAGAAGTACTTTATGGAGATGATGCTGTTTCAAAACAAACCACCCGTAGCATCTTAGTCCATACACTTGATCAGATCCTACGTTTATTGCATCCAATCATGCCATTCGTTACAGAAGAAATATGGGAACATATTCCTCATCAGGGAAATTCTCTAGTAGTGGCAGAATATCCTGTTGTACGTCCAGAGTTTGATGATGAAACAGCTTCTAAAGGGATGGAAGTATTGAAAGAATTGATTCGAGCCGTTCGAAATATTCGTTCAGAAGTGAATACACCATTGTCTAAACCAATTACGTTGCTAATTAAAACAAACGATGCTAAAATCGATCAATTTTTAGTTGAAAATACAAGCTATATCGAACGCTTCTGTAATCCCGAAGAGTTGACAATATCAAGTGAGATCACTGCGCCAGATCTAGCGATGTCAGCTGTTCTGACAGGTGCAGAAATCTTCTTGCCGTTAGCAGGATTGATCAATATTGAAGAAGAAATCAAACGATTAGAAAAAGAACTGGAAAAGTGGACAAGCGAAGTAAAACGTGTCCAAGGAAAACTTTCTAATGAACGTTTTGTTTCTAACGCGCCGGAAGAAGTAGTAGAGGCAGAGCGTGCAAAAGAAAAAGATTATTTAGAGAAGCAAACGGCTGTCAAAGAACGAATCGAAAGTTTGCGTACTATTCAATAAGAATAGAAAAAGAGAGTGTTCAATCAGCTAGCTATTACTAAAAGCTAGCTGATTGAACATCGTTACAGGAAAGAGTTTGAGCCTCACTCTTAGCTTCGATTCATAAGGAGATGTGACATAAATTTTGTCGCATCTCTTTTTTAGTCTACTCTTATTATGTAGGAGAAGGAGGGAGGTGGATCATGTATCAAGAGTCAATAAAGTAGTTGATAAAATCGTTCCTCTCTCTGTTTCTTTTCTCTTTGTCATACTTTTATTTTTCTTATGTGTTCTATTTGTTATAATAAAAGAGAAATGGGGGAATTGTTGATGACGATTGAAGAAGCAATAGAATGGATCCATAGTCGATTACCATTTGGTTCACGTCCTGGCCTTGACCGAGTCGAAGCTTTATTAGAAGTGGTAGGGCATCCAGAGAGAAAAGTAAAAACGATCCATATCGCTGGAACAAACGGAAAAGGTTCTACTGTAGCTTATTTGAGAAGCCTATTAGAAGAGGCTGGGCTGACAGTAGGTACATTTACTTCACCTTATATCGAAACGTTCAATGAACGGATCGCAATCAATGGCAAAAGCATTCCAGACAATGATTTGATCCAGCTTGTAAAAAAATATCAGCCACTGATCAAACAACTTGATCAATTTGAAGCAGTAGCTGGTATTACTGAATTCGAGACATTAACAGCAATGGCATTTGATTATTTTTTGATGAAGAAAGTGGACGTAGCGATTATCGAAGTTGGCTTAGGCGGCTTATTGGATTCTACCAATGTAGCTGTACCAATGCTGACGGGAATAACAACGATTGGACTTGATCATACCGAAATACTTGGAGATACAATTGAAGAAATCGCTGCACAAAAAGCTGGAATCATCAAACAAGGCGTTCCAGTAGTAACAGGAAATATTGCCCCAGAAGCTTTTACTGTCATCCAACAAACAGCTAAAGCAAAAAATGCACCGCTTTATGTATACGGGGAAAATTATAAAATAAACTATCTGCATCCTGATGAGATGTGGGGAGAAGTATTTGAATTTTTTAATGAAATAGGAAAGATCCCTCAATTAACCACTCCGCTTTTAGGGCAACATCAAGCTGAAAATGCAGGAGTAGCCATCGAATTGTATTTTGTTTACTGTCAATTGGAAAAGCTGCCTTTCCGAGAAAAAGATGTTTTGAAGGGATTGAAGAAATCTCGATGGCCAGGAAGAATGGAGCGTTTGAGTAACGAGCCATTAGTTGTTTTAGATGGTGCCCATAATACGCATGCAATGAACCGGCTTGTTGAGAATTTGAAAAAAGAATTCAAAGGATATCAAATCAACATTTTGTTTTCCGCCTTACGAACTAAAAATGTTAGAGAAATGCTAGAACGATTGCAGCAAGTACCAAATGTCCATATTTATTTGACGACCTTTGAACATCCAAAAGCCATCGAATTAAGTGAAGTATCAGATTTAGCAAGTGAGAGAGTATCAATCGTTTCATTGTGGCAATTCGGATTAGCAGATATATTGGAAAAGATGACAAATGAAGACGTATTAGTTGTGACCGGTTCACTTTATTTCATTTCAGAAGTTCGCCATTTATTAATACAATTAGGAGGAGATCATGAAGTATAATGCAGTGATTTTTGACATGGATGGTTTGCTGTTCGACACAGAGTTAGTGTATTACGAAGCCACACAAGTAGTAGCAGACAAGATGGGTTTTCCTTATGATAAAGACCTGTATTTAAAATTCTTAGGTGTTTCAGATGAAGAAGTATGGGCGAATTATCATATGATTTTCTCGGAATTTGGCAAAACAAGTGTACAAAGATTCATAGATGATTCATACCAGGAAACGCTTGAACGTTTTTCGCAAGGAGCGGTACAAATGAAGCCCGGTGTGTTGGAACTCCTCTCTTTTTTAGAAGAACATCAGATTCCCAAAGTTGTCGCTTCCAGTAACCAACGAGCAGTCATTGAACTTTTATTGAAGAAGAACAATCTGTTTGAACGATTTGAGACGATTGTTTCTGCAGAAAATGTTCAACGAGCAAAACCAGACCCAGAAATTTTCTTGTTAGCTAATCAGAAGCTAGGTACAGCGAAGAAAGAAACATTGATTTTAGAAGATTCACAAAATGGTATTTTAGCAGCTTCTGCGGCTGAGATCCCGGTAGTCATGGTACCAGATCTGCTTCCACCATCCCAAGAATTGATCAAAAAAACAGCTGGGGTTGTTTCTTCTTTACATGAAATCCCTGCATTGTTAAAATAAAAATCCATCTCTTTTCGTATCTTATTTTAGATAAGATAGAAAGGAGATGTTTTTTTGGGAAAACGATTGATCAAAGAAGTACCTACTAGCTCTTTACCAAGGGAACGTATGGAAATTTATGGCGCGGAAGCTTTATCGGATCAGGAGCTTTTGGCAATCTTACTGCGTACCGGTCAACACCCTTATAGTGTGATGTCGATTGCTGGAAATCTGTTAAAAACGTTTGGAGGACTGGCCTCTTTACGACAGGCTACTTTGCATGAGTTAGAAGAGATTCGAGGGATAGGACGCGTGAAAGCAATCGAAATCAAAGCCTTGATCGAATTAGGTCGACGAATTCAGACGGATCATGAAAGAGCGGCTCCACCGGTTCGTACCAGCTACGAATTGGCCCAGCAATTGATTCTGGAAATGAAAGATCACAAACAAGAACATTTGGTTTGTATTTATTTGGACACGAAGAATCAAGTGATCTTAAAAAAAACAGTGTTCATCGGTTCGCTGAATCAGTCAGTCGCTCATCCTAGAGAAATTTTCCATTATGCTGTACGTTATTGTGCAGCAAGGATCGTTTTAGCGCATAATCATCCTTCTGGTAATGTTATTCCATCGCAGCAGGATATGAATTTTACCAAAAGGATACAAAAGTGTGGAGAAATGATGGGGATCACTGTACTGGACCACTTGATCATCGGACGCAAACGATATTTTAGTTTGAGAGAAGAAGGAATGATGGAAGAGAAGTAAGTTGCTTTCTTGCAAAAAAAATGAAGCAAGTGTACAATTATATTGTAATTTTGTTTGGGAATAGAAGTTGAAACATCTGTTGCACCTCTATCGTACACGAGCAATGTTACAATTTAAATTAGTGCTTTTGGCACGAGGAGGATATTATTATGGAAAACGGAACAGTAAAATGGTTCAACGCTGAAAAAGGATTTGGATTTATCTCACGTGAAGATGGAAGCGACGTATTCGTTCACTTCTCAGCTATCCAAGGTGACGGATTCAAAACATTAGAAGAAGGTCAAGCAGTGACTTTCGACGTTGAAGAATCAGACCGCGGCCCACAAGCTGCAAACGTTGTAAAAGCTTAATTTTATCTGTAAATCAAATTGATGGTAGACATCAATTTTTACGAGAGAACAAAGCGAGTAACAAAAATACCTGCCACAAGAGACAATTTCTCTTGTGGCAGGTATTTTTTTGTATGAAAAAGTAAATAAATTTAAGAGGCTATGAAAGAGCCACCTTGTATCAAGGAATAAGAACAAACAAAAATGGCTTCTCATGTTTTTCATTTGTTTTCTCTTATATTCAGGACAAGGTGCTGATTTCATAACCTCTTATTTATTCTTCATCTGGTGTCATTACCATTGGCAAAATCATTGGATGTCTTTCTGTACGTTCGAATAAGAAAGGCTGAAGCGCGCCAGTCATCGCTTCTTTCAATTTATATTCTGAACAGTCAGGTCCATTCAAACATTCTCTTAAAGCGTGGAATAAGATTCGCTGAGCTTCATTGATCATTTCTCCTGATTCTCGCATGTAGACAAATCCACGAGAGAGAATATCTGGACCAGCCAAGATTTCTTTTTTCTTGATATCCACTGTCGCGACAGCTAATACAAGACCTTCTTCTGAAAGCAGGTGACGGTCACGTAAAACGACATTACCAATATCACCGATCCCGCTACCATCGATATACACATCTCCAGCCACAAAATGCCCAGCAGGACGCGCAGAATCGCTAGTTAACGCTAAAACATCGCCATTTTCCATGATGAAGCAGTTTTCTGCAGGAACACCTACATCTTGTGCTAGAGAAGCATGTACTTTCAACATGCGGAATTCTCCGTGGACAGGAATAAAATATTTTGGCTTCATCAAACGAAGCATTAATTTTTGTTCTTCTTGTCCACCGTGACCGGAAGTATGGATGTTATTGATTTTTCCGTGAATCACTTCTGCACCAGCTTCAGACAGCAAATTGATCAAATGATTGACACTTGTTGTATTACCAGGAATAGGTGAACTTGAAAAGATCACTGTATCGTCTGGCTGGATTTGGATTTGACGGTGAGTACCATTCGCGATGCGGCTCAACGCGGCCATCGCTTCTCCTTGAGAACCTGTACATAGGATCATCGTTTCATTGGCAGGCAAGCGATTGATTTCGTGTGCATCTACAAATGTGCCGTCTGGAACTTTGATATATCCTAAACGTTGACCGTTGACGATGGCATTTTCCATGCTTCGTCCGAAAACAGCGATTTTACGACCAGTTGCCACAGCGGCATCTGCTGCTTGCTGCAAACGGAAGATGTTAGAAGCAAAGCTGGCAAAAATGATACGTCCTTCGATTTTTGAAAAGATCTTCAAAATAGAATGCCCAATCGTTTTTTCTGATTTAGTAAATGTTGGAATCTCAGCATTTGTACTATCAGATAAAAGGCACAAGACTCCTTCTTCCCCGATACGAGCCATTTTATGCAAGTTTGCTGGTTCGCCAACAGGAGTGAAATCGAATTTGAAGTCTCCAGTCGCTACGATATTTCCAGAAGGTGTTTTCACCACGATCCCTAATGCATCTGGGATACTATGGGTCGTTCTGAAAAAGCTGACAGAAGTCTTTCTAAAACGGATGATCGTATCTTCATTGATCTCATGGAGCTCTGCATCTCGAAGCAAGCCATGCTCATCTAATTTGTTTGTGATCAACGCTAATGCGAGAGGACCAGCATAGATAGGAATATTTGCTTGTTTCAGCAAGTAGGGTATTCCGCCGATGTGGTCTTCGTGCCCGTGAGTAATCACCAAGGCTTTTACTTTGTGTAAGTTTTGTATGATGTAGCTGTAGTCGGGAATGACATAGTCAATTCCAAGTAAATCGTCTTCCGGGAATTTGATCCCGGCATCAATCAAAATGATTTCATCTTGGAATTGTACCCCATACGTATTTTTCCCGATTTCACCTAATCCACCAATAGCAAAGACGCCTGTCTCGTTATTTTTGATGGAAAGTTTCATATTAAAACTCCACTAATGAGAAATCAGCATTTTCTTTTTCGTACTCTAGATGACTTCCTTCTAGAAGTTGAACGAATTCAATATTGTATGGGGTATTTTCTTCCACACGTTGGCGAGCGTCTACATCGCTTTTTGCCTCAATGTAAAGAGATTTTGTTTCTTCCCGTTTAGGGTTGCGTACTTTTGTTTCTTGATAATAAACTTTATAGATCATTGTTTTGTCTCCTTTATCTGCGTAAAGCAGTGATTTAGCTAGTTGATTTTTTTAGACAACACAAAACGAGGGGACAAGCCACCTGGTTTTTCATATGCTTTGACTAGAATACTGGATTCGAGTCAAAGAGACAAGCCTCGTTTTTGCTTATCTGTTCGGATATTTTTTCAACCGTACCTTCTGTATAAAAAATATACAACAATTAATTGTTATTCTAGCATAAAACAGCAAATAAGTATAGAAATCAACTAGATTGAAAGAAAAAATCAATGTTTATCATCCCGCTATAATCATAATGACTTTTTTATGAGAGAAGTGTTCTATTAATAGGCTCGTTGTGCTATCATTTTTAGTAATGAAAATGTAACAAAAGATTAAAAGGAGATGAGAAAGTGAAACTAATGTGGCATTATACCATGCGTTATAAGAAATTCTTGTTTTTCAATTTCATATGCATATTTGGTTTTATTTTGATTGAATTAGGACTTCCTACGATTTTAGCACGTATGATCGATGTAGGAATCCGCAATGATGATTTTGATTATGTGAAGCAACAAGGGATATTTATGATCGTTATTACTGTAATCGGTATTATTTTGAATATCTTGTTAGGTTATTTTGGTTCGAGGATTACGACTAATATCGTAGCAGATATTCGAGATGATTTGTTCGAAAAGATCCAAAGTTATTCGCATCAGGAATACGAAAATCTAGGCGTATCTTCATTGATCACTCGTACAACAAACGATGCTTATCAGATCATGTTGTTCCTGCAAAATATTTTACGTATCGGTTTTATGGCACCAATGATGTTCATTGTCAGTTTGTACATGGTCATGCGTACAAGTGTGACACTCAGTTTGTATGTAGTAGGTGCATTACCTTTACTATTATTGGCAGTCGTAGCGATTGCTAAGGTGTCTGAACCGTTATCTAAAAAGCAACAAAAAAACTTAGATAAAATCAACAGTATCTTGCGGGAAAATCTTTCAGGATTGCGTGTGATTCGTGCATTCGTCAATGAAAAGTTTGAAGAAAAACGTTTTGCTGTAGTCAATGAGAATTATGCTTCTAGTTCAAAAAGCTTATTCCGTTTGATGGCTGTTGCACAACCGGGTTTTTATTTCTTATTTAATATCGTAATGGTATTGATCATCTGGAGCGGGGCAGTGCAAATCGATGCAGGCGAGCTTCGTGTAGGAGATTTGATTGCGTTTATCGAGTATATATTCCATGCCTTGTTCTCATTCATGTTATTTGCTAGTGTGTTCATGATGTATCCAAGAGCAGCTGTTTCAGCTGGACGTATCCAAGAAGCCCTAGATGCCAAACCTTCGATTGTAGAAGATCCAAATGGTATATCTGATACAAAAACTAAAGGGTATATCGAATTTCAAAATGTAACATTTGCTTATCCAGGCCATTCGCAAGAGCCAGTGATACGAAATGTCAGTTTTACATCCTCTCCAGGAGAGACCGTTGCTTTTATTGGAAGTACCGGTAGCGGAAAATCTACGTTGATCCAATTGATCCCTCGCTTTTATGATGTGAGTGAAGGAAAGATCTTGATCGATGGAGTAGACGTGAGAGATTATCGGCTAAGCAAGTTGCGAGATAAGATTGGGTTTATTCCGCAAAAAGCGCTGCTATTTACTGGAACGATTGCAGATAATTTGCGATACGGGAAAGAAGATGCTACGCAAGAAGAAATGGAACGTGCAGCTGAGATTGCTCAAGCTTCAGAATTCATTTCTCGAAAACCAGATGGATTTAATGAACATTTATCAGAAGGTGGTTCCAATTTTTCAGGTGGACAAAAACAACGATTGGCAATAGCCAGAGCCATCATACGCCGTCCGGAAATCTATATTTTTGATGACAGCTTTTCTGCATTAGATTATCAAACGGATGCGAAGTTACGTGCTCGTCTGAAAAAAGAAACGACAGAATCTACTGTATTGATCGTAGCACAACGTGTGGGAACGATCATGCATGCAGATAAGATCATCGTATTAAATGAAGGAGAAGTCGTCGGTATGGGGACGCATCGGGAGTTGTTGGAAAAATGCCCGATTTATTATGATATTGCCGCTTCTCAATTATCAAAGGAGGAATTAGCATGAAAAAAACCTTTTCTTCCTTAAAACGTTTAGCTCGATATATCAGACCGTATCGTGGGACTTTTCTTTTAGTGATCCTATTTACAGTTCTGACAGTGGCTTTCAACGTGGCTTTGCCATATGTTACAGGACTTCCTACTACAGAAATCAGCCGTAATATTGCCAATGGCGAATCAATCAATTTTTCTTATATATTCAAATGTCTCATTTGGATCACAGTTGTTGGAATAGGGTATTGTATTTCGCAATTACTTTCTGGTGTTTTGATGACAAATGTCGTTCAAAGTGCCATGCATGATTTGAGAAGAGACATAGAAGAAAAAATCAATCGTCTTCCGGTTTCATATTTCGATAAAAACCAGCAAGGAAATATTTTGTCTCGTGTGACGAATGATGTAGATGCAGTCAGCGGTGCTTTACAACAAGCTTTTATTGGTATCGTAAATGCGATATTGGGAATTACGTTGGCTGCAGCAATGATGTTTTATATCCAGCCGATGATGGCGCTGATCTCTATGATCATGATTCCAACATCGATCTGGATCTCAAAACGAGTGATCAATGCTTCGCAGAAATATTTTCAAAGCATGCAGAATTCTCTTGGTGAGCTAAACGGCTACGTCCAAGAAAATATGACAGGTTTTAGTGTATTGAAAGTATATGGACGCGAAAAAGAAACATTGGAAGGATTCAAAAAAGTTAATCACAGCTTGAAATACTTTGGGTTTCGTGCAGCATTCATTTCTGGCTTGATGATGCCTCTAGTTCAATTAACTGCCTATGCTACTTATATTGGTATGGCTGTTCTAGGAAGCTTTTATGTTATTACTGGGGCGATCGTTGTCGGTCAACTACAAGCATTCATCCAATATATTTGGCAAATCAGTCAGCCAATGGGGAACGTGACACAATTGTCTTCAGTTTTGCAAAGTGCATCAGCGGCAACGAAACGTGTATTCGAGATTTTAGATGAGCCAGAAGAAAAAGAAAACAAAGTAGATGCTTCACTGCCAGAAACGATTTTAGGAGATGTGACATTCGATCATGTCGATTTTGCATATGATCCGAAGAAACCATTAATCCAAGATTTGAATTTTGAAGTGAAAGCTGGTCAAACCGTAGCTGTGGTCGGTCCGACCGGTGCCGGCAAGACGACATTGATCAATCTATTGATGCGTTTTTATGACGTAGACAAAGGAGCAATAAGGATTGATGGAATCGACACCAAATCAATGAGTCGCAGTGATGTGCGTTCGCTATTTGGTATGGTCTTGCAAGATGCATGGCTTTATCAAGGAACGATTGCAGATAATATCCGCTTCGGAAAGCTTGATGCGACAGATTATGAAGTAGTTGATGCTGCGAAAACAGCAAACGTAGATCATTTTATCCGAACGATGCCAGATGGATATGATATGGCCATCAATTCTGAGGGAGACAATGTGTCTTTAGGACAAAAACAGTTGCTGACGATTGCCCGAGCAGTGGTCTCCGATCCTAAAATCTTGATTTTAGATGAAGCAACAAGTTCAGTAGACACCCGTTTAGAAGCGTTGATTCAAAAAGCAATGGATCGCGTGATGGAGGGACGGACAAGTTTCGTCATCGCTCACCGTTTATCGACAATCCGTGATGCAGATCTGATTCTAGTGATGGATCAAGGTCAGATCATTGAAAAAGGAACGCATGAGAGTTTATTGGCACAAGGTGGATTTTATGAAAAACTGTATAACAGCCAATTTGCTGAGGAAGCAGAATAAGTCATATAAGAATAAAACAGTTTAAAACTTATTTTTTGTTCTCTATTCTTGATAATGGTAAAGTAAAGTTATCAAGAAAAGTGAGGACACGGAGATGGAACAGTTTTTAAATGAAAAAATTACTGAAGCCAAAAGAGAAATTGATCGTTTAACGCACGTCTGTCAGACGAAGCCTTTTGATTCAGCTGATTTTTTTGAAAATGAGTTTCAAATCGAACGCTTGGCAGCACAAATAGAAGTGTACGAATTAATTTTAAAAAAAGTAATAGAAGAAAATATAGATGTACAATAAAAACAGGTAAAACGTCAGTTACCAGATACTGTAAATAGACATCTGGCCTGAGCAGGTTTTACCTGTTTTTTTTCTTATGAAATAAATATATGCTATGATACCTTTATTCAATAGGATTAGTTTCTACAAAAAATGAAAGGAGAAAAATAAATATGGAACGGTTTATAGCATCAAATGCCACAGTGATTGGTGATGTGACATTGTCAGAAGATGTGACGATCTGGTATCAAGCTGTTTTACGCGGGGACAGTAATTGGATAAAAATAGGACAAAGAACGAATATCCAAGATGGTACAATCATCCATGTCGATCATGATGCACCTGTAGATATTGCGGAGAATGTGACGGTAGGACATCAGTGCATGCTACATGGCTGTACAATCGAAAAAGGGGCGCTGATCGGGATGGGGACCACGATATTGAATCATGCGGTTATTGGTGAGAATAGTTTGATTGGTGCTGGATCATTAGTAACAGAAGGAAAAGTTATTCCTCCTAATGTCTTGGCTTTTGGTCGCCCAGCTAAAGTGATCCGTCCTTTGACAAAAGAAGAAATACAAAAAAACAAAGAAAACATCCAGCATTATGTCGAGATAGGTCGGATGCATGCGCAAGGAAAATTCAAGGAGCAAAGATAGGCAGTAGCATCCATAAAATAAAAAAGGATGGTCAGTTTGAGTTGACCATCCTTTTTTATTTGGTTTAGATAAGAGAGCTTAAAAAAGCTTCCTTTGAAACAGATTAATTTAATGAAGAACTGTTTTCCATGACTTCATCGATCAATCCATATGCTTTTGCTTGTTCAGCTGTCATATAGTTGTCACGATCTGTATCTTTTTCAATCACTTCAAGCGGTTGTCCAGTGCGTTCAGCTAAAATTTTGTTTAAGCGTTCGCGTGTTTGCAAAATATGGCGTGCCGCAATTTCGATTTCAGTTGCTTGCCCTTGAGCGCCGCCAAGAGGTTGATGGATCATGATCTCAGCATTTGGTAAAGCAAATCGTTTACCTTTTGTACCAGCTGTCAGCAAGAAGCTTCCCATTGAAGCAGCCATACCCATAACAATTGTTTGGACATCTGCTTTGACAAAGTTCATTGTGTCGTAAATAGCCATACCTGCTGTAACTGAACCACCAGGAGAATTGATATAAAGATAGATATCTTTTTCAGAATCTTGAGCGTCTAAGAAAAGCAATTGGGCGATGATCGAATTAGCAAGATCATCTGTTACTTGGCCGCTTAACATGATGATACGGTCTTTCAATAAACGTGAGTAGATATCGTAAGCTCTTTCACCTCGTGAAGATTGTTCAATGACTGTAGGAATTAAATTCATAATAGAGTTCCTCCTTGATTTCGTTTAGAAATAGTGTACCATAATTTAGTTTCTAATACCTAAAATGTAGTATACATTTTTGGTCAAAAAAGGTCAAATAAAAAACTTAGGCAAATTAGTCGCATAAACCCGCTTTATGGTATGATAAGCAGAGAAACAAAACAAGGAGGAACAACAGATTGATAGTTGGTATTACTGGCCTTATCGGAGTGCTGACAGGTGCTGTAGTTGTCTATATCGGCATGATACTGCAAATGCGTCACTTGGAAAATAAAGAACAGCGTAGACGTGAATTGGAATTGAAAGTCAAAGAAATCGAGACGCTGAATCAATTAAATAAAAAGATCAACGAGATCTTGCAAAAACGGACAACGCTGATGGAAGAATATGTCAGCTTTGATGCATTTGATGATTGTTATATCACGATTGACGATTTTGCGTATCTCCAATCATTTTCAGCGCAAAATAGTTTTTATCTGCCAAATTATATTTTAGACGAGCTATTTAAGAATATCTCCCATCGAAAAGTGATTTTATCTCCAGATGAAACAATGAAGATTGGTGGATATGCTTATAAAGGCGGACGCGTGATTTTAGAGAATTTTACGGATAGTCTGACTGAAATGATCAATGAAAAAAAAGCTCAGTTGAAGACTATGACGCGCCAGCCGATTGGTTTCTTCTCGAAAGATGATGTTTGGAGCTGATATTTTGAAGCATTGCCGTTGCACATGAGAGCGTGGTAATGCTTTCTTTTTTTCTTAATGATACAATAGAACTGAACGGAGTGAAGAAAGATGTTACAAATCTATGCCCATCGCGGAAGCAGCGGCACCCACCCAGAAAATACGCTTCCTGCATTTGCAGAAGCTGTACGAGTAGGTGCAGATGGTATCGAACTAGATGTCCATCTAAGCAAAGATGGTTATTTGATCGTTATGCACGACGAAGAAGTGGACCGGACGACTAACGGTAAAGGGCTGATTCGAGAAAAAACATTGGAAGAACTCAAAAAATTGAATGCAGGGGGCAAATTCAGCAAAGAATTTCCAGCAGCTAAAGTTCCTGAATTGAGAGAAGTGTTAGGACTGCTCCTCCAAAAAAATTACCGAGGGATGCTAATGATTGAAATTAAAACTGATCAGTATGAATATCCCGGTATCGAAGAAAAATTAGCCGAAACATTAAAAAGTAGAGATTGGCCTTTTCAACATGCATATTGCAGCTTTCATTTGGATTCTTTGGAAAAAATCGCATTACTGGAACCGGAGATACAGCTGGACTTATTGATGAGTACTTCTGATAAAAAGATCCAACTAGCAGCAGAAACCCCTTATATAGAAGGAGTACATCCAAAAAATACTTGGTTGTTCGAACATCCAGTCCAGGCAGCTGATTTTCCAAAAGCAATTCGTGCATGGACGATTAACGATGAAGAAGAAATGGCCAAATGTCAAGAACTCAAAATAGATGGAATAATAACTGATTTTCCGGAGAAAGCTCTTCGGTGGAAACAATCAACGAAAAGTAGGTAAAATATGGAAAAAGTATTAGTGATCGTCGGTCCGACAGCAGTCGGTAAAACAGCGCTAAGTGTGGAACTCGCACAACTATTTGGAGGAGAGATCATCAGTGGTGATTCATTGCAAATCTATAAAAATCTGGATATCGGTACAGCAAAAATCAAAGAAGAAGAGATGAATAATGTTCCGCATCATTTGATTGATGTGATCGAACCTACTCAACGTTACTCAGCCGCTGATTTTCAGCATTCAGGTCGACAATTGATTACCGAGATTGCGAACCGAGGGCACCTACCTATCATAGCTGGTGGTACGGGTCTCTATATCCAATCCCTTCTATATGATTATCAGTTAGGAGCGACAGAAGAAGCGAATCCTGAGATTAGAAAAAAGTATGAAACGTTAGCTGAAACAATTGGTTCCCAAGCATTATGGAATCAGTTGAAAGAAAAAGACCCGGCAGCTGCTGAGAAAATCCACTGGAACAATCAACGCAAAGTGATAAGAGCTCTGGAAGTTTTAGAGACGACAGGACATAGTATCACGGCACCTAAAGAAGAGCCAAAGCAATTGTATGATTACCTCATGATTGGATTAGATACGAAGCGTAGTATTCTTTATGAACGAATCAATCAAAGAGTCGATTTGATGCTAGCAGAAGGTTTAGTAGCAGAAGCGCGTAAGGTGTATGAGCTTGGAGAAGTCCAGGCCAGTCAAGGTATTGGATATAAAGAATTTTTCCCTTATTTTGAAGGGAAAGAAACATTGGAAGAAGCAACAGAACAAGTCAAACTACATTCGAGAAGATACGCGAAACGTCAGTTGACGTGGTTTCGTAACCGTTTGGATGCACAGTGGTTTGATCTTATAAGTGAGCCAAATCAAAAAAGTCAGATTGAGCAAACAATCAAAAAATGGCTGGAGGCGGAATAAAATGGAAGAAAAAGTGATCATCGTAGGGGTAGAAACCGAAGCAAACCAGCGTTACTTTTCAGAGTCAATGGAAGAGCTAGTTCAGCTGACGAATACCGCATCAGGAGAAGTCGTATTCACAATTACACAAAAGAGACCACAAGTGGATCGGCAAACGATTATCGGTAAAGGGAAATTACAAGAATTAGTTCAACAAGCGGATGCGCATGAAGCGGATTTGATCATCTTTAATCATGAGCTAACTCCGAGACAGAGCCAACTGATTACCGATGCTGTTGGTCTTCCGGTAATTGATCGCGTGCAGCTTATCTTAGATATTTTTGCGATGCGTGCTCGTTCGAAAGAAGGGAAGCTGCAGGTTGAACTTGCTCAGTTAGAATACCTGCTGCCTCGTTTAGTAGGGCAAGGGAAAACATTATCTCGTCTTGGCGGTGGGATCGGAACAAGAGGGCCAGGTGAAACAAAGTTAGAAACAGACCGCCGACATATACGGAATAAAATTTTTGCTGTTAAGAAAGAATTGAAAGAAGTAGAAGCTCATCGAGAGCGCAATCGCCAAAAAAGAAAAAATAGCGAGATTTTTCAGATTGGACTTATTGGCTACACGAATGCCGGGAAGTCAACTATCTTGAATCTATTGACACAAGCGGATACTTATTCGAAAGATCAATTGTTTGCAACGTTAGATCCATTGACTAAGAGATGGCGTTTTGCTGAAGGATTTGAGATTACTGTAACGGATACCGTCGGGTTCATCCAAGACCTGCCTACGCAACTGATCGATGCTTTCCATTCTACATTAGAAGAAAGTCAAAATATGGATCTTTTGCTACATGTAGTCGATGCTAGTTCTCCAGATCGTATTTTACAGGAGCAGACTGTCTTAAAATTGATGGATGAACTGAATATGAAAGAAATGCCGATACTGACTGTTTACAATAAGGCAGACCAGATCGACCCAGCGATGTTCACGCCTACGCTATTCCCAAATGTATTGATTTCTACTCAGACGAAAGAAGGTAAGATGGCGTTGATCGAAGCAATCAAACGTCAGCTGATGGAACTAATGACCCCTTATACACTTTCTGTGCCAAGCAACGAAGGACAGAAATTAAGCGAGTTGAGAAGACAAACAATGGTTTTGGACGAAGCGTACATGGAAGAAACAAACGAATATGAAGTTAAAGGGTTTGCAAAAACCAATTCAAAATGGTTAAGAAAAAACCAATAAAATTTTATTTTTTTAACAATAAAAACACTAATAAAGGATAGTACAGTATAATAAAAAATAAAAGGTATCTGGTACGAAAATCAACTAGATACCTTTTTTGTGTTCTTATTTTTTTGTTATTTTATAAAAAATAGAGATCTCATGTTAGAAAACCTAACATATGCAGTTGACAATATTTTTTTTAATTGGTACACTTTAGCCAACTTATAAAACGAAAGGGGACGTCTGATGGGAGAAAAGGAATTGCGCCGATCTATGTCCGTATTTCCAATTGGTACAGTTATGAAGCTGACTGATTTGTCTGCTCGGCAAATTCGCTATTATGAAGAACAAGATTTAGTTCATCCGGAACGAAGCGAAGGAAACCGACGTATGTATTCGCTGAATGATATTGATATGTTGCTTGAGATTAAAGACTATCTTTCAGAGGGATTGAATATGGCTGGGATCAAACGTGTATACGAAATGGCACAGGCGAAAAAACAAGAAGCAAAAAACAAGAAGCCGTTGACAGATCATGACGTTCGACAAATTTTTCGTGATGAGATTTTGGCGCAAGGTGGGTTAAGCAAAACAGGTCATTATCAGTCGCAAGGATTGCAAAGACAATTCTTTGACTGAATAAATTAAAAAAGGAAGAGGGATACCATGGTAAAGAAACAGATAACAGGTGAAGAAATCAAACGAATCATTGAGGAAGAAAACGTACGATTTTTACGATTGATGTTCACAGACATCTTAGGTACGATCAAAAATGTAGAAGTTCCAGTGAGCCAGATCGACAAAGTATTAGAAAATAAAATGATGTTTGACGGTTCTTCGATTGAAGGATTTGTTCGAATTGAAGAAAGCGATATGTATTTGTATCCAGATCTCTCCACTTGGATGATCTTCCCGTGGGAAAGTGCTCATGGAAAAGTTGCTCGTTTAATTTGTGATATCTATAATCCGGATGGGACACCATTTGCCGGCGATCCTCGCGGGAATTTGAAACGAGCATTGAAAGATATGCGCGACCTTGGTTTTACCTCTTTCAATTTAGGACCTGAACCAGAATTCTTCTTATTTAAATTAGACGAAGACGGTGGGATCACAACGACCTTGAATGATAAAGGTGGTTATTTTGATTTTGCACCAACAGATTTAGGTGAAAATTGCCGCCGTGACATCGTGTTGGAATTAGAAAGTCTAGGCTTTGAAGTGGAAGCTTCACATCATGAAGTAGCGCCAGGACAGCATGAAATTGACTTTAAATATGCAGATGTGGTAGATGCTTGTGATAATATCCAAACCTTCAAGCTCGTTGTCAAAACGATTGCACGCAAGCATGGACTTCACGCGACTTTCATGCCGAAACCGTTATTTGGGATCAATGGTTCTGGTATGCATTGCAATATGTCTTTGTTCAATGATGAAGGAAATGTTTTCTATGATAAAGACGGTGAATTGGAACTAAGTGAAACAGCTTATCATTTCTTAGGTGGTTTGCTGAAACATGCTCGTGCCTACACAGCCGTTTGCAATCCAACAGTCAATTCTTATAAACGTCTCGTTCCAGGTTATGAAGCGCCTGTTTATGTCGCATGGAGTGGCCGTAATCGTTCGCCATTAGTACGTGTACCAGAATCTCGCGGTTTATCCACACGTTTGGAATTGCGGTCAGTTGATCCATCTGCAAACCCATACTTGGCAATGGCAGTATTGTTGCAAGCAGGACTAGACGGTATCCGTAATCAGATCACACCGCCAGCAGCTGTTGACCGTAACATTTATGTAATGGATGAGGAAGAAAGAGAAGCTGCACATATCCAGGACTTACCTTCAACTATCCATAATGCTATCAAAGAATTGCGTAAGGATAATGTAATGATTGACGCATTAGGACAACATATCTTCTCAAATTTTGTTGAAGCAAAACGTCTCGAATGGGCGGCATTCAGACAAACTGTTTCCGAGTGGGAAAGAGAACAATATCTAGAACTTTATTAAAACAGGAATACCGTGAATTAGAGGCTGTGAAATCAGCGTTTTGACCTGAGTATTAGAGAAACTAACGGAAAAATAGTTCCTCATATTTTGCCGTTTTTTGAGCTAATACCGAGGGTCAGCTGATTGAACACCGTTTAGTGGAGAGGTTGTGAAAAAGCTGCCCTGCAACAAGTAATAAGAATAGCCAAGCAAAAACAGCTTTTCTTGTTTTTGAATTGGCTGAACTTATTACCGCAGATGCAAGCTTTTGAACACCGTTTACCAAGAGGTTTTGAAAAAGACGTTTAGTTTCGAGTGTTAAGAAAAATTTTGTGAAAATGGCTTTCTACATTTTTGCATAAATTTGGCTTAATACCGAGAAACTGGCTTTTGAATACCGTTTATCCAGAGGTTGTGAGCCTACCATTTAACTCCGAATCACAAGAAATAATTTCAAAAACAGCTTCTCATGTTTGATGGATATTGTGACTTGTGACCGAGGAGTTGGCAGGAGAACACCGTTTATTTAGAAATAAGGAGGCACGACTTTTGTCGCATCTCCTTATTTTTTACTTATGTGATTCGTTACCTTCAATGAATCCCTACAAGGCACTTTTGTTGAAAAAAAGGTCATCTTTGAAAAAATTAGTGGAATTGTTTTGTTTTTGATATTATTTAATAGAAAAGATATGCCAAAAATCCGAGAACTGTGGACTACGTTTTTTACGTAAAGGAGGTAAATAAGGGTGAAAGAAAAAGATTGTTTCTACGATAAGCTATATAAACTGTTGCTGCAAGTAGGAAAAAGTAGTTCTTTGTTAGGTGGGATATTATCTATCATAATGTTTGTTTTATTTTTTTATCTATTATTTCACTTAAAATTTTTCAGTAACGATTTTCTGATTTGCTTAGGTTTAACGTTAGCTATGTTTATATCAAGCTTATTATGTGGGTTAAATTTTTTTTGCACTCATAAAGGACTTAAGAAATAATTTCTCAAAGGATATCGAAAAAGAAAAAATTGTAAGCGGATAGTATTCATTTGAGTACTTGACTTTCCCTTAGTCAGCTTGTATTATACACCTTGGGCACCCTTTTAGAGGGTCAGAAGTTTACAGAAATTTCGGCTCCCTATTCTTATTGAAGAATAGGGAGCTTTGTTTATTGTCTGAGACTTTTCCTGCACATAAATTAAAAAGGAGTTTTTGAACTTATGACAAAATATATTTTTGTGACCGGCGGTGTCGTTTCATCAATCGGAAAAGGGATTGTTGCAGCTTCTTTAGGACGCTTATTGAAAAACCGCGGCTTAAAAGTAACTATCCAAAAATTTGATCCATACATCAACGTGGATCCGGGGACGATGAGCCCATATCAGCACGGAGAAGTATTCGTAACAGATGATGGTGCTGAAACAGATTTGGATCTGGGCCACTACGAACGTTTTATTGACATCAATTTGAACAAATACTCCAACGTGACGACAGGAAAAATCTATTCTGAAGTTTTGCGTAAAGAACGTAAGGGCGAATACTTGGGAGCAACTGTTCAAGTTATTCCTCATATTACAAATGAGATCAAAGAAAAAATCATGCGAGCAGCTAAAATGACTGATTCAGATGTGATCATTACAGAAGTAGGGGGAACAGTAGGGGATATAGAATCTTTGCCATTCCTTGAAGCACTTCGTCAAATGAAAGCAGATGTCGGTACAGATAATGTTATGTATATCCATACAACATTGATTCCTTACTTGAAAGCTGCTGGAGAAATGAAAACTAAACCAACGCAGCACAGTGTAAAAGAGCTACGTGGTTTAGGTATCCAACCGAATATTTTGGTGGTACGTACAGAGCAACCTGTTTCTCAAAGCGTGAAAAACAAATTGGCACAATTTTGTGATGTCGAACCAGAAGCAGTTATCGAGTCGCCAGATGTAGATACACTTTACTCCATCCCATTAGTTTTACAAGCACAAGGAATGGATCAAATTGTTTGCGACCATTTAAAACTAGATACACCAGAAGCAGACATGACAGAATGGAAAGAATTAGAAGAACGTGTCTTGAACTTGAAGAAAAAAGTACGGATTGCGCTTGTCGGTAAATATGTCGAGTTACCAGATGCATATATCTCAGTAGTTGAAGCATTGAAACATTCTGGTTTCGCCTATAATTCAGACATCGAGATCGATTGGATCAAAGCACAAGAATTAACGAGAGAAAATGTAGAAGAACGTTTGAAAGACGCAGATGGAATCTTGGTTCCTGGTGGATTTGGTGATCGCGGAGTAGAAGGGAAAATCGAAGCGATTCGTTATGCTCGCGAAAATGACGTTCCGTTTTTAGGTATTTGTCTTGGTATGCAGATGGCTTGTGTCGAATTTGCACGTAACGTCGTTGGATTAGAAGATGCGTCATCAGCTGAAACGAATCCAGATACAGCAAACAATATTATTGATTTAATGGCTGATCAGGAAAACATCGAGAATTTGGGTGGAACTTTACGCCTTGGATTATACCCATGTAAAATCAAAAAAGGAACGAAGACGGCTGAAGCATATGATGGAGCCGATGTTGTGCAAGAACGTCACCGTCACCGCTATGAGTTCAATAACAAATATCGTCAATTGTTTGAAGAACAAGGGCTAGTCTTTTCAGGTGTCTCACCAGATAACCGTTTAGTAGAAATCGTAGAGCTGCCAGAGAAAAAATTCTTTGTGGGATGCCAATTCCACCCAGAATTGATTTCTCGTCCAAATCGCCCGCAAAAATTAATCAAAGCATTTGTCGGAGCATCATTAGCAGATCACGAAACAAAATAATTTTTGAACTTGATAGAAAGAGAAAAGTAGCAAGAGAAGGGGATAAGCAATTTTCTTGTCACTTTTCTCTTTTTCTGATTTGTTATTATTTGTAGGAAAAAAGATAGAAATCAAAAGACTTTTTTCGATTAAAGCGCTATTGGATATTTTATTTTTTGCAAAAAACTTCTTGAAAATTTTCATTTTCATTGATTTTAGTAGAAAACTACCGAAATGTTTGGTAAAATAGGGTCGTTGGTTAAGAATTGTCTTAACAAATTTAGTTTTACAAAACTTAGGAGGAATTTTATTATGCCAGTAGTATCAGGAGCTGAATTTTTAAAAGCTGCTCGTAAAGGCGGTTACGCTGTCGGCGGATTCAACACAAACAACTTGGAATGGACTCAAGCAATACTTGAAGCGGCTGAAGCAAAACAAGCACCAGTACTTATCCAAACATCAATGGGTGCAGCTAAATACATGGGTGGTTACAAAATCTGTAAAGATTTAATCACTGATTTAGTTGAAGCAATGAACATCACTGTTCCAGTTGCTATCCACTTAGACCATGGTGACTACGAAGCTGCTTTGGAATGTATCGAATTAGGCTATACTTCAGTAATGTTCGATGGTTCACATCTACCATTTGAAGAAAACTTGAAATTAGCTAAAGACGTTGTTGAAAAAGCACATGCAAAAGGTATCTCAGTTGAATGTGAAGTTGGTTCAATCGGCGGAGAAGAAGACGGAATCATCGGTAACGGCGAATTAGCTGATATTGAAGAATGCAAACAAATGGTTGCTACAGGTATCGACTACTTAGCTTGCGGTATCGGTAACATCCATGGTCAATATCCAGAAAACTGGAAAGGATTAGCTTTTGACCACTTACAAGCAATTGCTGATGCTGTAGGTCCAGACATGCCTTTAGTATTACATGGCGGATCAGGTATTCCTCAAGATCAAATCGAAAAAGCTATCTCAATGGGTATCTCAAAAGTAAATGTTAACACTGAATTCCAATTATCATTTGCTGCAGCTACTCGTAAATATATCGAAGCTGGTAAAGATAAAGAAGGTAAAGGATTCGACCCTCGTAAATTATTAGCTCCAGGTAAAGCAGCAATCGTTGAAGATGCTAAATCTCATATCGACTGGTTCGGTTCAGCTAACAAAGCGTAAGCATCCACATAACAGATACGATATATAGGAATGGAGAACGACTTTTGAAGTCGCTCTCCATTCTTTTTTACTTAAAACGGCAGACCATGCTCGTTTCTTTTTTTTATCTATGATAAAATACAAGCATATCCATGAAAAAAGATTAATAAACAAGGTGGAAACAGATGAAAAAAATCGTAATCAAAGGAAACCGACCTTTAGCTGGTGAAGTAACGATCAGCGGTGCAAAAAATAGTGCAGTCGCATTGATTCCAGCTGCAATCTTAGCTGATTCCCCAGTGATCTTGGAAGGTGTGCCGGACATACAAGATGTTCATTCATTAATTGAAATTTTAGAGATCATGGGCGCAACTGTCCATTTTTCCAACAACATACTAGAAATCGATCCTCGAGAAGTCGTATCGATTCCGATGCCGCACGGAAAAATCAATAGTTTGCGTGCTTCTTATTATTTTATGGGAACACTGCTTGGTAAATTTGGCGAAGCGGTAGTAGGCCTGCCAGGTGGCTGTTATTTAGGCCCTAGACCGATTGACCTACACGTCAAAGGATTTGAAGCTCTAGGTGCTGAAGTGACAAATGAACATGGTGCCATGTATTTACGGACAGAAAATAAAGGATTGCGTGGCAATCGGATTTTCATGGACGTGGTTTCAGTCGGAGCAACGATCAATGTGATGTTAGCTGCTGTAAAAGCAAAAGGACAGACAGTAATTGAAAACGCTGCACGAGAACCGGAAATCATAGATGTGGCAACTTTACTGAATAATATGGGGGCAAAAGTTCGAGGAGCGGGTACAGATGTGATCCGTATCGAAGGAGTCGAAACATTACATGGCTGTCGGCATTTCATGATTCCTGACCGCATCGAAGCAGGAACCTATCTAGCATTAGCAGCTGCAGTAGGAAATGGTATCAAAGTGAAAAATGTGATCTTTGAACATTTGGAAAGCTTTATAGCAAAATTGCAGGAAATTGGTGTCCATATGAAAATCAGCGAAGATGAAATCGAAGTTTACCCCTCGAAAGAATTAAAACCCGCAAACATCATGACCTATCCTTATCCAGGATTTGCCACAGATCTGCAGCAGCCACTTACTGCGTTACTATTGATGACTACAGGCACTTCAGAAATCATCGATACGATCTATGCGAAACGTGTGAACCATGTGCCGGAACTAGCACGAATGGGCGCTGATATTACCGTGGAAGGAAATATGATCATCGTGAATGGTCCAAATAAACTTCACGGCACAGAAGTCGTGGCTTCTGATCTTCGGGCAGGTGCTTGTTTAGTGATTGCTGGACTATTGGCAGAAGGGACAACGACGATTTACAATGTAGATTATATCTTACGCGGTTATGATCATATTATCGAGAAACTAACAGCCTTAGGGGCATCAATTGAAATGATAGAGGAAGTGGGAGCTGAATGAGCGATTATTTGACAATGGCAGAACTAGAGAACAAAACGTTAAAAGAAGTTTATAGTTATGCCAAAGAATTTAAAATTCCTTATTACAGTAAGATGAATAAAAAGGAATTATCTCTAGCTGTGATTCGTGCACAAGCAGAGAAACAAGGATTTTATTATATGGAAGGAATATTGGATATCGTTGGTCAAGATGGTTACGGTTTTTTACGGCCAATCAATTATGGACCAAGTGCAGAAGATATCTATATTTCTGCCTCACAAATCAGACGATTCAGTTTGAGAAATGGGGACAAAGTGGCAGGAAAAGCCCGTCCACCTAAAGAATCGGAACGTTATTATGGTTTGATGCACGTGGAAAGCGTTAATGGAAAAGATCCGGAAGAAGCAAAAGAACGTCCGCATTTTCCAGCCTTAACACCTCTTTATCCGCAAAGACAGCTTCAACTGGAAACAACACCGCAAAGACTATCTACCCGAATGATCGATATCTTTTCTCCAATCGGTTTTGGTCAGCGTGGATTGATCGTCGCACCGCCAAAAGCAGGGAAAACTTCTGTATTAAAAGAAATCGCAAATGGTATCACCGAAAACTATCCGGAAGTAGAATTAATCGTTCTACTGATTGATGAACGACCGGAAGAAGTAACGGATCTAGAACGAAGCGTGAAAGGCGACGTGGTATCTTCTACATTTGATCTGCAGCCGCAAAACCATACTCGAGTTTCTGAATTAGTATTGGAACGCGCAATGCGTTTAGTCGAAGATAAACGAGATGTCGTTATCTTGATGGATAGTATTACTAGACTTGCTCGGGCCTATAACTTAGTCGTTCCACCAAGCGGACGTACATTGAGTGGCGGGATTGACCCAGCCGCATTGTATAAACCTAAGAAATTTTTCGGGGCAGCAAGAAACATCGAAGAAGGTGGCAGTTTGACGATTTTAGCGACCGCTTTAGTCGATACAGGAAGCCGTATGGATGACGTGATCTATGAAGAATTCAAAGGAACTGGAAATCTAGAATTACAACTTTCACGTGAATTATCTGAACGTCGGATCTTCCCAGCCATCGATATCAAAAAATCAGGTACCCGAAAAGAAGAATTATTGATGCCAAGTGAAGAATTAGAAGAAATTTGGAAACTTCGAAAAAATATGACTGGAGATTCATTAGAATATACGGAACAACTGATCCGCTTTTTGCGTAAAACAAAAAACAATCAGCAATTTTTCAAAGAATTTCAAGATGTCTCCTTTGGTAAAAAAAATCCGACCAGAAATCTGAAAAGATAATTGCAACCTTGACTGAAACATGTTAAGATGTTAATGTTGTAAATCGACAAATCAACTCTGGTTCAGCAAATGGAGCAGGGCAAAGGAGCGAAAAAATCATGAAAGAAAACATCCATCCAGATTACCACCCAGTAGTATTCATGGATTCAACAACTGGTTTCAAATTCTTGTCAGGTTCAACAAAAACTTCACAAGAAACAGTTGAATGGGAAGACGGTAATACATACCCAGTCATCCGTGTCGAAGTAACTTCTGACTCACATCCATTCTACACTGGACGTCAAAAATTCACACAAGCAGACGGACGTGTGGACCGTTTCAACAAAAAATACGGTCTCAAAGACGCAAACGCTGCGGAATAATAAAAACGCTGATAACTCAACGTTTAGCAGACTATCTGATAGGGATAGTCTGTTTTTTTATGTTTTTTGCCAATTTAAAACTTCGTTTGATGCTGAAAAAGTCGTAGGATCATAATGCACAAAACAATGAAAAACTAGTATATAGTTTTAATTATCCACTTGATAAAAACACCTTATATTAACGAAATGAAGAGGGGTTATTTCGAAGTAAAAAACCATTTACCTAAAATTAGAAGCTAAGCTTTCCTTTCAAGGAAGGCTTTTTGTTTTGTTATAGACTTGCGATTGTTTGTGAGCTAGATCGTTCATTTTAATGACTTATACACGCGGATGATGGGTCTTTTTCCTCTGTTCATTCATAATATTGAACGGTACAGCTAGCGATGCTATACTGACCTCAGTTCCAAGAAAACGTTAACATTTTTTGTGGGGGAGAGGTTTTTTATGAGGTTTGATCAATTGATCGCAGAAGAACTGATTGTTTTCGATCCATCGATAGATTCAAAAGGATCATTATTTGAGCGAATAGGGGATGTGTTGAAAAAAACAAATAAGGTAAGAAATGTTCAAAAAGTCGTTAAGGCACTATTCAAACGAGAGGAGGAGATCTCCACAGGAATAGAAGATGGATTTGGGATTCCCCATGCAAAAAGCAAATATGTGACAAAACCAGCACTGTGTTTTTTTCATACAGCCAAATTAACGGACTATAGCGGGATAGATGAAATGCCAATTGAATATATTTTTGCCATCGTAGTTCCTGAAAAATCAGCAGATATGCATCTAGAGATTCTCAGCACACTCTCCAGACGATTGATGAATGCAGATTTTAGAAAGGGAATAAAAGAAGCCACTACGCCAGCAGATATCATCAGACAGATTAGTCAAGAATGAAAATAGTAGAGTCTTTGTCCGAGTATCGATAGTGAAGAAAAAGGAGGAAAATAATCATGAAAATCGTTGGTGTAACTGCTTGCCCGACTGGAATTGCTCATACTTATATGTCGGCAGAAAAATTAGAAGTAACAGCAAGAAATCTAAACCATCAAGCAAAATTCGAAACACAAGGTGTAAAAACAGAAAATCAGTTATCTGAACAAGAAATCAAAGAGGCAGATGCAATCATTCTTGCAGTAGATAAAGAAATCGAATTGGACCGATTTGCCGGGAAAAAAGTAAAGCGTGTCTCTACAAGCCGAGCAATCAAAGAACCGCAAGTAGTAATAGACGAAGCATTGAGAGATATTGGCGTATTCGTTGTGTCTAATGAAAAAGAACCAGCTGCAAATGAGAAAAAGCCGACAATCTATAATCATTTCATGAATGGTGTGAATTACATGCTTCCATTTGTGATCGCAGGCGGAATCATCATCGCACTGAGTTTTGCCTTTGGGATTACAGCGGCTGATCCCAACTCAGCAGACTATAATGTGTTAGCAGCTGCATTTTCAAGGATCGGAGGAGATACAGCGTTTGCCATGATGGTTCCTGCGTTAGGCGCGGGGATTGCTACATCGATTGCTGGAAAAGCAGGTTTTGCCCCAGGAATTGTTGCCGGATTACTGGCCTCTACAGGTGGTTCAGGTTTTCTTGGCGGAATGATTGGTGGCGTGCTAGCAGGGTATATCTGTGATTTTCTGGCAAATAAAATTAGCGTAAAAAAAGAATTTTCTGCTATTTATCAGCTGATTGTCGTCCCCCTTTTATCGATCTTAATTATTGGGCTTTTGATGGTATTTGTGATTGAACAACCGATCACATGGGTGTTGGATGCTTTGACAAATTGGCTGAATAGCTTGGGAAATACATCCGGGCTATTGTTCGGATTACTTATCGGGATCATGATGGCAGCTGATATGGGTGGGCCGATCAATAAATCGATTTCGACTTTCTCGATCGGTTTGATGTCAGCTGGAGTAAATGCACCGATTGCTGCTTGTATGGCTGCAGGAATGACACCTCCCCTAGGTATTGCTTTAGCCACTTTATTATTCAAACATAAATTTACCAAAGAAGAACGGACTTCAGGTCAATCATGCTGGATTTTAGGCGCTTCGTATATTACAGAAGGTGCTATACCGTTTGCGGTATCTGACCCGATCCGCGTGATACCTAGTTTGATGACAGGTTCAGCAGTCGCTGCAGGGATTTCCATGGCAGTAGGAGTTACTTCAATGGCACCTCATGGAGGGATTTGGGTGATGCTAATTCCAAATGTTATGAACAATTTACCTATGTATGTCTTGGCAATTGCATCAGGTACAGTCACTACAGCCTTTATGCTTGGACTATTGAAAAAAACAGTGAAAGAGAAAAAACAAGACAAGTGGACGAAAAATGAAAATCTAACAAATGAGGTGGAAGCGTAATGTTATATACAATGAAAGAGTTATTGAAAGTGGCTAAAGAGAATCAATTTGCAGTACCAGCCTTCAATATTTGCAGCTATGATATGATGAAAGCAATCATCGAAGAAGCAGAGAGATTAGAAGCACCAGTAATCTTAGAAATTCATCCTGATGAAATCGCCTATTTAAGTGATGAGTTTGTTGCGGCAGTAAGAGCCTATGCTTATACAAGTAAACTGCCGATCGTTATCCACTTGGATCATGGCGGTACGATAGAAGATGTCTTACGGGCGATTCGAAACGGCTATTCTTCCGTGATGATCGATGCGTCTTTGAAATCATTCGACGACAATGTACAGATTACGAAAAAAGTGGTTGCGTTAGCTCATGCGGTAAATGTCTCAGTGGAGGCTGAGCTTGGAACGATTGGGAATAATGGTTCTGCTGAAGGAGGTGCTGAAACAATCATTTATACAGATCCTGATCAAGCGAAGATTTTTGTGAAAGAAACAGGAATCGATACACTTGCTGTAGCAATTGGAACAGCGCATGGCTTGTATCCGAAAAACAGAACTCCAAAATTAAATATCGACTTACTGAAAGAATTGAACCAACAAATCGATCTTCCATTTGTTTTACATGGCGGTTCAGGTAATCCGGACGCAGAAGTCAGCGAAGCAGTAAAATACGGAGTTGCCAAAGTGAATTTGAGCTCAGATCTTAAAAGCGTCTTTTTCAATGCTTTGAGAGAAATATTGAGTGAAAATCCATCGATGTACGAGCCGAATGCAATTTATCCAGCAGCTAATAAAAAGGTACAAGAAGTAGTCAAACATAAAATGGAAATTTTGAACACAGTAGGCAAGGCTAGTTTATACTAAAAATAAAAATGTGTGGTCAAGAGGGTATGACAATAGTCTTGTCATACCCTCTTGACCACACACGATGTTCAGAAGTAGTTTTTTCGAAAAATTTCTTCTTATTTCTCGAAGCCAATCACTTCTGTCACAACCTCTTTTTTCCTGTTACTATATAAAGTAAATGGGGTGATTTTATGTTGAATGAAGTGGAGAATAGACAGCAGGAGATTGTGAATTATCTAAAAAACAACCAATTTGCAAGAGTCACCGATTTGATCGAGTTAGTAAATTATAGCGAAGCCACGATTAAACGTGACCTTGTTTTTCTGGAAAAAAGTGGATTGATCCGTAGAGTTCGCGGTGGCGCCATGCTTATTGACAATCGAAAAATTGACGTGCCTTACCTGATGAAGATCACCAAATTAGAAGAAGAAACAGAAAAACGTAAGATTGCAGATACAGCTTCTTCTTTGATTCGAGATGATATGGTCTTATTCTTGGATTCCAGTACAACCTCTTTACACTTAGTCAGAAACCTAGCAAGATTTGATGGTTTGCAGATCATTACGAATGGCATCGTCACAGCTGCTATGTTGAGTGAATATACAACGGCAAAAGTATCTGTATTGGGAGGGGCAATTGTTCCGAAACGAGCAACAATCAACGGTTCAAAAGCCTATAACGATGCATTGTCATATTATGCGGATTTAGCGATAATGAGTTGTCGCGGGCTAGATTTCAGCCAAGGAGTAACAGAAACTCATGAAGGAGAGGCAATGGTCAAAAAAGCTTTTAGAAAACAATCAGACCGGCTTGCCGTTTTAGTTACACAGCAAAAAATTGCACATAAATTCATGCATCAAGCCATTGCTTTTCATGAAATCGATTATCTGGTGACAAGTAAAGAACTGACAAAAGAACAGTATGCGAAAGTAAAGGAACACCATATCGAATGTCTGTACGGATAAATTATTACGTGAATGTTCTAAGTGGCTTCCTCATTTTTAGATAGGACCTTATCTTTGCTCGCTTCTCTCAGCCGATGGTATAATAATGAAAAGGTTATCTTGTTAGATAATCTTACTTTTTTATCCAGGAGAAAGGAGTGCAGAAAATGAAACATGTGAAGGCGTTGGTAGTGAAGGCAATCATGATCTGGGCGATTCTGTGGGTCGTGCTGACAGGTTTATACGGTGTTAGCTTTATGGATTCAACGATTGTTGGGGTAATTATTGTAGTCATGATCTATGTGCTAGGGGATCTGTTGATCTTACGTAAAGTAGGGAACATCGCAGCGACGATCGCAGATGCTGGTTCAGCTGCAGTTATCTTGTGGCTCTATCTATATTTTATGAATGATACAGTCGATATTTGGATGAAAGTATTGATTCCTGCTCTATTGATCGGTGTGGCAGAATGGTTCTTCCACAAGTGGTTGCTAAGTCAAGGCATCGTACCAGATGAACGGAAAATGGAATAAATCAACAGTTAAACTATTCTTATCGATAAATGAAAGCTTTAAAAATAAATAGATGTTTAATTAAGAATAATCATAAACTATTTTTACTCAAAAAACCGCTCAGATTATTTTCAGATCTGAACGGTTTTTTTTATCTATTCATCAAGATCAAATTTCATTTTTCAATGATTCAATCAATTCGCCCTCTGCTTCATGACTATGTTTTCGGCCATTAACAAGATAGAGTGCTGTACATATCAATGGAATGACTCCGGCAATCACATACAATCCTCTAAATGAAGTAAGAGATTTTAGCATCCCCATCAAATAAGGACCAACGCCTAAGCCTAGGTCTAAACCAATAAAGTAGGTAGATAAAGCAATACTGATTCGATGTTCGCGGACGATTTTTAAACAAACAGCCTGTCCATTTGACATAAACGTACCATAACCTAGGCCGACTAATGCTCCAGAGATAAGCAATGTCACACTATTCGTCGTTACACTCAGTAAAAATAATCCTGCTGTTAAGAATAAATAGCTAGGATACATCACGTATTGTTCTCCTTTGACATCGAAAATCCTTCCAGTCAATGGACGTGTAAATGTGATGACCAAAGCATATACGACGAAGAAAAATGACCCAGCAGCAACTAAGTGGATTACTTTTGTATAAGAAGATAAAAATGATAAAACACTTGAATAAGAAAGACCCATCAAAAAGGCAATTCCTGTAATGAAAAGTGCTTTCTTTTCAATAAAACTATTGATATTCCATGAGCGAAGAGATATTTTTTGTTCTTCAGATAATGGAATATTTTTTACAGGAAAGACAAGGCAGGCAATCGTAACAAAGAAGACCAGTACAATTGAAAACCAGATAATGAAACGAAAATCAGTCATATTCAGCAAAATCATTCCTAAAAATGGCCCAACAGCGGCAGCTAAACTAGTACTTAATCCATAATAATTGATGCCTTCCCCTTTTTTAGATGCAGGGATATATGCAGTAACGATAGCATTTGTAGCTGTAGAAACTGTACCGTAGCCGAATCCATTCAAGAATCGAACTAAATACAATGCCCCGATAGTTGGCGTATAAAGATATGCTAATGTTGAAAGGAGATAGAAGATCGCGCCGCCTCTTAAGGTAAACTTCCGACCAAATAGTTCTAACTGTTTCCCCATGAATAAGCGTGCCAGCAATGTTCCGATGATATAGATCCCAGAAGCAAAACCTGCTTGGCTCAAGCTGGCGTGTAAGGTGTCTTGCGCAATGACTGCCATGATGACCATCAACAGATAATAAATCAGGTAGACAATAAAATTGATCAATGTGATTCCAATAAAATATTTATTAAATAATTTCTTTTCCATGTATGTTATACATTCCCCTTAAGCTGAATATGCTTTTAATTTTTGTATTTGAACTTCTACATCGTGATAATTGGATGGATAGCGATCAACAAGTTGGCGAATAAATAAATCTCTTGTAGACATAAACAGATTTAAAAATTCTTCGCATTCGTTTGTTGGATTCTCATCCACTGCTTTGATCAATTCGATCGAGTTTTGATACGCATCATTTAAAAAGACTAAAGAAGCTTTCATATCAAATCTTGTTTGATATGCTGTTTCTAATCGATTAATGATTGTGTTCATCCAGTAATTCATGTTTTTTCCCTCTATTCTTAAAAAATTTTACTTCTGCAGTATAACGAATAAAAAAAAGGAAAAAAATCGCATAAGTGATGGAAAAAGGTACTTAACAAATGTTAATATCATTAGTAAAATACCTTTGGACTTTAAAAAGTTTTAAAGTACTGTATGATCTTTTTAGATGAAAGTTTGGATGGGGGAGCATCATTGGATAGTAGAGTCTTAAAGGAATATTTGGATAAAAATGATTTTCCGATTATACGCAAAGGATATCATAAATATTTGACATTCGAAGGGATGGAAGATTCCCATACGTATATCTTGAAAGAGGGAACGGTAAAAGCAAGTGTTATTTCAAATGATGGGAGAGAATTTAACCTTCGCTATATCAAAGATCTTGAAATCGTCTCTCTTTTAAAAGACGAATATTCACAATTCATCGATTCGCCGTATAATATTCGAGTTGAATCAGAATATGCAGAGTTTTATCGAATCAATCGTGTGCGCTTTTGGCAAAATATCAACCAAGACCCAAAGCTACAACACTATGTAAAAGAGTATTACCGCTATCGTCTGCTTTATTCGATGAAAAAAATGCAGCAAATGCTATTAAACGGAAAGCTGGGAGCTGTTTGTACGCAACTTTACGAATTATATGATTTATTCGGTGTGCGGACAGAAGAAGGGATGCTGATCGATTTTTCGATCACGAATGAAGAAATCGCCAAATTTTGTGGCATCTCAACTGCTAGCAGTGTAAACAGAATTTTAAAACAACTGAAAAAAGATGGTATTATCACCGTTAAAGACCATCATATCGTTATTTTGAATATGGACTTGTTAGAAGACAATATTATCTTTTGATGAACAAAGAGGTTGTGAAATCAGCGTTTTGACCTGAGTATTAGAGAAACAAACGGAAAAATAGTTCCTCATATTTTGCCGTTTTTTGAGCTAATACCGAGGGTCAGCTGATTGAACACCGTTTACCAAGAGGTTGTGAGCCTGCCGTTTAACTCTGAGTCACAAGGAACAATTTCAAAAAACAGCTTTTCATGTTTGATGAATATTGTGACTTGTGACCGAGGAGTTGGTAGGAGAACACCGTTTAAGGAAGAGGTTGTGAAAAAGCTGTTCTGCATCAAGTAATAAGAAGAGCCAAGTAAAAACAGTCTCTTATGTTTTTAACTTGGCTGGACTTATCACCGTAGATGTAAGCTTTTGAACGCCGTTTATTTGCAACAAAAGGGGCTGTGACACGATTTTTGTCACAGCCCTTTTTTTGCGAACATTCATTTAGCAATTTTTAGAAACTTCTGCCGCCACCGCCAAAAGTCCCGCCACCGCTAGAATGGGTAGTACTTCCGCCACCGCCGCTTCCAGGAGGTGGGCTTTTGGGGATTCTTCTTGTCGTGACAAAAGAATTTGTCAGACGATCGGTTTTTTCAGTTAATTTGATACTGGATTTTTCTCGGAATGGATATTTGTAGATGCCTGATTTCAATTGATAACGCGAAACAGTCACAAAATAAAAGACAAGACTAAGGATAAGAGCCAAAACAACAGCAATGATGATTTCTACTGTCGTCAAAACCTTATAGCGTGTAATTTTGCCAGTTTCTTCGTCTACACGATAATGTCCTCCTGGAACTCCGTCTTCCACATATGTTGCTGATTTAGACAGGTAAGCTTTTGCAGCATTGTAATAGGCAGCATTTGTCATCTGATCATAAACATCATCTAAGATCGAATCGATTCTGCTATCAGTCAAATAATCGATCATATTACCAGAAGTCGAAATGTAGATTTCACGCTGTCCCATATCTAATAGCAATACTGAGCCATTTTGATCATTTCCGACTGCGTCTCTTAAGTAATTATCAGCAAAGTCTCTTGGTTCTTCTGAATTAGATGTAGTCGTTACGATCAAGACTCGTCCTTTGATTTTTTCATTCAGCTTTTCTGCCTGTTGTTCCAAAGATTGGATTTGATCTGTTGTGAATAACCCAGCCTCATCATTTACCGTAGCTGTATCTGCATGAGTAGCCACCGGCCAGCCAACACTTACTAGCAAAAGAAAGAATAAAAAAAATTTTTTCATCATATCAAGTAACCTCCGATCAGAAAGAGGATCGCTAGCCCAGCGAAAATCCCAAGAGCGGTCAGTCCCAATTTTTTCTGGCTGATCGGCAGGACACCGCTGACCTTTCCTGTTTGTCCATTCATTGCGTAGTAGTAGACTTTTTTACTTGAGTCATTGCTTCGATAAGTAACAAGCCATACCGGCAGTAATACGTAATTATTTACTTCGTTTGTGATTGAAGCAGAAGTTCGCACACCGGTCAATGTTGTATATCCATTTGCGGTATCTTTTAACAGCTTCTCTGAATAGTCTTTTAATTCAGATTGAATCTGTGATTTGATTGCCTCATATTCGATATCTCTTTTTTCTGCTTGGAACCCGGCTAAATACTGGCTTTTAAAATCAATTGCTTTATCTAACGGGAAAGGTTGCACGCCTTCGACCATCTTTTGTTGCGTATTTTTTGATAAGGCATTTTTTACTAGTTCTTTAAAAGAAAGCTTGCCTGCTCTTGAAACAGCAAATTGCTTCGTTTCTGTGTATTCGATGTCACCTATCCGCCATATGCGGATAACTGTACCATTCGCCTGCATGGCACCATCTACTTCAGCATCTGTAGCCCAATAAGGGAAATACACACCTGTCAACTTATCGATTTGATCCTTATTGAAAAAAGCTTTGGGAACAAACCATTTTTTCTTGGTCCAAGCGAGAAATCTGTTGATTGCTTCTTCTTTCTCGACAGCAAAAGGAAGTACTTTATTTGGCAAGAATTCTCCGCTTAAACGTCCCGATAGTACGACGGGATTATGGCAGTAGTAACAATAAGTCGCAGCAGTTGTCGCATCAGTCACGATCTCTGCACCACAGTTGGGACAAAGAAAAAGATCTATCGCTGCGGTATTATCTGCAGATTCGTCCGCTGTATCTGAAAAACCGCCTGCCTCGTCAACCGCTTTGCGCTCGGCTTCATTCATATCGGCAAGCTGTTCTTGGGCTGTAAAAGTAAAATCTTCGGTAGGTGAAGGTTCTTCTTTGCTTTCTTCGCCAGCCATACGCGCTTCTTTTTGCTTTTGCTCATATTGGCTGACTTCTTCTTCTGTATAGATATTCAGGCAGTATTCGCAATGAAATTTTTGGTCTTTGGGATCAAAAGTCAACGGACCGCCGCAATTAGGACATTTATGTGTAAGAACATCCATCAGCTGCACACCTTTCTAAATAAATTAATCAACGGGGATTCCTTTAAACGGTTTACCACAGTTTGGACAGAATTTAGGGATGCCGTTGGAAAGATCCACGATCTCATTGCATTCACTGCATCGCATTTGTAGCTTAGGCTGAACGTTTTCTACAGGTTTGGCAGCTCCGCAGTTGGAACAGAATTTTCCGGAATTTTCTGTCCCGCAAACTGGACATGTCCAAGTATCCGCATTTCCTTGTGCAGTTTGTTGATTTTGTTTTTCTGCTTGTTGTTTGATTTGTTCTTGGTTATTTTGAGCTGCTTGAGAAAGATAAGAACCATTTGCATTCATTCCCATACCTACACCCATAAAGCCGGTCATTGCTCCTGCTTCATTTTTTCCGGCTGCTTCCATACCACGTGCAATGGAACCTTGCACGTATCCTTCACGTACGCTAGGATCACCTAGCATCGCCCCTTCGTTACGCATATTGATCAGTTTCACAGAATCATCGGTGTAAGAAATGCTGGCTACAGCCACAGAAACAATCTCCATCCCACGTAATTCACGCCAAGAATCATCCAATGCAGTATCCATGTATTTGCTTAATTCCAAACTCTTAGATGGTACATAAGAAATCCGTTGACCATCTGCAGACATCTGATTGATTGCTGATTGTAGCGCTGTTAGGAATTCAGCTAAATACTGCTCATTGATATCATTGATTTCCACTTGTGTTTTGTTTTTAGGGATTGCGTTTGTATAAAATAAAATCGGGTCAACGACATGAATAGAATAAGTGCCATGTGCCCGTAAGAATAATTCTGCGTTATAGAAATTGTCAAAGTAGTTCAACGGCGCGCTTGTACCGAATTTGATTCCCTTTATTTCTTGGAGATTGATATAAAAAACTTGTTGTTTCTGCGGTGTGACGCCGCCAAATTTAAATCGGTCAAAAGTTTCAGCAATTGCTTCTTTCAGTGTTCCGTTGAACATGGAAGGAGCTGCGTCATTTTTAATGGTGTAATAACCTTCCTCAGCGGTATAATCGATGATTTTTCCACCATCGACCAAAAGCATCATCATGTTTGGATAGACATGGACGACTGTTCCGTCTGTTAAAACATCTTCTGTTCCTTTACGATTGGAGCCACGTTTGTCATCTTTGCGGACTTTGACACCTTTTGTCATGACCGTTGTATCACTCATATTGTCTGGTTCGATGACTTCTAGCCATTGATCTGCCAGACCGCCGCCAACCATACTTGTTGCTGCTTTGATAAGACCCATAAAAAATTCCTCCTCTGATTCAGCTAATGCCAAACAATTATTGTTTATTTATTATACCATAGGAAGATGTGAAACTTCTCGGACTAGAGACGGAATTGAAATGGAAAATTGCGTATTGTTTAAATACCTGAAAAAGCCGAGAAGGATAGTAGTTTTTTTACCTAATATCACGTATAATAAGAGATAGTGAATTTTTTAAAAAAGGGGGATCCTTATGGCATATCAAGCACTTTATCGAGTCTGGCGTTCGCAGCGTTTCGAAGACATCGTTGGACAAAAAGCTGTGACACAGACACTAAAAAATGCTATTGTTTCCCACAAAACCTCACATGCCTACTTGTTTACAGGACCCAGAGGAACCGGAAAGACGAGTGCAGCAAAGATTTTCGCAAAAGCAATCAACTGTCCGAACAGTAAAGACGGTGAGCCATGCAACGAATGCGAAATGTGTCGATCAATTACTGCTGGTACGCAAGAAGATGTGATCGAAATCGATGCTGCCAGCAATAACGGAGTCGAAGAAATCCGATTTATCCGTGATCGGGCAAATTATGCGCCTACAAAGGCAGCGTACAAAGTGTACATTATTGATGAGGTACATATGCTTTCAACAGGAGCTTTCAATGCCTTGTTGAAAACATTGGAAGAGCCAAAAGAAAGTGTCATATTCATCTTAGCAACGACCGAACCTCACAAAATACCAGCTACGATCATTTCACGGACTCAGCGATTTGATTTTAAACGGATCAATACGGCAGATATTGTCGAACATCTTGAATTTATCTTGAAAGAATCGACTATCAGCTATGAACCAGCTGCATTGAATGTGATTGCCCGTTCTGCAGAAGGCGGGATGCGGGATGCATTGAGTATTCTTGATCAGGCAATCTCGTTTAGTGAAGGAACAATTACTTTAGATGATGCCATGCAAGTGACAGGTAGCTTAACTGACGAAATGATGGACAGTTACTTGAGTGCTTGCGTGAAAAAAGAAGTACCAGAAGCATTGGAAACATTGAACCAAATTCTCGCAGCCGGCAAAGAATCACGTCGCTTTCTAGAGGATATGTTACAATACTGCCGTGACTTGCTGATGTATCAGCAAGCACCTAACCTAGTTGAGGAACAATCGAGTACGATCAGAAGTACATTTACAGAATTGGCACAAACTGTTTCAGCGGATCAGCTGTTTTCAATGATAAAGATTTTGAGCGATACTCAAAATGAAATTCGTTTTACCAATAGTGCCGCTATTTATTTGGAAGTCGCTACAGTCAAACTTGCACAGCTACCGTCTGCTTCTGTTCCTTCAGCAGATGTAGCATTTGCAGATGATCAGATAGTAAAACAGCTACAACAAGAGATTAAGGAACTAAGAAACGAAATCAAGGAACTACGCAGTAATACAGGAATTGAGAATACAAAAGTACAGCCGGTACAGCAAACAAATCATAAAAAACAGACAAGTACCTATCGTGTACCGACGGAACGAGTATATAAAGTTCTGCGGGAAGCGACAAGACAGCATCTGAACCAAGTAAAAGAAGTATGGGAAGACTTGCTGATGAGTCTATCTGTCACTCAGCGAGCAATGCTTAAAGCAAGCGAACCAGTTGCAGCTGGACCTACAGGACTAGTGATTGCGTTTGATTATGAGATTGTTTGTCAAAGAGCAGCAAATGACGAAGAATTGCAGCTTTCGGTACACAACAACTTAAGCCGAATGATCAAAGATTATGCGCCTGATCCTGTTTATATTACAAGAGAAAGCTGGCCAGAACTTCGAAGAAATTATTTGACGCAGGCACAAGAAGAGGGAACAGAAAACTCTTTTGCTTCTGAAGACTCAGAAGGAGAAATCGAGTTGCTTCCTCAAGAACAAGAAGTACCAGAAGAAACACTTGTAGTAAAAGCAGAGGAACTGTTTGGCTCCGAAGCTGTTACAGTGGTAGATGATTAATAAAAAGGAGTAGATAATTATGATGCGTGGAATGGGCAATATGCAAGGCATGATGAAACAAGTACAAAAAATGCAAAAAGAAATGGCAGAAGCACAAGAGCTGCTAAATAAAACAGAGTTTACAGGTAAAGCCACCAATGAATTGGTCAAAGCGGTTTTTACAGGCGATCGTCGCATGAAAGATATCCAAATCAATGAAGAAGTCGTTGATCCTGATGATATCGAGATGCTTCAGGATCTTGTCGTAATGGCAGTCAATGATGCGATCGCACAAATTGATGTGGAAACTGAGAAAAAATTAGGGAAATACGCAAAAGGTTTGCCAGGATTTTAGTTTTAAACTGAAGGAGTAATGAATATGCAATATCCAGAACCAATTGCGAAACTGATCGACAGCTACATGAAACTTCCAGGAATCGGTCAGAAAACAGCGACAAGACTCGCCTTTTATACGATCGATATGAAAGATGAAGTAGTAAATGAATTTGCTAAATCTTTGTTAAGTGTAAAACGCGATTTGCATTTTTGTAGTATCTGCGGAAACATCACAGAAGAAGATCCCTGCGAAATATGTAGAAATCTTTCACGTGATCGAAGCGTTATCCTAGTGGTCGAAGAGCCGAAAGATGTAATGGCAATGGAAAAAATGCGAGAATATCACGGACTTTATCATGTTCTCCATGGTGTGTTATCACCGATGGAAGGGACAGGTCCAGAAGACATCAATATTTCTTCTCTGTTGCAGCGGCTGCATGATGCAGATGTAAAAGAAGTGATTATCGCAACAAATGCAACAACAGAGGGAGAAGCAACAGCTATGTATCTCTCACGTCTGATCAAACCTGCAGGTATCAAAGTGACTCGTCTAGCACATGGTCTGTCTGTAGGCTCTGATATCGAGTATGCAGATGAAGTTACTTTATTGAAAGCTGTCGAAGGAAGACGTGAGTTATAAATTTCTAATTAAGTGTTTTTTCAGATACAATATAAAAGCAGCACAAGAGATGGGGGCAACAATGTGAACGGACTATTTATTACAATCGAGGGGCCTGATGGTGCAGGAAAAACCAGCATCTTGAATGAACTTTACCCTCTTTTGAAAGAAGTAGCAAAAACAGAAATCATTCAAACAAGAGAACCAGGAGGCATTCCGATTGCTGAAGAGATCCGAGCAGTGATCCTTGATCCAAAAAATGATCGGATGGATGAACGTACGGAAGCACTGCTTTATGCAGCAGCAAGAAGACAACATCTAGTCGAAAAGGTTCTGCCTGCTCTGGCAAAAGGGAAAATCGTTTTATGCGATAGATTTGTCGACAGTTCTCTTGCTTATCAAGGTGCAGGCCGACGCATCGGCGTTACCGAGATTGCTCGGTTGAATGAGTTTGCTACAGAAGGTACTACGCCGGATTTTACCCTTTATCTTGACGTAGATTCAGACACCGGATTAAGAAGAATCAAGAAAAACAGACAAAATCAAATCGACCGTTTAGATTCGGAAGGTTTGGAATTCCACCAGCGTGTACGTCATGCTTACTTAAAGCTGGCAGAAGAGAATCCGGAAAGAATCCACAAAGTTGATGCAAGAAAAAGCTTTGAAGAAGTGCTGCAAACAAGTTATCATACAATTATTGAACAGTATCCGCAATTTTTTGAAAACTAGGAAGGTGAACGTTTATGAAAATTATTTTAGCGATTATCCAAGACAAAGACAGCAACCGTTTATCAAATGAATTGATTGATGCAAATATCCGTGCCACAAAACTATCATCGACAGGCGGCTTCCTTAAGGCTGGAAACAGTACGTTTATCGTGGGTATTGAAGATGACCGTGTAGAAGAAGCATTGGAAATCATCAAAAAAACGTGTGAATCAAGAAAGCAATTTGTATCTACACCTGTTACACTGGATATTTCGATGGATGGGGGCGTCCCTTATCCAGTAGAAGTAGAAGTAGGCGGTGCCACAGTCTTCGTCTTACCTGTTGAAGGATTCCATCAATTTTAGGAGGAGCTGAGCTATGAATCAAGAAATAAACTTGGCTCAAATGCAACCGATCGTGTATCAGCAGCTTCAACGGAGTTTTGAGCATGGGCGTATCGCTCATGCTTATCTTTTTGAAGGGGAGAAAGGAACAGGAAAACATGAAGTAGGTATATGGCTTGCACAGCACCTGTTCTGTACCCAAATGAAAGACAATCTGCCTTGTGGAAAATGCAACAATTGTCAGCGGATCGAAAAGAAAGAACATCCAGATGTTTTGGTTATTGAACCGGAAGGACAAACCATCAAAGTCGATCAGATCAGACGTTTGCAGACGGAATTCAGTCGCAGCGGTTACGAATCAAGAAAAAAAGTTTTTTTGATCAAAGAAGCTGAAAAAATGAATAGCAGTGCGGCAAACAGTTTGTTGAAATTCTTGGAAGAGCCCCCTGGAGATTTTTTAGCGGTGTTAGAAACAGATGCAGTAGGAAGAATTCTCCCTACTATTCAATCTCGTTGTCAAGTTCTGCATTTTCAAGAACTTTCGAAAGAAGCACTGATCCATCGATTGCAAGAAGAGCAGATTCCATTGGAAAAAGCAAAACTTTTGGCTTTCTTAACAAACAGTTTAGGAAAAGCAGTTGAAATCTCTCAAGATGAATGGTTTAATGATGCTAAGGACTTGATTTATCAATGGTTCGTTTACTTGCAAAAGCAAGATACTCAAGCCTTTATCTATGTCCAAAAAAAATTGGTAAAATCATTTAAAGAAAAAACACAACAGTTTACAGGATTATCTGTCTTGATGTTTTATTATCAGGAAGCACAGCGTCAAGCAGTAGCAAACGGCGAATATGGCAAAGTGAAACAGATAAACCAGATAATTGAACGGATATTGATCGCAGAGCAGAAACTACGCAGCAATGTCAGTTTTCAGGCTGTTGCGGAACAGTTCGTTTTGCATACGATTTTTTAGCTTGCCGCAAAGGATGATGATCAAGGAGGATGGAAATGGTAGAAGTAGTAGGTGTCCGATATAGAGATGCAGGTCATATCTATTATTTTGCACCAGGAGACTCTGAATATGTTTATAGTGACAAGGTATTAGTCGAATCTCAGCAATCCTTACATATTGCTACTGTTGTCCTTCCTAAAAAAGAGATTGATCCCAATGACCTTCCTGAAGCTATCCGTCCGATCTTGCATAAAGCGTCACAAGCTGAATTAGAAAAAGACAAAAAAAACAAAAAAGATGCTTATGATGCATTGAAAATCGCAAAAGAAAAAGTGCAGTTGCGTGAGTTGGAAATGAAAATGGTCAAAGCCGAATACACATTTGATCGAAATAAATTGATTTTTTCTTTCACAGCGGACGGGCGAATTGACTTTAGAGAATTGGTAAAAGATCTGGCCGCTGTATTTCGTACTCGTATTGAGCTTCGACAAATTGGTGTCCGCGATGAAGCAAAGATAATAGGCGGAATTGGTCCATGTGGGCGTCCATTATGCTGTTCTTCTTTTTTAGGCGATTTCGTGCCTGTATCAATCAAAATGGCAAAAGATCAAAGTTTATCTTTGAATCCAACAAAAATTTCCGGTTTATGCGGACGCTTGATGTGCTGTCTGCAATATGAGAGCGAAGAATACGAGACAGCGAAAAAAGAACTCCCTGACTTTGGAAAAGTAATTGCTACACCTGATGGTAAAGGGAAAGTCGTAGGGTTGAATCTGCTTAGCCGTATCGTTAGTATTCGGCTGACTGGACGGGAAAATCCTGTCGAATATGAATGGGATGAATTGAAAGAATTTATCCAAGTAGGTGAGATGAATGGATAAGAGATCATTATACGACGGATTGAATCAATTAGAATCAGAGTTGAGAAATACATTAACAGAACTTGTTGAAATGAAGCATGCTTTGCATGAGATCGTAGAAAAAAATACAACTTTGGAGATGGAAAATCAACGTCTGCGGGAACACCTGCGGGAATTGAACCAAGTTGCACAAGCTCCAGCTGAAAATGTGAAGCAGGAACTTTCTAAGTCTCGTATGAATCTTGAAAAAATTTATGAAGAAGGATTCCATGTCTGCTACGATTTATATGGATCAAGAAGGGACAATGACGAGCCTTGTGCGTTTTGTCTAGAAGTGATCTATCGCGAAAGCGGTCGATGACCAATAACAAGAGGAGACTGGAGCGGAGAAATACTGCTCCAGTCTTTTTATTAAGGAGATTGTGACAGATGTATAATCAAAAAAGTTTCAAGGGAAATCCGGTATATGGGGATTTATATCTTGTACCGACGCCAATTGGAAATTTAGAAGATATGAGCTACAGAAGTGTTCGTATGCTGCAAGAATCCGATCTTATCGCAAGTGAGGATACGCGTAATACACAAAAGTTATTGAATCATTTTGAAATCCATACACCCCAAAAAAGTTTACATGAACATAATTATAAAGAACGTGTCCCTCAATTGATTGCTTTGTTAAAAGAAGGAAAAACGATTGCTCAAGTCAGTGACGCAGGAATGCCTTCCATCAGCGATCCTGGACATGAGCTAGTTTTAGCCTGCATAAAAGAAGGGATTTCTGTGATCTCTATCCCAGGACCTACAGCTGGGATGACGGCTTTGATTGCTTCAGGGCTAGTGCCTCAACCATTTTTATTTTATGGCTTCCTTCCACGTAAGAAAAAAGAACAGAAAGAAACATTGAAAAAGCTAAAAGAACAGACAGTTACGCTGATTTTTTATGAGTCACCTTATCGGATCACTGCTACATTGACGAATTTCTTAGAAATTTTTGGAAATCGCCAAGTCGTTTTGTGTCGGGAATTGACAAAGGTCCATGAAGAATACCTTAGAGGAAGTACGGAAGAGCTACTCGCTTATATCGAAGAACATCCAGTAAAGGGTGAATGTTGTCTGCTTGTAGAAGGGAATTTGTTCGAAATGCCAGTGACGGAAGTTGATGAAGAGTTGGGAACGTTAAAGGAACAAGTAGAAGCAAAGATCGCTTCAGGCGAAAAACCAAATGCTGCTATCAAAGCAGTAGCGCTGAAAAATGGGCTGAAAAAACAAGAAGTCTACCGTCAGTACCATGAATTAGACTGAGATAGTATAAGTTGTCTATAATGAAAGACTAATGAGGAAATCAGCTACTAACTTTTCAAATCTCTTGAACGCGAACGAATGTTCTTGTATAATGAATAAGAGGTGAGGATGATGGAGCTGCAATTTCCTTTACATAATGATACATCAAGAAAAATCATTCATATTGATATGGATGCTTTTTTCGCTTCGGTTGAAGAACGAGATCATCCTGAGTTTCGCGGACATCCATTAGTAATTGCCAGACACCCCAGTGACACTGGTGGGCGTGGAGTAGTGACTACAGCAAATTATGAAGCAAGAAAATTCGGAATTCATTCAGCAATGAGTGCACAAAAAGCGTATGAGCTTTGTCCGCAAGCCATCTTTAAGCCTGGCGACCATCATAAATACAGCGATATTTCCAAACAAGTACGGGAAGTATTCTATCGTTATACAGATATTGTGGAACCAGTTAGTATCGATGAAGCGTATCTTGATGTGACCGAAAATAAAATCAATTGCAAGTCAGCCATCAAAATCGCCCGAATGATCCAAGCAGATATTTGGGAGAGTGTCCAGCTAACATGTTCTGCGGGAGTAAGTTACAATAAGTTTTTGGCCAAATTAGCATCAGACTATCAAAAACCTAGAGGAATCACGGTAGTTGCCCCTCAAGACGCTGTGCCATTTTTAAAAGCTTTGCCAATTGAAAAATTTCATGGGGTAGGGAAGAAAACTGTACCTAGAATGCATGAGCTAGGGATTTATACAGGAAAAGACCTATATGAATGCACAGAAATGATGTTGATTCGAAATTTTGGAAAAATGGGCTATTCTCTTTATCGTAAAGTCAGAGGAATCCATGATTCTCCAGTAAACGTTACAAGAGAGCGAAAATCTGTGGGAAAAGAGCATACTTATGGGCAGCCGTTGCAAACGGAAGAAGCAGTGCTGACTCAGTTGCGCCAACTAGCTGAAAAAGTAGAAGAAGCACTGAGAAGAGTCCAAAAACATGGGAAAACAGTAGTTTTGAAGGTCAGGTACACGGACTATTCTACTGTGACCAAAAGAGTGACATTGCCAGAATATATCTATAAAAAAGAAGCACTCTTTTATCAAGCAAGCCTTATATGGGAGGAAATCTTGGGAGTAGAAAAAGGAATCCGATTGTTAGGGATTACTTTGACGAATCTGGACCCGATGACTTATGAAAACATCGTCCTTCCATTATGGGAAAATCAAGAAATATAAAAACAGCTTTGAGAGTTGAAACCGGAAATCCGTTTTCTCTCCCAAAGCTGTTTTTATATCAAGTCTTGCTTTTTGATTTGTTCATAGGTTTCTGTTGCATCCGTACATTTTTCCCAAATCACAACTTGATTGGATTCTAAAGATTTTTGGACGTCAATGATCCGCTGGTTGCTACTTCCGCGAAATTGTAGTTTTAGGTCACGTTTGCTTAATTCAAAGCGTCCGTCAACAAGGATATCGATTTGCGAAAGGAGTTCTAATTTATCTTCTGAATCTTGTAGCAATTCATCAAAGGTATAGCCTGTCCATGACCAGATATCTTTTGTCGTACCGAACTCTTTTCGGATACGTCGTACGACTTGCAGACAAACATCTGTATTCAAAAAAGGTTCGCCACCAAGTAAAGTTAATCCTTGCACGTAATCGTTGCGCAAGTCAGCGATGATTTGTTCTTCTAATTCAGGTGTGAATGGTTTGCCATATCGGAAATTTTGTGCAGCTTTGTTGAAGCAGCCTTCGCAGGCAAATAAGCAGCCACTAACGTAAAGACTGTTGCGGACACCTTCACCATCGACAAAATTAAACGGTTTGTAGTCAGCAATATAGTTTTGGCTGTAGTCTTTTGCTAACCATTCTTTTGGTTTTGGATTTCTCATAAAAAAACTTCTTTCATTTAAGGTTCAAAGATATAGCTATTGAAGATAAAATCTACTCGACCACATAAATAAGAACAAACTGACCTAAATCCATTGTTCAAGAAAGCTTGTTCTTATTTTGATAGAGGGCGTTCAAAGATACAAAGCCATCGAAAGAGGGTGGTGAAAAAAGACTTGTCATAGCCTCTTATTCTGAATAAACGGTGTTCAAAAGCTTGCATCTGCAGTAATAAGCCCAACTAAACGAAAAATATGAGGAACTATTTTTGTTTAGCTATTCTTATTACTTGATGCAGGACAGCTTTTTCACAACCTCATTTCATGTGTTTCACACGTGAGGAAATTTCTTTATGGCGGCCATGTACCATCGGACGAGCTTGCGGATTTCCTAAATAGCCACAAGTACGTTTGACTACATCACATGTTTTTGGATCATGATTTCCACATTCTGGACATTCGAACCCTCGTTCTGTCGGTTTGAAATCACCTTCGAAACCACATTGATAGCAATGATCGATTGGCGTATTCGTACCAAGATACCCGATTTTGTCATATGCAAAATCCCATACAGCTTCTAAAGCTTTCGGATTTTGTTGGAGCATAGGGTATTCACAGTAGTGGATGAATCCACCTGAACAATATTTTGGATAATCCTTCTCAAATTCCAATTTTTCAAATGGCGTTGGGTTTTTACGCACATCATAGTGGAAACTGTTTGTATAATATTCTTTATCTGTGATATTTTCGATGATGCCGAATTTTTCTGTATCCAAACGGCAGAAACGGTCAGTTAGACTTTCACTTGGAGTTGAATAGACACTGAAATGATAACCATATTCATCCCCCCATGCATCTGCATTAGCTTTTAATTCTTTGACGATATCAAGTGTGAAAGCTTTTGCTTCTGGGTTTGTTTCCCATTCGCCACCGAAGAAAGCTGAAGCAACTTCATACAATCCAATGTAGCCTAACGATACAGTAGCTCGACGGTTTTTGAATAATTCATTGACAGAATCGGTACGTGAAAGACGTTTCCCGAAAGCACCATACATATATAAAATTGGCGCATTTGCTGGAATGGCTTCTTTACAACGTTCTACACGATAGAGAAGCGCATCTTTCATGATTTCTAAGCGGTCAGACAGTAACTGCCAGAATTTATTCTGATCTCCTTTTGATTCGATCGCGATTCTTGGCAAATTCAATGTAACAACACCTAAATTCATTCGTCCGACATTTACTTCTTGACCATTTTCGTCTTTCCACCCTTGCAAGAATGAACGACAGCCCATAGGTACTTTGAAACTTCCAGTTAATTCAACGATTTTATCGTAATTCAGAATATCAGGATACATTCTTTTCGTTGCACATTCCAATGCTAGTTGTTTGATGTCGTAATTAGGATCTTCAGGGTTTAAGTTCACACCTTTTTTCAAAGTGAAGATCAGTTTAGGGAAGATAGCTGTCCGCTTTTCACTCCCTAATCCATTGATTCGAATCTGTAAAATTGCTTTTTGAATTTCTCTTTCAAACCAGTTTTCTCCTAGTCCAAATCCTAATGAAGTGAAAGGAGTTTGTCCATTTGAAGTAAATAAGGTATTGATTTCATATTCCAAACTTTGCATAGCATCGAAGATATCTTTTTTGGTTTTTGCTTTTGCATATTCTTTTTGGCGTTCTGGCGAATCGATCCATTCTTCCGCGTCTTTTAGATGTTTTTTATAGTTCAATTCTGCAAAAGGAGCAAGCAATTCATCTGTTCGGTCGGCAGAACAGCCACCATATTGACTTGACGCTACATTGGCAATAATCTGTGAGATTTGTGCTGTGGCGGTCTGGATAGATTTTGGCGATTCGACTTCGGCATTGCCGATTTTGAACCCATTGTTCAGCATGCCTTTGAAATCAATCAAGCAGCAATTCGTCATCGGTGTATAAGGATGATAATCCAAATCATGGTAATGGATATCGCCTTTTTGATGCGCATTTGCTATATGTGGTGGCAACATTTTCAGTCCGATTGATTTTCCAACGATCCCGGCTGTCAGATCTCGCTGTGTATTGAAAACATTACTGTCTTTATTTGCGTTTTCGTTCACGACAGTTTGGTCCTTGTTGATTAGCTTTTCAATCGAAAAGTTGATATCTGTTGCTTTACTGCGAGCAAAATCTCGTTTGGTACGATAATTGATGTACTCTTCTGCTAATTCATATTCGTTTTTTTCTAGTAATATATGTTCCACGATGTTTTGAATCTCATAGATTTTGACATTTTCAGCAAACCGGCTTTTGATTTCTTGGACAACCAAGTCTGCAATCATTTGAATTTTTTCATAAGTAAGTGGTGATAATGAGCCGTGAATTTTCTTTTCTGCTTTGATCAGTGCTTCATTGATCTTTTGTTCATCGAAATCAACATGGCGGCCATCGCGTTTGATGACTTTCATCTGGGATGTCTCTGGCTGCTGAGTAACGACAGTTTTTTCTTCATAATTTACTTTCATTATCTTCAACTCCTGCTAAATTGTTCTTGTCTATCATAAAACAAAATCGGGGAAGGAGCAACTAAATATCGGCTATATATAGTATTCAATGTGCTGTATAATTGGATTTCTATACTATATGTAGTGTATATTTTATTGTGAAAAAAGGTGAAAACTTGTAGCTGGTGGATTTGTTTTTTGCATATTTAATTTTGCTGAATAAAATAATTGAATAAAATTTTTTATTCAGTCCAAGTAAAAGTGACAAAAACATAAGAGCAAATTATTCGTAGATATGCTACTATGCAAATAAATAGAAATGAAAAATGAAAGAGGAGGAGAAGAATTGGAAAAGATGATCGAAGTGAAACATCTAAGTAAAAGCTACGGCAGCAAACTTTCTCCCGTCAAAGCCTTAGATAATATCTCATTCACAGTAGAAGAAGGCGAGTTTGTTGGGATTATGGGCCCAAGTGGTGCAGGAAAGACAACGCTGATGAATATCTTGTCCACGATCAATTTGCCTACGATGGGCAGTGTCTCGATCCAAGGAAAAGAAATCACAAAAATGAAAAACAGTGAGCTCAGTGACTTTCGTCGAAAAAAACTAGGATTCATTTTTCAAGAGTTCAATTTGATCGATACCCTAAATGCAAAAGACAATATCCTATTGCCCCTAGCAGTTGAACGGATGACTAAAGAGGAAATGGAAAAGAGAGTAAGACATGTAGCTCAATTGTTGAATATAGAAGAACTGCTCAAACGGTATCCCGATGAACTTTCTGTCGGACAGAGACAACGAATTGCAGCTGCTAGAGCACTTGTTGTTCAGCCACAAGTGATTTTTGCAGATGAACCAACTGGCTCTTTGGACTCGAAGTCGGCTACAGAATTGTTGAACTACTTGAAGACCATGAATCAAAAAGAAAAAGCAACGATACTGTTAGTCACCCATGATCCATATACAGCAAGCTACTGCGATAGAATTTTATTTATTAAAGATGGTGTGATTTTTTCTGAAGTTGTCAGAAGAGGGACAAGAAGAGAGTTCTTTGAGAAAGTAATAGACATGCAGGCGACGATTGGCGGAGGAGGAAAAATGAATGCTGTATAAACTAGCCGTTAAAAGTTTTTTTCGGCAGTCACGAGGCTATCTTGTTTATTTTTTCAGTTTGACTTTATCCGTAATGATCTATTATTCCTTCAGCGCAATGACCTACGATCAATCTTTAGTCAGAAGAGCAAGTCAAGATACTTCGATAGATGGTGGATTGAGTTTTGGTGGATTTATCATTACTGTTGTTTTGCTTTTTTTCGTATTCAGTGCCAACCGATTTTTCTTGAATAGAAGGCAAAAGGAAATAGGCATCTATCAGCTTTTTGGTATGAATAAACTGCAGATATCAGGTATATATGTGTTAGAAATCATGATAATTGGATTGTTCGCCTGTATTTCTGGGATATTACTCGGTATTATTTTTTCCAAACTCTTTTCAATGATTTTGGTTCGAATGATGGATATGGATCTTACTAGTCCATTTTTTATCTCCATTCCATCAGTAGTAGATACTTTATTTGCTTTTTTCATCATCCTTTTAGCAGTATCTGTATATTCAATATGGAAAATATGGCGCTATCCAATGATTCGAAGTTTTGGAGAAAAAGAACAAGCAGATAGTTCAACAATGCGCTTCAGGACAAGGCACCGATTACTCGCAGTCATCGGGTTACTACTTTTAACGAGCGGATATTTTGGAGCTAGTCATTTTAGGGAAATCACTTCATGGATGATCAGTTATCATTATCTTGATACATTAGTTTTCTTTTTTCCTTTTTTAATTTTTTTCGTTTGTGTGGTCGGTACTTATTTGTTTTTCTGTTATACATTTCGGTTATTTTTGATCATATTGAGTAAATGGAAGATTTATTACTATGGTATCAATTTTTTGATAATGGGTAACACGCAAGTTCATTTGCTCAAAAGTTGGCGTACAAATTCTCTGATTACAGTCATTCTCGGAATTTCTTTAATGACAATTGGCGGCACGGCTAGTATCTCTACTATTTTATCCTACCAGGAGAAAGTTTCCTCCCCGATGGACTATCAGTTTGATGTTGAGACAGAGAAAAAAATCAAGCCGATTCTAGCAGAGGAAGGGCAGAAGATAACTAAAGAAATCACCTTGCATTATAAAGTCATTGGGAGTATCTATAGTCAAAATCTCGAAGAACCTATGTTTCAAACTGCTAATCTGATCACGGAAACACAATATCAAGCCTTCAGAAAAGTTAATCCAGATTTGCCGAACATTTCTTTGAAATCACCTGGTCATACTGTTTTGCTTGATCAAATGCAAACTCTTTTTCGGAATATTTCATTATATGGATCTAGTATTGGACTGCCAGATAATCAAGAATTGAAGATTCAACAAATGCTTCCAAGTGTATTAGGTGACGAAACAATGGTATATCTAAGTCCTGTACTGATTGTAGATGATACCGTTTTTGAAAAAGCAAAAGGTGTGGATTATCAAGTAGTCAATGTAGATGTATCAGGTGGAAATAATGAAAAAATAGATGAACGACTGAGCAATGACCTGTCGATAAAGTGGCTCAATGCTGTTTATTATTCTTATGATATCGTAAATGGAAGTCTACAAGGAGAAATTAGCACAAAGAAACTTCCGGATGACCAAATGAAGGAAGCACAATTTAGCCAAGAAAGCTCTCGTTTGAATTTCTCTTCCAGCTATTCGAAATTGCGTGCAGTTAATCGGCGAATCGGTATCAATATTTTTGTCACACTATTTGTCGGGATGATCGTGATTATTGCTACTGGTAGTATTTTGACAGTCCGGCAATTAGCAGAAGCAGAGGAAGAAAAAGAAAATTATCACCTATTGACTAAGCTGGGGATTCCACAAAGAAGGATCAGACGGATGATCTTCGAGCAAAACGCACTTACCTTCTTTCCACCCATGATATTAGGGATCACTCACGCAGTATTTGCAATCAATGTCTTCACTCAGTATATAAAAACTGCCGATTACTGGTTGGCTTATCTTGTGAGTGGCTTATTGATCCTTATCTATCTTTTGCTTTATGTCATTACGAGTCAGTTATATTGTCGGATTATCGAGGAATGATATACGGAATAAGACAAGATAATAAATAGAACTAAATTTTGAATACCATTTATTTGGAATAAGAGGTTGTGACACGATTTTTGTCACAACCTCTTTATTTTTTATATTTTTTAAAAGTACGAGAAATTATAAAGAAAAAAGCAGTGATTTGATGTGCTATTTTTATAAAAGCTATGTGACAAAACTGTTAGTAAAAAAACGGTTTCTGTAAGCTAGACACATGTTTCTTTTTGTCAAAATTAGTTACACTTTGTGTGAGGTTATATGAGGAGGGAATCCAATGAACAAATGGCGTTCTAATCCAAAATTGAATTATTGGGGAAAATTCATCATTCGAACAATTTTTTATAGTGCAGTACTGCTGTTCCTGATTTATCTGTATCACTATAAAAATATTCAAGGAGGAACTTTTATCTATAACGAATTTTAGGAGGAAGAGTATGGAAATCAAAACGATTATTGAAGCAATCGATGATTGGGGAATAAATGAACCTGATCGAGTTGCTTATCAGGCGGATGAGACGCATACTTTTGGTGAATTGAAACAAGCATCAGACGCACTTGCTTATTATTTAGAAAAAAAGGTAGAAGGCGATGGACCAATTGTCGTTTTTGGCAATTTGGAGTTTGAAATGATTGTCTCATTTCTAGGGGTTGTCAAATCTGGCCATGCCTATTTGCCGATTGAAGAGCATACACCCAAGGAGCGTATCCTATCGATCTTTCGGGTGGCTAAACCATCTATGGTCATCAGTATCGGGGACTGGATAGAAGATATTCCTTCGGTTCCTGTCATAACAAAAAAAGAATTTCAAGAAATCAAGAAGATACCAGTAGGATTTTATCCCAGAAATAGCGTAAAAGGTACAGAAAATTTTTATATTATTTTTACTTCTGGTACTACTGGAGAACCAAAAGGCGTACAAATCAGTCATGATAATCTAGTCAGCTTTGTTCAATGGACGATGGAAGACTTTGGGATCAAGCCTGGTATGCATTTCTTAGCCCAAGCGCCATTTTCTTTTGATTTATCGGTATTTTCTATTTATCCTGCATTAGTTTCTGGCGGAATGCTGAAGCCGTTAAATAAAGCAGTTGTTCAAGACTTTCGTCAATTATTCGCGACATTGCCAGCCTTGAAGTTGAATGTGTGGGTTTCTACTCCATCATTTATGGATATTTGCTTGATGGAACCTACATTCAATGGAGAAAATGTGCCGGAATTGGACATGTTTTTATTTTGCGGAGAAGAATTGACGAAAAAAACTGCAGAAAGTCTACTTGATCGATTCCCAAATGCACGGATATATAATACTTACGGTCCAACAGAAGCAACTGTAGCTATTTCAAGTATTCAGATTGACCAGCATGTACTAGATAGTTATGACCGACTACCGATTGGCTACGTAAAAAAAGACACGAAAGTTTCTATTGTCCAAGAAGGTAAACCTGTTTCAAAAGGAGAAACGGGTGAAATCATTATTGCAGGACCAAGCGTATCAAAAGGTTACCTGAACAATCCCGAAAAGACAGCTGCTGCGTTCTTTTGTCAAAATGACTTAGCAAGTTACCATACAGGGGATGCAGGTAGACTAGATGAAGATGGGCTTTTATTTTATGAAGGACGTATGGATCAGCAGGTCAAATTACATGGATACCGGATTGAACTCGGGGATATCGAACATTATCTGCTCCAAGACAACCGAATCAAACAAGCTGTCGTCGTACCAAAATACCAAGGAACAAAAGTACAGCAGCTGGTTGCTTTTGTCGTATTAGAAAACAAAACGAAACAGCCGGATTTTCAGTTGACTAAATCTATCAAAGAACAATTACTAGAAGTTGTGATGGATTATATGATTCCTCAGAAGTTCCATTATGTCGATCTGCTGCCTCAGACAGTTAATGGAAAAATCGATCGAAAAAAATTAACAGCTGAGGTGAATCCTGAATGATGTTACCTCATATGATCCCTTATGCAGAGCCGTTTTATTTTTTTCTTTTAGCCATTGCGCTTGTACCGATCGTTCTATCTTTATTGATATGGGAAAAAAGATTACCAGTTTATCAATCAGCAGTGACACTTTTCTTTTTATTTGTCAGCTTTGGAGGTAATTATTGGCAACAGGGAGCGGCGCTGATTGGGTATGTTTTGTGGCAGACGATACTTGTATGGGGCTATTTTGTTTATCGGCAAAGGAAAAATCAGACAGGATGGTTTTTTGCCGCCGTTATTTTAGCGATAATTCCACTGTTTTTAACGAAAGTGACTCCTTTTTTTGAACATGGAAAAGCATCGTTACTTGGTTTTTTAGGAATCTCTTATTTAACCTTTAAATCTGTACAAATGATCATGGAAATAAGAGATGGCATGATCAAAACATATAAGCCATTTCGTTATATCCAGTTTCTGCTGTTCTTTCCAACAATCTCTTCTGGACCAATCGATCGCTATAGGAGATTTGAAAAAGATCAGCTCCATCCGCCTGTTCGTGATAAATATGTTGATCTTTTGGGAAAAGGCGTCCAAAATATTTTTGTCGGTTTTTTATATAAATTCATTATCGGTTATTATTTTGGTCAAGTACTGCTTCCTGTAGTGGGACGCATTGCCTTACAGCATGGTGGTATTTCATGGGCATTAGTAGGTTATATGTACGTGTACAGTATGTATTTGTTTTTTGATTTTGCTGGCTATAGCTTATTTGCAGTCGGTACAAGCTACATGATGGGATATCAGACACCAATCAATTTCAATAAACCTTTTTTATCATGGAATATCAAAGAATTCTGGAATCGTTGGCATATGACGCTGTCCTTTTGGTTCCGTGATTATGTATATATGCGATTGATGTTCTTCATGATGAAGAAAAAATTTTTTAAAAGCAAGATCGTAATGTCAAATATCGGTTATTTTGCTTTGTTTCTTCTAATGGGTATATGGCATGGATTTACGTGGTACTACATCGTATATGGACTGTATCATGCTTGTCTGATCTGTCTGACAGATGCATGGATCCGATTTAAGAAGAAGCATAAAGAGCAGTTGCCTTCTAACAAATTTACGCATGGCTTAGCCGTATTTTTGACATTTCAAGCAGTATGTTTTAGCTTCCTGATTTTTTCAGGATTTTTAGATAAACTTTTTTTTAGCTAACGAATAGTGACATATTAATTTATATAACAAAGGAGAAAAGGAAAATGGAAGAACAAATTTTATCAATCTTAGAAGAAATAACAGGAACAGATGAAGTAAGAAAAAATCGTGATATTGATCTATTTGATGAAGGGTTGCTTGATTCTTTAGCATCTGTTCAATTATTAGTCGAGCTAGACGGAGAGCTGGATATCCAAGTCCCTGTATCTGAATTCGAGCGAGAGGATTGGAGCACACCGAATAAAATCATTCAACAAGCAACTGCATTGAAGGGTTGAGTATGAAAAAGAAACTTTTTGCTATTTTCGGCCCGGTTGTTTTAGCTGTTGGCTTACTGTTTGTGTTTTTTACCTCCTCCTATCAAGTAGATATCTCTAATCCAGAAACGATTAGACGTGCCTCTTCTTCCATGTCAGTGAACGTGTTGAAAGGAGATGCGATAAAAAATTATGCATTATCTGAAAAACAATATATTCCTTTTTTTGGCTCAAGTGAATTAAGCAGAATCAGTCCATTTCATCCGTCTGTTCTGGCAGAAAAATACCAGCGAAACTATCGTCCATTTTTGCTGGGAGCACCCGGGACACAATCGTTAAGCCAATATATGATGATGCGTTCTGCAGGAGATGCTATGAAAAACAAGAAAGTCGTCTTTATTATTTCTCCTCAGTGGTTCGTTAAAAATGGTGTAAAAACTGATTACTTTAATACGTATTATTCTGAACTTCAAACATACGACTGGTTGTTTTCAATGAAGAAAGTAACGCCTGCTGATCGCTATTTAGCTAGAAGATTATTAACTTTCTCAAAAGTAAAAGAGAATGATACGTTGACGGCGATTCTGCAAACGATCAAAAAAGGGAAGCTACCTTTACCTGAATCTTTGAATCAGCTGCGCAGCCAATGGAACATGCTGAAGAGAGAGGATGAAGTATTCAGCAATATTGGGTTGAAAGATCGACAGCAAAAAATCGATCATGAGTCAAAACGATTACCAAAACAATACCAAGAAACAGAATTATCCATTTTAGCAAATCAAATTGGAGAACGAGAAACGACGAATAATCCATTCGGGTTGAAAAACGATTTTTATACGCATCGTATCCGAGCCCACGAGCCAGAGCTCAAACAGTCACAAAAAAATTGGGATTATCGTTTTTCGCCAGAATTTTCTGATTTTCAGCTGGTCTTGGATCAATTAGCAAAAAACCATAACGAAGTATTGTTCATCATCCCACCGGTTAACGAGAAATGGAGCGATTATACCGGACTATCTCAAGAAATGTTACAAGGATTTGCCAAAAAGATCAAATTTCAATTAAATAGCCAAGGATTCAATCGAATAGCTGATTTTGTCAATCAAGCGGGTACCAACTATTTTATGGAAGACACGATCCATCTAGGCTGGAAAGGCTGGTTGGCTGCAGATCAACAGATCAGACCGTTTTTAGAAGAAAATCATATTACTGCTAGTAAGTATCATCTTGACGATGCTTTTTTTAGCAAATCTTGGCAACATCAAATACCAGATAAACTACAATTAAAATAAAGAAAACAGGCGAGTGTTGCTCGCTTGTTTTCTTTATTTTTGAATATTCTGAATAAAAGATAAAAATACCAAGTTTGCCTGAACAAAAATCATAAGCAATGGTATAATCACAATATGAATATAGAAATGGGGGAAAACATTTGGATACAAAAGAAGAACAGCTACTTATTGATTTAACTTCTGCAAAAGGAGTACCTGGAAATGAAGAAGAGGTAAGAGAAGTATTCAGAGAATATGCCAAACCATTCGCTGATGATATTTTTTATGACGGTTTAGGCAGTGTGATTGCCAAACATGGTGCTGGCGGAGGCCCCAAGGTCTTTATTTCTGGACATATGGACGAAGTTGGTTTTATGGTAACAAAAATAACCGAAAAAGGATTCTTGGAATTCCAAACTCTTGGAGGTTGGTGGGGGCAAGTCATGCTTGCTCAGCAAGTTGAAATCAAAACACGTGAAGGGAAAATCGTCCACGGTGTGATTGGTTCCAAACCACCACATGTTTTAACACCTCAAGTAAGAAATAAACCTTATGAAATAAAGGATATGTTCATTGATATTGGCGCATCAAGCCAAGAAGAAGCCAAAGAGTGGGGCATACGTCCTGGAGATATGGTCACTCCATATATTGAATACAAACGAATGAATGGCAGTAAATATTTACTGGCAAAAGCATGGGATAATCGTATCGGGACAGCTGTTTCTCTGCGAGTATTAGAGAATCTATCTAAAGAAGCACACCCAAATGTTTTATTCGCAGGAAGCGATGTGCAAGAAGAAGTAGGCTTGCGAGGTGCTCGAACAAGTACACACCTTGTAAATCCCGATATTGCTTTTGCTTTAGATACTGGTACAGCAGGAGACACTCCAGGAATGACACCAAAAGAAGCAGATTCGATTTTAGGAAAAGGCCCACAGATTTTGATTTTTGATGCATCTATGATCCCGCATAAAAAATTATTGAATTTTGTTATTGATGTAGCAGAGGAAATGGATATTCCATTCCAATATACAGTGATTTCTGGCGGAGGAACTGATGCAGGACAAATGCATTTGACAAGAGATGGTGTTCCGTCTGTAGCCATTACCGTTCCTGTTCGTTATCTGCATTCCCATACATCAGTGATTCATGAAGATGATTATTTGAATACAGTGAAACTAGTCACAGAATTAGTGAAACGGCTTGATAGTGAAACAGTTGAAAAAATTCGGAGTTATGAATAATGAATAATAGAATACCTATTTCTGAATATCGGAAAAAAGCACGAGTTTCTTTGGAAAATCAATGGGGAATCAATACTTGGCTTGTTTTCTTATCTATAATATTTACGAGCGTCATCCAGAACTTTTTTGACGGTTTCAGTCCTTTTCCGGAAGAAAGCATGCAGCAGCACTTATTGAGTTTTCTAGTCGATAATTTACTTTTATTCGCATTCAACTATGCATTGTTTTACATTGCGCTAGTAGTTGTACGGGGTGGCAGACCAAAAAGTAACCTTTTATTTTCAGTTTTCCAAAGAAAGTATTTTGGTTCGATACTTGGCATCAATTTGATCAATTCAGTCATCAACTGGCTACTCAACAGTTTAATCTTTCTGCCCATGTTTTTAATCAGCGGAGTGAGTACTTATATGCAGCTGCTTTTCAGTTCAAATGCGGTACCTACGGGTGTCATGCCAGAAGATTTTCTTGATATCAGCTTTGTTTTATCGATGATAGGGATGATTTTTGTTTCAGCACTCATCATGAGTATTGTTGGCGGTTTATTCCAATTTGCTGCATGGACAAAGTTCGACTATCCTGATTTGTCGGTTATTCAATGTTTGAAATATGGCTGGTTTTTATTGAAAGATAGAATTGGTACGTATATTTTGTTGCAGCTGTCTTTTATCGGCTGGTATTTGCTAGGAGCAATCGCTTTGTTCATCGGTCTTTTGTGGGTCATTGTTTATGTGAATGTGTCAGTTGCAGAATTTTATGAACAAGCACGGATTGAAAAAGGAGGTCCAGACGCCTATTTTACTTAGCATGTAAGCAGTTTATTCATCAAAAAAATAACTTTTGTGGTAGGATAAATCTTTGAGGGGGAATGTACGATGAAATTAACTGTTTTAGGATGCTTAGGAGCGTATCCTTATAAAAATCAAGGGACAACAGGTTATTTGCTTCAATCTGACGGGTTCAATTTGTTGATCGATGCAGGTAGTGCTACGCTGATCAAATTACAAGAACACCTTGATCCACTTGATCTAGATGCTGTGATCCTTAGCCATTATCATCATGATCATATTGCTGACCTTGGTGTATTACAGTATTACTGGCAACTTCATCCTAAGAGAAATCCGGAGACATTGCTTTCAATTTATGGACACACAAAAGATTCCATTCACTTTGAAGAATTGACGTTGGAAAATGTCTCAAAAGGACATCCTTATTTTGAAGCTGAAGAATTAAAAATTGGTCCTTTTCTGATTACTTTTATGGAAACAATCCATCCAGTAGTATGTTACGCCATGCGTATCGTAGAAGAAACAACGGGGAAAGTATTCGTATTTACAGGTGATTCAGGTTATTTGGAAAGTTTCGCTGATTTTGCGAAAGATGCTGATTTGTTTCTAGCAGATACCTATCTTTTTGAAGGAAATGAACATCATCATGCCCATTTCACTTCAAAAGAAGCTGGAGAACTTGCGAAATCAGCTAACGTAAAGAAACTTGTACTTACACACCTACCTCAGTTTGGTGATTTAGAACAATTGAAAAATGAAGCGCAAAAGGCAGCAGGCAAAGGGATTGATATAGAACTTGCTGCAGTTGACAAAGTGTTTAACATTTAGGAGGAAGAACATGATTTTTGTACCAAATGAAAACCACGACCCAAGAATCAATTTAGCAATTGAACAATATTTGCTGCAAGAAATGCCTTTAGATGAACCTATTTTGCTCTTTTATATCAATGAACCTTCAATCATCATCGGCAGAAACCAAAATACGCTTGAAGAAATCAATCGAGATTATGTGGAAGAAAATGGCATTCATGTTGTCCGTCGCTTAAGTGGAGGCGGAGCTGTCTACCATGATTTTGGAAACCTGAACTTTAGTTTTATCATGCCTGATGATGGGGATTCATTCCGTGACTTTGCGAAAGTAACACAGCCAATCATCCAAGCACTTCATGAATTGGGTGTTGCTGGGGCGGAATTGAAAGGCCGAAATGATCTAGTCATTGATGGCATGAAATTTTCTGGCAACGCGATGTATGCTACCAACGGTCGGATGTTTGCTCATGGAACAATTATGTTCGACTCTGATATCAATGAAGTAGTCAATGCATTAAAAGTAAAAAAAGACAAAATCGAATCAAAAGGAATCAAATCGATCCGTTCTCGTGTAACGAATATCAAACCATTTCTTCCAGAAGAAAAGCAAAAAATGACAACAGAAGAATTTCGTCAAGAAATCTTGTTGAAAATTTTCGGCGTAGAGTCAGTAGAAGAAGTAAAAACGTACGAATTGACTGATGAAGATTGGAAAAAAATCAATCGAATCTCTGAGGAATATTATCGAAATTGGGATTGGAATTACGGGAAGTCTCCAGATTTCAATTTCTCTCGCCAAAAACGTTTTTCTATCGGTTCGATTGAAGTCCATTTGAATGTCTCAGAAGGAATGATCAAAGAAGCAAAAATCTTTGGCGATTTCTTCGGACTAGGAGATATCTCTGACGTGGAAAAAAAATTGGTTGGACAGAAATATGATAAAGCATCTCTATCAAAAATAGTCAGCCAAATTGATGTGAAGAAATATTTTGGTGCGATAGAACCAGAAGAATTGCTTACCTTACTTTATTGAAAATAAAAAATAGCGGAATCCACATATATGGATTCCGCTATTTTTTATACAGGATTCGGGTAATTTCGAGAGAGTTGAACAGTGATCCGATCAATGAAAGTATCTTTTTCCTGCGTTAGTGTTCCTGTGTAACGATCCGCTACGTCTTTCATCATCATTAAGTCAAAACGTTCCTGATCATCTAATTCTTCTGTGATGCCTCGACTAAATAGGTTTGTATCGTAATGTGCACTATGTTCGCAACAAATGACGAAATGTTCCTCTTGTTCGTGTATCGACAAATAAATTTTTCGATACAGTGGATTTTCGATGGCATGAGTTTCTCTAAAGGAATGCTCTAAAGCGTGGATCAAAAGTTGAGCCAGATCGTCATCGTTGATAGGAAGTTCTTCGGGAAGATCTGCTTGGAAGGTTATCTGAATATTCCGTTTGGCAGATAACTTCTGGTAACGCGCTAAGATAAGATTTGTCACCTGGTGGTTGCAAAAAGAACACAGCATTTCGAAATTTTTTGCTTCTTCTAATATCTTTTCCACATAGTTTTTAGCTTTTGTTTGGTCCGTATGCATTAAATCTTGCAGATTCTCCATCTCTTGGACAAATTCCAGGCGAAGTGTATTTACTTCTTGGATATGCTGTCGAAGCTGCTCATAATGTTGCTCCAACAAATCATTTTTGATTTTTAAGAAATCTACTTGTCTCCGATCTTTGTCGGTATTTAAGATGTGATCGATTAGATTGTAGCTGATAATAACGATTAGAATGATAATATATAAAATCGTAGACCAATTGATCGTTGTTTGATAGATACCTAATGCCGTTTGGATGTAAATCAAGCAATGGATAATGGCTACCAAGACGATCCAAGGTGTACAAGCTACATAAAAACGGTTATTCTTATATGCTTCGCCAATGCATGCAAGTGAAGTGACTAAAGTGCTTATAACACTAGCAATATTAGCAATCGGCATTAATTCAGGAAGTTCTGCAGGAGTAAAAGTTGCATAAAGCAGAACGCCGATAAAAATCAAAAGTTGGAACGTACAAAAAATTCCGTACCATTTTTTATAGTAAAACATTCGGCTCCAATAGTAGCAGATGATGAAAGCTGACGTTAAGATAATAAATAAATGAGATAAAAAAGAATGAACGAATGGTTCAAAAAGAATACCACTTAAAATATCTTCTGATACAGCTTCAAATCCTAATGCCAAAGCAAAGCAACTTAAGAGAATAAGTGAGTATTCAAGACGTTTTTGTTTATACATCAAGTAGATCGTATAGAAAAAGGTCCCTATAGCGATAAAAACAGCGATTATCATCGTCAATACTTGCGGCACTGATTGTGAATAAATAAAACTAATCAATGGTCCAGTTGTTCCTAGATAAACTTTCGGTGGCAGTCCAGCATAGTTCTGATAAGGAGATGAGACTGTAAGGGTCAATTTTTTTCCGATATAATTTGCTGGTAAATCTATCACAGCCAATGAGAGTCCGGGATTGCTTTCTTCCTGATAATCTTTCCGTTGGTATAAAATCTTTTCGCCTAGATATACAGTAATCCATTGATGGTTTCCTTTGATTAGTAAATTTGCTTCGTCCAACGGTTTTTCAAGTGTCGTTTCCATAATGAATGTTTCGTCTTTATCCACGGTAGGAATCGTACGAGTGTACTTGCTGTCAAACTTAAAATCAGGATCATCTTTTGTATAGAAAACCCACGAATCTTTTATTTCTTTCATTTGATTGCTGTCCGCAGGAGAAAAAATAAAATAAAAGAAATAAGCAATTCCTGTTAAAAATAACAATGATAATATAATGATTATGCTCCACTTTATACGTAAATAAAAAGATTCTTTTTTATTATATATGTTATTAAAAAAAGACATAAAGGTATTCCTTTCTAAAACTTGTAATGTTAGGGTAAACGTTTTTTAAACTAACGTCAATTATTTATAATAAAAAATGAGATAAAGATGAGGAAATAGAATTAGAAACATATAATTATTAAAGGGAAACATTTTTACAGCTATAATTTGAAAAAAATTTATCGTTATTATATGATTAAGAAGGATTGAATAAAGAAAGAAGTTGAAAACGATGCCTGATTACAAAAAAATAACTTTTATAAGTTCTATAACGTTGATTATATTTTTAATTCTTATTCTTCTCGTCGTCTTGGTTCCCCGAATTTTTGGTTTGACTCCTTATATTATTGAGGACAAAGAAATGAGTCCATATTATGCACAAGGAAATCTGATATATGTACGACCGAAAAATACAAATGAGATTTTAGTCGGAGATATTATTACATATTATGAAAATTCAGGAAAAAAAATCTCGACGCGTCGCGTAATAGCCGTTGAAAACAACCACGAAGATTTTTATACAAAAGCTGATACAAAGACTTATATTGAGCCTGGAGTAGTAAAAAAGAGAAATATTATCGGTAGTCCCATCTTTCAGATTCCATATATTGGACTAGTCCTTTCAAAAACGGCATTTGCATGGATTCAGGGGTTATTCTTTACGATTGCTTTTTGCCTAACAGGAATCACAGCATGGAATACCTTTGTAGAGTTGAAAAAGAAGCGGAGACGAACACAGAAATTTTTGTAAGAATGTTAAAAACATAAATGTATTCCAGAGATCCAACGACTCTTCTGAACATGAAACACGAGAAAACACTCATGCAGCTTGTAGATTTAGTCAGTTGTTCGTATAATGTGTGAAGAGGAGGAGTAGTATGCGCAATGAAATGATGCATCGTCCTGTAGTCAAAGAAGAACTATTGGATTTTATGCGTACCCAGCAAAAAAAATTACCGGGTGAGCTAGGCAAACTGGAAGAAGAAGCTCATGTAGCAGAAGTACCAGTTATTCCCCATGAAACAGTTGTATTTTTGAAATTTTTACTTGGACAGCTTCAGCCTGAACGAATCTTGGAGATCGGAGCAGCTATCGGTTTTTCATCAAGTGTCATGGCCACGACAATCGGAGAAAACGCTCATGTTACGACAATTGATCGTTTCGATGTCATGATCGAGAAAGCTAAAAAAAACTATGAACGTCTAGGACTGACAGATAAAGTGACTTTGCTTGAAGGTCAAGCAGCAGATATCTTGCCGGAGTTGTCTGGTCCGTATGACTTTATTTTTATGGATAGTGCAAAATCAAAATATATTGAATTTTTACCTGAATGCTTACGTTTGTTAAGAAAAGGTGGCGTTTTGATGGTAGATGACATCTTCCAAGGAGGAACGATCTTGCTCCCAGATGAAGAGATTCCCCGTGGCAAACGAGCTATCCATCGTAAATTAAATGAATTTCTTCGTGTTGTGATGGATCATCCCGATTTGACATCGACAATCTTGCCATTAGGTGATGGTGTGATCTTAATGACAAAGGAATCAGAAACAATCGAGTTGTGATACATGATTATGGCAGCCTGTAGATAATCGATTGAATTGAGGGCTCAATTCGAACTTGATGTAAAAGTTTCTATATTTGTAAGTCAATTAAAGGATACAGGAAATCTAAATAAACAGGAGTAGCATGAAGTCAATGTAGCTCCTGTTTTCAATTGATAACCTTAGAACAGCTGAAGGAGAATGTCTCGTTTTAAAAGATTGATTTAGTAGTTGGGCCAAAATAATTCATTATTTGCTAATTAAATAACTATTTCGTATTGACAGAAGCAATTTAATTATCTATAATTATTGATGTTCCGCTGATTCTTGTCATAGTAGCTCAGCTGGATAGAGCATCCGCCTTCTAAGCGGACGGTCGGGGGTTCGAATCCCTCCTGTGACGCTAAAAAACCGTTAGAAACTGAGGTTTCTAACGGTTTTTCTTTGTTTTTTGTGCCAATATTGTTTGTTTTCAAAGGCAAATAAAATAAAAAAACATCCTTATCGAGTACAATTATAAGGAGCAAAAAAATAAAACTCATCAGAAAAGAGGAAGAAGATATGACGATACTATCTAAAATTTTAGTGACTCTAGTTGCAATTGAATTTTTTTATATCATGTATATCGAAACGGTGAGAACTGATTCTGACACGACAAGTAGGGTTTTTAAAATGAGTAAAGAAGAGTTAAGCAGAAAATCTGTTCAAACATTGTTTAAGAACCAAGGAGTGTACAATGGACTATTAGGAGTGGGACTACTTTATGGAGCTTATCTTTCTTCCGCATCTAAAGAAATCACAAGTATGCTATTAATATCTATTTTTTTTGTTGCATTATATGGCAGTTTGACTAGCGATCGTTGGATTTTACTCAAACAAGGTGGGCTAGCTCTGTTGGCATTGCTTTCTATTTTCTTATAAATATAGAAAAAATAAGAATTTATCTAACAGGAAACTTTGTGAAAAATATTACTTTATCTCATGAAATATGATATTCTAATGAATGGTATTTTAGAAAATTTCATGAAAAAGGAGTTAGATAGGTGTTCAAAAATTATGTTTCCTCACTAAAAAAAGAATTTTCAGGTTATGATCTTTCAAGATTTCAGAAAGATCTTTTGGCTGGGATCACAGTAGCTGCTGTAGCATTGCCTTTAGCCTTGGCTTTTGGGGTATCAAGCGGAGCTGATGCGGCCGCAGGTTTGATTACGGCTATCATTGCCGGTATCGTTATTGGCGGTTTATCAGGCGGTTTTTATCAAATATCAGGTCCGACAGGTGCGATGGCAGCTATCTTGATGTCTATTGCGGCAACAAAGGGAATGCAAGGTGTATTGCTTGCTACTTTTTTAGCGGGTCTATTTTTACTTGCAGCAGGACTTTTCCGATTAGGAACACTGACTTCTTTTATCCCAGCACCCGTAATTACGGGGTTTACTTCAGGTATTGCTATCATTATTGCATTAGGTCAGATCGATAATTTATTTGGTGTTCACTCGGAAGGTACAAACGTTATTGAAAAACTAAGTAGTTATCAAACGATAGGATTTCCGATAAACACAGCCTCTTTGATCATGGGAGGGCTAGTCATTTTAGGGATGTTTATCTATCCAAAAAAATGGGCGAAACGAATGCCTAGTTCGCTGCTGGCTATCATTTTGGCAACAGCAGTTATGCTATTGTTCCATTTACCAGTAGCAACTGTGGGTAAGATTCCACAAACATTGATCAGTAGTAATCGTTTGAATATGGGAGATTTTAGCTTTTCTGCCTTGCAACAAGTGGCAGTTCCAGCTATTAGCATTGCTTTATTAGGAATGATTGAAAGCTTGCTATGTGGTGCTTCGGCTGGCCGAATGGCAAATAAGCCCTTAGATAGCAATCAAGAATTAATGGCGCAAGGAATTGGAAATCTGTTGCTTCCTTTCTTTGGCGGGATTCCTGCTACTGCGGCCATCGCCCGTACAAGCGTGGCCATCAAATCTGGTGCACAAACTAGATTAGCTGGTATGATACATGCAGTTGTCTTACTGCTCTCCATGCTTGTTTTTGCGCCAGTGATGTCACAGATTCCAATGCCAGCACTTGCAGGTGTTTTGATTGTGACGGCTTGGCGTATGAATGAATGGGAAACGATCAAGGAGCTATTTACTAATAAATATTGGTCAGCAGTTCTATTGTTTATCCTTACGATGATTTGTACAGTTATCTTTGATTTAAGTATTGCTATCGTGATCGGGGTGATCGGCGGCTGTGTATTTTTTGTTGTCAAAAGCGCTGCTATCACGATTTCATTAGAAACGATCGATTGGCAAAGAATGGGGCTGCCAGAAACGGAAAAGCTGAATAACTGGACAGTAGTGTATATTAGTGGTCCACTGTTTTTTATGTCTTCAGAAAAACTCAAAAATAAATTGGAAGAACTAAATCATCACGATGGTGTCATTTTCTCCATGCGAGGCGTACCAAGTATTGATTTGACGGCACGTGCAGTTTTTGATGAATTTCAAGAAAAAGCAGAGCAAAGAGGACAAACGATTATCTATACTTCCTTGCAGCCAGAAGTAGAAAAACAACTTTCTCACTTGTGGGAACATACATTCACGCATCAACATCAAACAGTTGCTCATGCGTTGACAGCTTTACATGCGAAATATACTGCAATTAGCCATTAAAACAATGAAAAAGAACAGACAAGACTGTAAACTGAAGATTTTATGGTCTTGTCTGTTCTTTTTAATATTGCTGTAAAAGTGAAGCTAGTACTTGCCAGTCTTGATGGATAACAGGTACAAGGGAGCGATTGTAGAAAATAGCTGCTGGATGAAAAAGTGGAAGAATTCGATAGTTTTTTTCTGACCATTCGTAGGCATCCTTTTGTTCTGTTAATTGTAAGACAGGCCCTGTATAGAGTTGACCATGATTTTTGGTAACCGTATATTCTTTGCCAAGTAAACGTTGAAGACCAATGTTTCCAAGTGTCGCAATTAATTTTGGCTGGACCTTCATCAGTTCGTAATCCAATATTGGTGCATGCGCAAATACTTCGGAACGAGTAGGTGTCCGATTTGGATAAACAGTTTCTGACTGTTGTGTCCGTTTATTGATCCGATGAGTCACGCGATACGGGCGGCTCCTTACAGCACTGGTGATATACACCTCTTCTCGTGTTAAGCCAGTTGAAGAAAGTGCCTGCATCAATTCTTTTCCAGCTTGACCGCTAAAAGGAACATGCGTATCAATCTCTGTTTTCCCTGGGGCTTCTCCCACGAGCATCAGTTTAGGATGAAGAGGTCCTTGCCCAGCGATAAATCCTTCTACAGGACGGCCGTTCATTCTTAAAGAAGCTTCTTGTATCAGTTCTTTTGGGTATTCCATTTATGCTCCTCCTTTTTCTTTTATTATAAGAATAAAAGAAACACAATGCGACTATTTTATTTGGTAGAACTGTGAGGATAGAAAAGCAGAAGTATTGCTTGAATTTTTGTTTTACTTTTTGATTTTAAATTTAGTTGACTAACGGTTGCTGTTCTGGTAAGCTAGTACTGTTGTAATTGTGGACTCCACAGCTACAACCGCTCAGAACAAGTAATAAGCACAGCATATGCTGTCACTTCGGATGGCGAGTCTAAGTATATCAGAAGGAGGTGCTTTATAGCATGTACGCAATTATTAAAACTGGTGGTAAACAAGTAAAAGTTGAAGTGGGACAAGCAATCTATGTTGAAAAACTTGACGTTGAAGCAGGAGAAAAAGTTGTTTTTGACGAAGTTATCTTAGTAGGCGGCGAATCTACAAAAGTAGGCGCTCCAACTGTTGCAGGTGCAACTGTTGAAGGTACTGTTGAAAAACACGGCAAACAAAAGAAAGTCGTTACTTTCAAATACAAACCTAAAAAACATTCACACCGTAAACAAGGTCATCGTCAACCATATACAAAAGTGGTTATCGACGCGATCAACGCTTAATAGCGTTTGAGAAAGAAGGCCTATATATGATCAAAGGAACATTTAAGCGAAATGACGCAGGTCAGATCGTTTCATTCACTTTGACCGGGCATGCTGATGCTGGTCCTTATGGAAGTGATATCGTTTGTGCGGGTGTTTCTGCGTTAGCGATCAGCACTGTCAACGGGATTGCCTCATTAGCCGGTTTTGAGCCGATTGTTGAAATGAATGAAGAAGAAGGCGGTTATCTTTATACCGAAGTCACTTCAGGAATGACACAAGAACAAAACAATATTGCTGAGATTCTATTAGAAAATCTTTTATTAGGATTACAATCGATAGAAGCTGAAAACTCAGAATATATCCAAATTAAAACAATTAATGATAAATAGGAGGTGCAGACCATGTTGTTATCTATGAATCTACAATTATTTGCCCACAAAAAAGGTGGCGGTTCTACATCTAACGGCCGTGACTCAGAATCAAAACGTCTAGGTGCTAAACGTGCTGATGGACAAACAGTTACAGGTGGATCAATTCTTTACCGTCAACGCGGTACAAAAATCTATCCAGGTGTAAACGTGGGTATCGGTGGAGACGACACTTTATTTGCAAAAGTTGATGGCGTAGTACGTTTCGAACGTAAAGGCCGTAACAAAAAACAAGTGTCTGTTTATCCAGTAGCTCAAGAAGCTTAATTGAATCTTATGATTAAAGAGGTTGTGACAAGACTTTTGTCACAGCCTTTTTTGTTTATAAAAATAAAAGTTGTAGTGGAGGCTACGAAGTTTACTTTGTCTTTTTACACTTAATATTTTTTTGCCAATTTGGAATCAGGATGTTTTGATAACTATCGTTTTCAATTGATGGAAGCTATATTGTTTGCTATCAGTGAAATAATTATATGGTAAACAGTGTTCTTTTTCTTGTTTCCATTATAAAAATCGTATCGGGATTTTTCGTTCTTTTAAATTGAACATTTCTATCTATCCGCGTGTTATCAACAAAACAAAATCAGGTAAATAGTTGACGAAACAGAAATAAATACATAGTATTATGTTTTGAAGCCTAAGTACAACAGTCTATAGAAAAGGAGCGATACCATTGGCAAAACGCATTGACCGAATTTATATGTATGTCAAAGAAAAAACCGCTCATTTAACAAAGGCAGAATATGATCAAGGAGTAACAACACAGGAAATTGCTGAAGTGTTAGGGATTCAGCGAACAAATAGCAGTAAAGATCTGAATCAGCTAGTGCGCGAAGGAAAACTGATAAAGACAGACGGACGACCAGCACGTTACATATATCAAACACTCGTTACGCACGTAAAGCCAGTTACAAAACATGTAGTCAGTTACAAAGAAACGCCGGTCTCTGAAGAAAAAAATACACTCCAAATAGATACTAAGGATATCTTTGCAAAAATCATTGGAGCTAACGGCAGCATGAAAAATTCAGTGGAACAGGCAAAAGCTGCGATTTTGTATCCGCCAAGAGGATTAAATTGTTTGATTACAGGACCTACCGGATCAGGAAAGACTTATTTTGCACACGCGATGTATCATTTTGCAAAAGCGCATCATGTAATAGATGAGGAAACGGAACTGATTGTTTTCAATTGTGCTGATTATGCCAATAACCCTGAGCTTTTGATGAGTCATTTATTTGGGTACGCAAAAGGTGCTTTTACAGGCGCAGATGAAGAAAAAATGGGGATTATCGATCAAGCGGATGGCGGTATGCTGTTTTTGGATGAGATTCACCGGTTGCCGCCTGAAGGTCAAGAAATGATCTTTTACTTTATGGATCATGGAACTTACAGTCGTCTTGGGGAAACAACGAAATCCCATGAAGCAAATGTACGGATCGTAGGTGCGACCACAGAAGACCCAGGTTCTTCTCTATTAGAAACTTTTGTTCGGCGTATCCCAATCAATATCAAACTTCCGGCTTTTGAAAAACGTCCTGCAAATGAGAAAGTCGATTTAGTAAAAATCATGATTGCCCACGAAGCAAACCGCACGCAGCGAAAGATTTCTTTGACAGAAGATGTAGCAAAAGCATTGATCGGCAGTGTGACCTATGGAAATATAGGACAATTGAAGTCAAATATCCAGTTAGTATGTGCACGAGGATTTCTAAATCATATGCAATCACCCGAAATCTCGATCACAATCGATGATTTGACAGAAGGGATTCGTAGCGGATTGATTCAATTAGCAAGCAACCGCGGTGCAATGGCAGAGCTTTCTAAAATATTGGAGCCAAAGATAACTGTAGCACCAAATGATACGATCATGAAAATCCAATCGGACTCCTATGAGTTACCTTATAATCTATATGATATCATCGGAGATAAAGCAGCTTTACTGAAGTCGGATGGTTTGGATCAAGAAGCAATCAATCATTTCATTTCTACAGATATCAACATCCATCTGAAGTCTTTCTATAAAGACCATGGTTTTTCTTTTAATGCAGACAGCAAATTAGCAGAATTTGTAGATCCGAAAATCATAGAAGTGACCAATCAGATTTATGTAATGGTCAAAAGATCTTTACCATATGAGTTTCAGCAAAACTTTATTTATGCTATGAGCTTGCATATCAGTTCTTTTTTGAAAAAAATCAACTTAGGAGAAGAACGGCATACGAATGATAACATCCGTGAGATGGCTTTTGATTTTCCAGATGAATATGCTGTTGCGAAAGAAGTGCGTAGTTATATCGAAACGTATTTTCAAGTGGAGATTCCAGAAAGTGAAGACTATTACTTGACCGTTCTACTCGTCTCGTTACGGGCAAATCAAGCAAGCGGCAGAATCGGTGTAGTCGTTGCAGCTCACGGAAACAGCACAGCAAGCAGTATGGTCCAAGTTGTCCAACAGTTGTTAGATGCAGAGAACGTACGAGCAGTAGACATGCCTTTGGATATGGATCCGAAAACAGCATTGGACCGAATTGAACGCAATGTACAAGAAGTAGATGAAGGAAGCGGGGTCATACTCTTAGTAGATATGGGGTCCCTTGCGTCGTTTAATTCGCAAATTCAAAGAGACACTGGAATTCCAGTACGTACTGTTGATATGGTAACAACTTCTCTAGTTTTGGAAACTGTACGAAAGGTCTCAGTATTAGGGACAGATCTAGATATGTTGCATGAATCATTGAAAAATTTTCGAGGTTACGCAGAAATATCTTCTGTAGAATCTGTTCAGGAAGCAAAACCTATTCATAAGAAAAAAGCTGTTTTGGCTATCTGCGCATCTGGCGAAGGTACAGCATAAAGAATCAAAGAATTGATCGAACGAGCGGTAAACAAGCGTCAAGAAACAGAATTAGAAGTTCTAGCTTTGTCGATTGTGGAAGTGAAAGAAGAACTGCCAGTTATCCAAAAAGAATATCAGATCATAGCTACTACTGGGATTACTGATTTGAATATCCAAGCCCCATTTATTCCTTTAGAACGTTTTATTGATCAAAATATCGAAGTCATTTTGGATCAGTTGCTGATGGAATCAGAATTGGAGGAAACTGAATTCATCTCCCTAGATGAAGAGTCAGCTAAAAATACGTGTGTTGAGTTTATCTCTGATAACTTCATCTTTATTAATGGTAGTAAGTTAATCGATCCAATGTGGCAATTTTCTACACAAATCTCTCAGACGACGGGAATCGGCGATGAAGAATATGGATTCAAAATCAACCTAGTGATGCACACAGCAGGAATGATCGAACGTATTATTCGGAATGAACCATTGACTGTGGAAGAAAACGAATTGACAAATACAACGAATGATCCTCTTTATAGCCAATTGGCAGCCTCAGTTGTTCTGTTGGAAGATCAGATAAAAGTAAAAGTGCCGATAGAAGAAATGTATTATCTGCTACGTCTAGTCCATAATCAGTTAGATAAAAAAGAATACACTGTGCCATGAATACACAAAAACGATACACTTTTATAGTGTATCGTTTTTGTGTATTGGTTAAGAATCCTTTAAATTCAATTAGTGTATCGTAAAAAAGTTGGCACGCTTTTTGCTTATAGTAGTGTGTGCTAGGAGGTGGTTGTTCACACAGAAATGATAGGGGTTTCTGTGAAGTAGTGAGGAAGAAGGAGTTTTGCAGATGGATATTCGATTGGCACGTATAGATGATCGTTTAATCCACGGGCAAGTCGCAACAGTTTGGTCGAAGCAAACAGGTGTTGAACGTATCATTGTGATCAGCGATGTAGTCGCTCAAGATAAATTGAGAAAGTTTCTACTAAAAGAAGCTGCACCGCCGGGGATCACAGCAAATGTAATAACCGTGCAGAAAATGATTCAAATCTATCATAGTGGATTATTATCACGAGCAAAAGTGATGCTTTTATTCACCAATCCCCAAGATGTTGAAGCGGTTGTCCGCTGCGGTGTACAGTTGAAGTCGTTGAATATCGGCGGTATGAGTTTTACTGAAGGCAAATCAATGATTACCAATTTTGTTTCAGTAAATCAACAAGATATTGATTCCTTTCGTTACTTGAACAGTCAAGAAGTGGAGTTAGAGATTCGAAAAGTACCTGCTGACAGGAAAATCCTTTTGATGGAACTACTAGCGAAAATCAAAAAGGTGTAGCAAGAATGGTTGTTGGAAAAGGTCAAATAATTCTGTTGTAATGGTTAGCAATTATTAATATTTTTGAATTTGTTACAACAAAAGTAAATAGGAGGTATAAATATGGTAGGGATTATCCTAGCAAGTCATGGACAATTTGCTGAAGGAATCTTACAATCCGGTTCAATGATCTTTGGCGAACAAGAAAACGTCAAAGCCGTGATTTTGAAACCAAGTGAAGGTCCAGATGACTTGAGAGCCAAATTGGAAGAAGCGGTTGCTTCTTTTGATAATCAAGACGAAGTGTTATTCTTAGTTGATTTATGGGGCGGAACACCGTTCAATCAATCAAACACATTATTCGAAGAGCACAAAGATAAATGGGCAATCGTCAGCGGTTTGAATTTACCAATGTTGATTGAAGCCTACGCATCACGCTTTTCAATGGAATCTGCTCATGAAATTGCAGCACACATCATTGAAACAGCAAAAGACGGTGTAAAAGTAAAACCGGAAGAATTAGAACCGGCAGAAGCACCGAAAGCAGCAGTTGAAGACGCACAACCTAAAGGAGCACTTCCAGAAGGAACTGTGGTCGGAGACGGAAAAATCAAATATGTATTAGCACGTGTTGACTCACGTCTGTTACATGGACAAGTTGCGACAGCTTGGACAAAAGCAGTGCAACCAAACCGTATTATCGTTGTTTCAGATGCAGTATCAAAGGATGATCTGCGTAAGAGACTAATCGAACAAGCTGCTCCTCCAGGTGTAAAAGCAAATGTTATTCCTATTAGCAAAATGATCGAAGTAGCAAAAGACCCTCGTTTTGGAAATACCAAAGCATTGCTTTTATTTGAAAATCCTGAAGACGTATTGACAGCTGTTGAAGGTGGCGTAGACATCAAAGAATTAAATGTTGGGTCAATGGCGCATTCGGTTGGTAAAGTCGTTGTAAGTAAAGTATTGTCTATGGGACAAGAAGACGTTGAAGCGTTTGAGAAGCTTGAACAAAAAGGTGTGAAATTCGATGTACGTAAAGTACCTAATGATTCACGCGATAACATGGATGATATTTTGAAAAAAGCAAAAGCTGAATTAGCAAAAGCGTAATAAATAATATTAAAATTTATAGGAGGCTTATCATGTCTATTATTTCAATAATTTTAGTCGTATTAGTTGCCTTTCTAGCTGGTATGGAAGGTATTCTTGATGAATTTCAATTTCATCAACCACTAGTGGCATGTACATTGATCGGTTTAGTTACCGGTAACCTCGAAGCTGGTATCGTACTTGGCGGTACGCTTCAGATGATCGCTTTAGGTTGGGCAAATATCGGTGCCGCTGTAGCACCAGATGCTGCATTAGCATCAGTAGCATCAGCAATTATTTTAGTTTTAGGTGGACAAGGTGTTAAAGGTGTTCCTTCTGCGATCGCGATTGCCGTTCCTTTGGCTGTTGCAGGGTTGTTCTTAACAATGATCGTACGTACAATCGCTGTTCCAATCGTTCATTTGATGGATGCGGCTGCTGAAGAAGGAAACATCCGTAAGGTTGAAATGTGGCACATCATTGCTGTATGTTTACAAGGGGTTCGTATCGCGGTCCCAGCAGCAGCGTTGCTATTTATCCCAGCACAAACTGTGCAATCATTCCTTGAATCAATGCCAGCATGGTTAACAGATGGTATGGCTATCGGTGGGGGAATGGTCGTAGCTGTAGGTTACGCTTTGGTAATCAACATGATGGCTACAAAAGAAGTATGGCCATTCTTCGTTATTGGTTTCGTTGTAGCTGCAATTTCTCAATTAACATTGATTGCTCTAGGTGCTTTAGGTGTTGCATTAGCTCTTATTTACTTGAACCTTTCTAAAATGGGTGGTTCATCAAATAATGGAGGCGGAAGCAACTCTGGTGACCCTTTAGGCGACATTTTGAATGACTATTAATCTTGAAGGAGGAAAATAAAATGGCAGAAGAAAAAATCAAATTATCAAAAAAAGATCGTTTAGCTGTTGCGTGGCGCTCTACCTTCATTCAAGGTTCATGGAACTACGAACGTATGCAAAACGGTGGCTGGGCATTTTCTATGATTCCAGCAATCAAAAAATTATACAAAACAAAAGAAGAACGTTCTGCAGCATTAAAACGTCACTTGGAATTCTTTAATACACACCCATACATTGCTTCTCCAATTTTAGGGGTTACATTGGCTCTGGAAGAAGAACGTGCGAATGGCGCGCCTGTTGATGATGTAGCGATTCAAGGGGTTAAAGTAGGTATGATGGGTCCTTTAGCTGGTGTTGGTGACCCAGTGTTCTGGTTTACAGTACGTCCAATGCTAGGTGCACTAGGTGCTTCATTAGCTATGGGAGGAAATATCCTTGGACCAATCATCTTCTTCTTAGGTTGGAACATTATTCGTTGGGCATTCATGTGGTATACACAAGAATTTGGCTACAAAGCTGGTTCTAAAATTACTGATGACCTTTCTGGCGGATTGTTACAAGACGTAACAAAAGGTGCTTCAATTTTAGGGATGTTCGTATTAGCTGCCCTTGTACAAAGATGGGTATCAATCAAATTCTTACCAGTTGTATCAACTGTAAAATTAGATAAAGGTGCTTACATCGAATGGGATAAATTGCCTTCAGGTGGTGAAGGAATCAAGAGTGCATTTGAACAAGTTAATAATGGCTTAGCCCTTTCTCCTGAAAAGGTAACAACATTACAAGACAACTTAGACCAATTGATTCCTGGTTTAGCTGCATTAGGATTAACATTGTTATGTATGTGGTTGCTTAAGAAAAAGGTTTCTCCAATCGTTATCATCCTTGGTTTATTCGTAGTCGGTGTTGTTGGACACGTCATCGGACTTTTATAATCCATAAAAATATAGCTCGGGCGTTGTCCCGAGCTTTTTTTATATAGTATACTGTTCATAAACAAATATCTGGAGGGAGAAAATGGTTCAATCAATCAATACAAAAGTAGACTTGGTAATTGATGCTACTTCGTTTACGGGTCTGACAGATTACGGGCAAATCATGATAGGTGATAATGGTTTTGAGTTTTACCATGCGCGAGATAGACGCAAATATATCCAAATTCCATGGGAAGAAGTGGATTATGTACTAGCATCAGTCATGCTAAAGGGAAAATGGATTCCTCGATATGCCATTCAAACGAAAAAAAATGGTACATACACATTTTCTTCCAAAGAACCTAAAAAAGTGCTTCGTGCGATCAGAGAATATGTAGATGAAGATAGAATGGTACAATCATTGAGTTTCTTTGATGTAGTGAAACGTGGTATTCGTAGTATGTTTAAACGCAAGTAAAAAATAAAGAAAACTTCTAAGAGGAGGTTTTCTTTATTTTTTTACTTTGCAGAAGAAAATATGAAATAGCAAAACCAATTATTTGTCCCCTTTAAATCCCATATGCTAAAATTGATTAGCAAAGAAGGAGGTTATATTATGAGTTGGTTATGGACATTGATTGTTGGAGCCGTGATCGGAGCAATTGCAGGTGCGATCACCAGTAAAGGAAATTCGATGGGCTGTGTAACGAATATCATTGCTGGACTAGTCGGTTCAAGTATTGGACAAGCGATTTTCGGCGAATGGGGACCAAAAGCTGCAGGTATGGCACTTATTCCATCTATTTTAGGCGCAGTGATTTTGGTAGCAGTTGTCTCATTTTTCTTTGGAAAACGATCATAAGTTTTTACAAAATAGTAAACTAAAAGGAGTTGCAGCGAGACTGTGACTCCTTTTTGGCTTTATTTATTTAAAATAAAAAGAAGTTTTCCGGAAATTTTTATTTAACTGTCGTGTACGAAGAAAAGTTTGCTATAATGGAAAAAAGCGTGCAAAGAAAGAGGGAGTTTCATTATGATGCTACGTGTAGAAAAATTGCGCAAAAAAATGCAAGAAGAAAATTTGGATTCATTTTTGGTTACCAGTCCGTACAATCTTCGTTACTTAACGAACTTTACAGGTACGACAGGATTAGCTGTTATTACTTTGGAAAAAGCATTTTTTATTACTGATTTTCGTTATACCGAGCAGGCGGCAGCGCAGGCTCAAGGGTTTGAAATTATTAAAAATGTCGGACCTATTTTTGATGAGGTAGCAAACTTAGTACGCAAAGAAGAACTGCACTCATTAGCTTTTGAGGAAACAACAGTCTCATTTTTAGAATATTCGGTTTTAGAAGAAATCATCGATGCGGAATTAGTACCTGTTTCACAGATGATCGAAGAACTCAGAGAAGTGAAAGATGAAGAAGAAATCGCTATTATCGAAAAAGCATGTCATATTGCGGATATGGCATATGATCACATCCTGAAAATGATCCAACCGGGCATGACTGAGATTGAAGTCGCAAATCAACTAGACTTTTATATGCGTTCTCTTGGCGCTTCAGGTGTTTCTTTTGATACGATCGTTGCTAGCGGATTGCGTTCGGCTATGCCGCATGGTGTAGCAAGCAAAAAAATCATCGAACAAGGCGACTTGATCACATTGGACTTTGGTTGCTATTACGAAGGGTACGTTTCCGATATGACACGTACATTCGCTATTGGTGATCCTGGGGAAAAATTAAAAGAAATTTATCAAATAGTCTTAGATGCTCAATTAGCAGTTATTGATGCTGCAAAACCAGGAATGACTGGTGTCCAATTAGATGCAGTTGCTAGAGATTATATTTCAAAACATGGTTACGGGGAAGCATTTGGACATTCTACAGGACATGGGATCGGTTTAGAGATCCACGAAGGACCAAACGTTTCTTCTCGTGCAGAAAAGCAATTTGTACCAGGAAATGTGATCACTGATGAACCAGGGATCTACTTACCAGGAATCGGTGGAGTACGTATTGAGGATGACTTGTTGATCACAGAAGATGGAAATCGTGTGTTGACTCGTTCACCAAAAGAATTGATCATCTTATAGTTTCATCAATAGAAGAAGTAAGCGTAAAAATCAGTGTTCACAGACTTTGTTATAGAAAATCACTCGATTTAATGATACACTATAGAAGAACTTTTAAGCTGTAAGAGATAATAAAGTTGGGTGTTTTCTCCAATTCATAGCAGTTTGCAGCTGATCGGCGGCAGTTTTCTTACCACGTGATCACTATGCCGCATCATAGAGAATTCGGATGTATCTCGTGCTTAGGCAAAGGGAGGAATAAATAAATGGCAGATGAAAAAAATTTGATTTTAAACGCAAACCAAGATTTAGGAGAGATCGTGATCGCTCCTGAAGTCATCGAAGTAATTATCGGGATTGCAGCTTCTAAAGTAGAAGGCGTATACGGAATGCGCGGAACTTTTGCCAGCAATGTCACTGAATTATTAGGACGTGCAGCTCACGGAAAAGGTGTTTACTTAGCAAACGAGGAAGATGGCTTGAAAGTAGATCTTTACTGTTATCTAGAATATGGTGTTTCAGTTCCTAAAGTAGCAATGGAAATGCAGGAACGGGTCAGCCAGCAAGTCCTTTTCATGACGGATATCGATTTATCTGAAGTCAATATCCATGTAGTAGCTGTTGTTCCTGAAAAATTAGAACAACCAACAATCGAAGAACTTTTTGAAGACGAAGAGGAAGAGAATGAATAAAGAATTATCAAGACACGAGATTCGGGAAATGGCATTGCAGGCTTTATTTCCATTAGACTTCAATGCAGACCTAACAAAAGAAGATGCGATTTTCAACGCAATCGAATTAGACCACCGCGACATGATCAACGAAGATGAATCAGAGTTTGTTCCTGTTTATCTTGATACGCTAGTTGGCGGTGTCTGTGCAAAAAAAGATGAATTGGATAAAGTGATTGAAAAACATTTAAAAAACAATTGGCACATCAATCGGATCTCAAAAATGGATTTGGTGATCTTGCGTATCGCGATTTTTGAAATGACTTATGTGACAGATGTACCAGCGGCTGTTGCTTTAAATGAAGCAATCGAGTTGGCAAAAACATTTAGTGATGACCGTTCACGTAAATTCGTCAACGGTGTTTTATCCAATGTATTGAAAGAATTAGAAGCTGGGGCGTAAGTCCTAGCTTTTTTCTATGAATCATCATAAACCTGTTATAAATCGGGAAAATTCTATGGTAGAATGAAAACACAAAAAATATCTGGGAGTGGTTAGATGGCAGAATTGATTAACGGAAAAGAATTAGCTGAAAAAATGCAGGCAGAGATTGCTGAAAAAATCCAAAAATTGAAAGATAATGGTATCCATCCCGGATTAGTCGTTTTATTGGTAGGGGAAAATCCAGCCAGCCAAATCTATGTAAGAAATAAAGAACGTGTAGCAAAAGAAATCGGAATCCATTCATTGGTAGAGCGTTATCCTGAGACGATTTCTGAAGACGAACTACTTGCAGAAATTGAAAAATACAATCAAGATCCTAGTTTTCATGGTATATTGGTCCAATTACCATTGCCAAAGCATATAGATGAAGAAAAGATCCTGTTAGCTATCCGCCCTGAAAAAGACGTAGACGGTTTTCATCCGATGAATTTAGGCAGACTCCTTGCGGGTAAACCGGACAAGATTCCTTGTACTCCATACGGCATCATGAAAATGTTTGAAGCTTATTCTATCGATCCGGCGGGTAAACGAGCAGTAGTTATCGGACGAAGCAATATCGTCGGTAAACCGATGGCTCAGCTACTCTTGATGGCAGATGCAACTGTTACTGTTGCTCATTCTAAAACCGAAAATCTGGCTGAACTGGCACAAGAAGCAGATATTTTAGTCGTAGCAATAGGACGTGGACATTTTGTCACAAAAGAATTCGTAAAACCAGGTGCTGTAGTGATAGATGTAGGGATGAACCGTGATGCTAACGGTAAGCTGATCGGTGATGTGAAATTTGATGAAGTGGAGCCTATTGCAGGCTGGATCACTCCTGTGCCAAAGGGTGTAGGGCCAATGACTATCACGATGCTGATGTATCAAACCGTAAAATCTGCCGAAGCTTTTGGAGCAGGTGAATAGATGGCACAAGAATATTTAACTGTCACTACATTAACGAAGTATTTGAAAAGAAAATTTGATGCCGATCCTTATTTAGAACGCGTATATTTAACAGGCGAAATATCGAATTTCCGTTTACGTGCCAATGCCCATCAATATTTCAGCTTAAAAGATGACCATGCAAAAATATCTGCTATTATGTTCAAAGGAGCATTCCAAAAATTACGATTCCAGCCAAAAGAAGGAATGAAAGTCCTTGTCGTTGGGCGTATTTCATTATATGAAGCGGGAGGTTCTTATCAAATCTATGTAGAGCACATGGAGCCTGATGGAATAGGTGCTTTATATCAAGAATTGGAAGAACGAAAAGAAAAGCTGATGAAGGAAGGCCTTTTTCAAGGGCCTAAAAAAATGCTGCCACGTTTCCCAAAGCGAATCGCGGTCCTTACCAGTCCAAGCGGAGCGGTTATCCGCGATATCATCACGACGGTGAAAAGAAGATATCCAATTGTCCAATTGGTTTTGTTCCCAACAGTTGTACAAGGAAACCAAGCAGCGGACAATGTTGTCAGGAATATCCAGAGAGTAGAAGAGATGGGCAATTTCGATACAATGATCATCGGTCGTGGGGGTGGTTCGATTGAGGATTTATGGCCGTTTAATGAAGAGCGGGTTGCTCGGGCGATTTATCAAGCTAATACGCCGGTGATTTCATCTGTAGGACATGAAACAGATACCACGATCGCTGATTTAGTAGCAGATGTTCGGGCTGCCACTCCAACAGCAGCTGCAGAATTAGCTGTTCCTGTTTTGTCAGAAGAGTTGATGCGCATTCAAGAACGGCAAGCTAGATTGCAGCAGGCGTTTGTACGCCAGATCCAGCGCAAACAAGAACGGTTCGAGCGTGCTCGACGTTCCTATGTATTTCGGCAGCCTGAAAGATTGTATGAAGGTCAGACCATCAAATTAGACCAGTTGAAACAGCGATTATATCAAGCTACACAGCAAATTTATCATGCGAAAGAAAAACAAACGATCGCATTAAGCCACCAATTGGAACAAGTGGCTCCGCTTTATCGAGTTAAAGCAGCTCGCCAAGAAACTGCTTATCTAGAAAAACGCTTAGAAGAGAAAATCCAACAATATATGAAACAACAGCAGCAGCGTTTTGCTCAAGCTGTTCAATCTCTTGATTTGTTGAGTCCATTGAAAATCATGGGAAGAGGCTACAGCTATACGACGTTAAATGATCAAGTAGTAAAAAGTGTCTCCGAGATTCATCAAGGGGATTTGCTGACGATCCATTATCAAGATGGAATCGTTAAAGGACAAGTACAAGAGATAGACAAAGGAGAATAAAAATATGGAAAATCCAACTTTTGAAGAGTCACTGCAAGAATTAGAAAAAATTGTCATGCAGTTAGAACAAGGAGACGTTCCATTAGAATCAGCTCTAGATTCGTTTAAACGAGGAATGGAATTAAGCAAACATTGCCAAGATACATTAGCTAAAGCAGAAGAGACCTTGACGAAAATGATGACAGAATCAAATGAAGAAGTTGATTTTGACGGAAACGAGGAAAGCTGAGATGAGATTAACTGACTTTTCAGCTATTCATCTACCTGCTGTAGAAAAAGAAATCTTGTCTTTTTTAGATGAGCATACAACGGATAGAGGACTCTATGATGCGATGAGTTATTCAGTGAAAGCAGGCGGGAAAAGAATACGTCCCTTATTACTTTTAACGGCCGTTGCTTCCTTTGATGAGCCTATTGATGTTCCCGTCTATCAAGTAGCAGCTGCTTTAGAAATGGTGCATACGTATTCCTTGATCCACGATGATTTGCCTGCGATGGACAATGATGATCTTCGTAGAGGAAAACCTACCAATCATAAAGTATTCGGCGAAGCATTAGCTATATTGGCCGGAGATGGTTTGCTTACAGGAGCATTCCAGCTAATCAGTATGGCACACTTAGGTAATTCTCCTAAGCTTCTGCTGCTTCAGCAATTAGCTGTTTGTGCGGGATCACAAGGTATGGTTGCTGGGCAAGCTGCAGATATCGAGGGCGAATCGAAAAAGCTTTCTTTAGAAGAATTAGCATTTATTCATGAAAGAAAGACAGGGCATTTGATTCGTTATGCCTTGCTGGCTGGTGGCATATTAGCGAAGCAACCTGAAGAAATCTTATTGCTACTTCAACGATTAGCCGAACATTTAGGTTTAGCTTTTCAGATAAGAGATGATCTACTCGATGTGATTGGTACAACGAAAACATTAGGGAAAACAGCTGGTAAAGATGAACGTATGGAAAAAAATACTTACCCGCGTTTATTAGGCCTAGAAAAGACACGTGAGGCGTTGGAGATTGAGCTGTTATCCGCCAACAAGATCATAGACAAATTAGAAGAGGACGTTTTTTCTTTTGATGGCGGGCTGATGCGCCAGATGATCAAGCAATTTGATGTGGAGAAATGAGGGAAAGAATGGAAAAAGAACGCGTAGATGTATTAGCGGTCAAACAAGGATTATTTGAAACAAGAGAACAAGCCAAACGTTCAGTGATGGCTGGTTTGATTTACAACGAAAAAAACGAGCGGTTTGATAAACCGGGAGAAAAAATTCCAGTGAGTAGTGAATTAAGAGTCAAAGGTAAAAAACTTCCTTATGTTTCTCGAGGGGGATTAAAATTAGAAAAAGCACTCAAAGCATTTGATCTATCTGTTGAAGGAAAAACATTGTTAGATATTGGTGCATCCACTGGCGGATTTACTGATGCAGCTTTGCAAAATGGCGCAAAAATGAGTTATGCTTTAGACGTTGGCTACAATCAGCTAGCTTGGAAAATAAGACAAGATCCTAGAGTCGTCGTAATGGAAAGAGTGAATTTTCGTTATGCAAAACCCGAAGACTTTACCTTAGGAATTCCAGAAGTTGCTGTTATCGATGTTTCTTTTATTTCACTAAAACTGATGCTGCCTCCATTACATGCTATTTTAAAAGAAGAGGGAGAAGTGATTGCTTTAATCAAACCCCAATTCGAAGCAGGCAGAGAAGCTGTAGGGAAAAACGGAATTGTTCGTGACCCTCAGACCCATCAAAAAGTTTTAGAAGACATTTTGTCATTTGCGGCACAAGGTGGATATGATGTGCTGGAATTAAGTTATTCTCCGATCACGGGGGGAGAAGGAAATATCGAGTTCTTGGCTCACTTGAGGAAAGTACCCGAAAGCGGAACAATCAATTCAGCTATTAATATGGCAGAAGTGGTTTCAAATGCACACGAACAGTTTGACCATAAATAAATTGTAACTGTGAAAATCAAGTGAGAAGTATGCGGATTCTTCTTTATTATACCAAGGAAATAAGCTATCATTGATTAAGAAGAATATGCTAAGGAGCGAAGACGTAATGAGAAAAAAAGATCGGCATCGTTTGATTACTCGATTGTTGAGTGAGCAAGATATCCGAAAGCAGGAAGAATTTGTTGAAATCCTGAAAAGCAAAGGAATATCTGTTACTCAAGCTACGATTTCCAGAGATATAAAGGAACTGAAACTGATCAAGGTACCGGCTTCAGATGGCGGCTACCGTTATAGCATACCAGCTGAAACAAACGAAGATGTAAATACTAAATTGGAAAAACTATTAAAAGACGCTTTCGTGGCAGTTGACCAAATGGAAAAATTTGTTATTTTGAAAACATTGCCGGGAAATGCTTCGGCAGCAGCAAATTTGATTGATAAACGTTACAAGAAAGAATTATTTTCGATTATCAATGATGACGATAATGTTTTGATGATTACACGAACTGAAGACCAGGCAGTTTTATTGAAGAAAGACTTCCTGCATTACCTTTAAGTTGAGGAGCGAATGTGATGCTACAAGAAATCAGTATTACTAACTTTGCGATTATTCCGGAATTGCGGCTTTCTTTTCACGAAGGAATGACCGCGCTGACCGGAGAGACTGGTGCGGGTAAATCCATTATTATCGATGCTTTAGGTCTGTTAGCAGGAGGAAGAGGTTCAAGCGATTATATACGTCAAGGAGCAGAAAAATGTGTGCTTGAAGGGTTGTTTGAACTACCAAAACAAGAAGGATTCTCTGAACTGATGGTTGAATTAGGGATCGAAACAGATGAGGACAATCTGATTGTTCGACGGGATATGTCCTTAACTGGAAAAAATGTTTGTCGAGTGAATGGTCATATTATCACATTAGCTAATCTGAGAAGAATCGGCAGTTATTTAGTAGATATCCAAGGACAAAACGAACATCAGGAACTGCTCCAGCCTGAATCACATCTTGCTTTATTGGATCGTTTTGGAGATGTAGCTTTCCAACAGAAGAAAAAGAGTTATCAGCAAGAATATATCTCTTATCGTGAGCTGGAAAAAAGGGTACGAAAAGTGCAGCAAAATGAAAAATCCTATGTTCAGAGAATAGATATGCTCCATTTCCAGCAAGAAGAAATAGCTGCTGCTGATTTGCAAGTCGGAGAAGAAGAGAAATTAAAAGAAGAAAGAGAAAAACTTAGCAATTATCAAAAAATTGCTGATGGATTAGCTGCAGGTTACGGAGCACTGACGAATAATGAACAAAACAGTGTAGATGGTGTTGGCTTGGCCGTTTCAGAACTGCAAGGGATCGCCCATCTAGATGTGGAGTATGAAGCAATTTATGAAAATATCCAAAGTGCTTACTATTTGCTGCAAGATGCAATCGGCGATATGAGTCGTCAGATTGATTTATTGGAGTTAGATGAGAGTCGTTTAGAAGAAGTTACGCAACGTTTAGAATTAATCCGACAGTTGAAACGTAAATACGGCGAATCCATTGAGTCAATATTGGCTTACTATGACGAAATCACCGAAGAGCTAGCTTCTTCTGATTTTTCAGAAGGTCAATTGGACAAAATGAAAGAGGAACTAGAGCAAAAAGAGCTTCTACTTCAGCAACAAGCCGCAGATCTTCATGAAGCGCGTAAAAAAATCGCAAAAGAATTGGAAAAATCCATTCTGCATGAATTGAAAAGTCTGTATATGGAAAACACTGAGTTTGAGGTACGTTTCTTAAAAGAAGAAAATAGACAATTGAATCATGATGGATTTGACCAAATCGAATTTTACATTACGACCAATCCAGGAGAGCCACTGAAGCCTTTGGTGAAAGTCGCTTCTGGTGGCGAACTGTCTCGGATGTTGCTTGCTTTGAAAACTATTTTTTCTTCTGAGCAAGGTGTGACAAGTATTATTTTTGATGAAGTGGATACAGGTGTGAGCGGAAGAGTTGCACAGGCCATCGCAGATAAAATTTCTCAAATATCGAAATACTCTCAAGTTTTGTGCATCACTCATCTGCCTCAAGTTGCTGCAGTCGCCGACTATCAATATTATATTGTGAAAGCAGTGATTGATGGACGTACGCAAACTTCTGTTTCAGAGTTGAAAACAAAAGAAAGAGAAGAAGAAATTGCACGTATGCTGGCTGGAAGTGAGATTACAAAACTCACACTCGAACATGCAAAAGAACTATTGAAACTCGCAAAAAGGACCTGAGCCACCTCGCAGTGGTTCAGGTCCTTTTCAGCAGCTGATAGCTATATTTTATTTTTACATGACACTCATTACAGCAGTCAATACAACAGATCCAATCGTTAAAATCAGCATTGTCCAAATGACAAATTTTGTTACTTTAGCAAAAGTACTTGTTTGTTTTTTTTCACGCATTGTTTTCAACCTCGTCATTAATTAGTTGATTCAAGTGTACAATCTTTTTTCCATTTCCACAAGAGGGCTTTTTTATAAAAACTTCCCTTTTTTTAAATAATAGGTAGTTACGATACAAATAAATAATGTTAATAGAACTAGCCATATAAAGGCATCATCCCTTTCAGCAATAGGTAACTTAATGTTCATTCCATAGATACTGCCGACGATTGTCGGTATAGTTAAAATAATCGTTAAAGAAGTTAAAATTTTCATAATATTATTCAGATTATTCGATACGATTGCTGAAAAAGTCTGATTCATTTGTTCTACTAGTTTTAATTGAATGCGAGAAGTAGTCATTGCCTGCTCTGTTTCCACCAATACATCACGTAAATGATTTTTCAAAGCATGATTTTCTTGGAAAAGTTTATTTTGCGCTAGTTCTTTCAATGCATCTAAATTAGCAGAAGTCGCTTCTCTGAAATAAACGAGGCTTTTTTGGATATCCATGATTTGATAAAGTTGTTTGTTTTCAGTGGATACTTGAAGTTTGGCTTCCAAAGTATCGCATTGAGATTGAAGCGTAGCTAAATAACTGTTGTAAGAGAGTGTGACCTGCCAAATGAATTGAAAGAAGATATTGAGATTAGGCGAAATATCACTTTTTGGAAAGGTCTGGCTAAAGACTTTCTTTAAAAACAGTGGTTCATGATTCGTAATTGTGATAAGCTTCTTTTTGGGCGTCAAAATAATAGAGAGCGGGTATGTATCCACTTGAAAATAACCGCTAGGACTTGTTTTAGCAAAAGGATATTGTAACAATAATAACGCTGGCTTTGTCAACTTTGATTGATTGAATTCTTCTGTACGGGAATTTTCTGCATCGTCCAATATGGAAGTGATGTAATCTGACGGAATTTCAAATTGATGTGTCAGCTGATGAATCTCTTCTTGATTAGGACGTTCTACACAATACCAGATCGTTTGGTCAGTTTCCTTTCCGGTATTACGCAGTTTCTCATTATCTAATGTAAAATATTTGATCATGATTTTCCTCCTGTTGCCTGTTTCTTTTATTATAACGGATAGGGAATTGGAATACATGGAATGTGTTTGTAAGATATAGAATATAACTGCATAATTTTAAATAAAATGAAACAGTTGTGTAAAGTATATACAGTATACTTGAAGCAACGATAAAAAAGGAGTTTACGTTCATGGGCACATTCACACCACTTATCTTGTTTTGGTATATTTACCCGGTAATCGTTTTGTTTGGTTGCCAATTTCTTGTAAAATTATTTTCGTTAAATCGTCGTTTTAAAATAAAAGCCCCTGATTTGGCGATTCCTTTTTTGTGGGGCGGTATGCATGCATTGTCTAGAAATACAGGGACAATTTCTATCTTACCGTTTTTCTTTATTTCTGTTTTGCTAATGGGAATTTGTATTGCTGTTTTCCAAGCATATTATTATGAAGAAATTATTTATCCGCGTTATTTCAAGATGACTTGGCGTTTGGTTTTTCTGTTGACAATCGTCTTGTACGCTGTCTTGATCATTGTGAACATACTTTCTTACCTATGAAAAAAATAGAAAAGCTGTAAAAAGTCTTTTAAAAGGCTTTTTGCAGCTTGATTTTTAAAAAAATGTTTATGAATAAAAAAAGTTGTTCCCGGATTTCCCAGAAAAGGTGGTAGAAAGTGGGGGATTGTGGTAGACTAATTTTAGTTAGTGGAGGAATGGGGGGCTTTCAATGTTGATGGGTGAATTCCAACATAATATTGATGCAAAAGGACGTTTAATCGTGCCCTCAAAACTTCGTGAAGAACTTGGCGAAAAGTTTGTTCTGACACGCGGATTGGATGGCTGTCTTTTCGGCTATCCGATGAGCGAATGGGAAAATCTGGAAGCTAAACTGAACGAAATGCCGTTGGCTAAAAAAGACGCACGTACTTTTGTGCGATTCTTCTATTCGGCTGCCACTGAATGCGAACTTGATAAACAAGGACGAATCAATATACCCAGCACGTTAAGAAATTATGCAGCTTTGACAAAAGGTTGCGTAGTCATCGGTGTATCTAACCGAATTGAAATTTGGGATGAGACACGATGGCAAGATTTTTCTGCAGCAGCAGAAGAGAACTTTGACGAAATTGCTGAAAGTATGATTGATTTCGGACTATAAGAATAGGAAGAGGCTGACTAATGACTGAAACATTTCAACACTATACAGTCATGTTGAAAGAAACGGTAGATGGATTGAACATCAAACCGGATGGCGTTTATGTAGACTGTACACTCGGCGGTGCCGGACATAGTGAATATTTATTAAGCCAACTAAGTTCTAAAGGGCATCTGTATGCGTTTGACCAAGATCAAAAAGCAATCGATCACGCCAAGCTGCGTTTAGCTTCTTATGTCGAACAAGGTATGGTCACATTTATCAAAGCGAATTTCAGAGAATTAGAAGAACGCTTGAGTGAGCATGTAGATAAGGTAGACGGCATTTTGTATGATCTAGGGGTTTCCTCTCCTCAGCTAGATGAAGCAGAACGTGGATTTAGTTATCATCAAGATGCACCGTTGGATATGCGCATGGATCAGTCAGCTCCTTTATCCGCTTATCACGTAATTAATGAATATTCCTACCATGAATTAGTAAAGATTTTCTTCCGCTATGGCGAGGAGAAATTTTCCAAACAAATTGCTCGTGAAATCGAACGAGTACGAAAAACAAAACCAATCCAAACAACTGGTGAGCTTGTCGAAATCATTAAACAAGTCATCCCAGCTCCCGCAAGAAGAAAAGGCGGGCATCCTGCAAAAAGAATTTTTCAAGCTGTGCGGATTGCAGTAAATGACGAACTCGGTGCCGAAGAGGCCTCTTTAGAACAGGCAATCCGGTTATTGAAAGTCAATGGAAGAATCAGCGTAATCACATTCCATTCATTGGAAGACAGAATTGTCAAAAGTATGTTTAAAGAATATAGTACGGTACAAGATCTACCACCGGGACTTCCTGTCATACCTGACGAATTCCAACCAGAACTGAAAGTCATTACTCGTAAACCAATCCTTCCTTCAGAGGAAGAGCTAACAGAAAACAATCGATCACGCAGTGCAAAGTTACGTATTGCAGAAAAAATAAGAATGAAAGAGGAGTAGAATGATGGCAGAATTAAAGAAAATGCAAGATTACGAATATGATTTACCTGAATTGGTGGATCAGCCGGAACAACAAATGCCTGATTCTTCTTCGAATCAAGAAATCATTCTTCCACAATCACCGGCAAAACGATTAAAGCAGATTTCTGCTTTGGAAAAAATTGCTGTGGCAAGCGTGGCGATTGCTATTGTTGCTTTATGTGTTTTAACAGTTATGCTGCGCACAAATATCAGCGGAGCTGAAAAAGAAATCACGTCAATACAAACAGAAATCAATGATAAAAAGCAAGAAAAAACGAGTTTAGAACAAGAAAAAAACGAACTTTCTCGTACTGAACGGATTAAACAAATCGCAGAAGAAAAAGGATTGTCTATTAATGACGACAATTTAAGGAAAGTGAAGTAAATGAGTCTTAAAAATAAAATTCGGCGGTTTATGGAAAAGAAAAATCTAAATCCGATGAACAATCGCAAAAAAGTAGGTATCATTTTATTTGCTACGAGTATTGGATTGTTCTTTTTATTTGCCGTCCGTTTCTCGTATATCGTTATTGGAGGTCATGTTGCTGGTACCTCATTAGCTGAAAAAACAAAACAGTTGTACCAAGGAAGTGAAGTAGTAAAAGCAAAAAGAGGAACGATTTATGATCGTAACGGTGTGGCGCTCGCAGAAGATGCCTCCTCTTATTCAATTAAAGCGATACTCTCAAAAACATATACCTCTGGGGATAAAAAACTGTATGTTGAAGAAAAGAATTTTGATAAAATAGCAGAAATCCTGCATAAGAATCTTTCTATAGACAAAAAAGATGCACTGAATATTTTAGAGGACGGCGCAAAAAAAGAGCTGTATCAAGTTGAATTTGGTAGCTATGGGAAAAATATCTCCCAAGAAACCAAGCAAAACATCGAAGCGGACATGAAAAAAGAAGGTGTCGCTGGTCTTTACTTTGTCGACCATCAGGCTCGGATGTATCCAAATGGCGTCTTTTCTTCTCATTTTATTGGATACGCAGTTCCAGACAAAGATGAGAATGGCTTAGTTGGTAAACTAGGTTTGGAGTCTGCTTACAATGATATCTTGAGCGGTAAAGATGGTAAGATTATTTATCAAAAAGATAATTTTCAAAATCCTCTGCCAGGTACAGTGGCAGAAGAAGAAAAAGCTGTCGACGGACAAGATATCTACACGACTTTAGACAGCAGACTACAAAGTTATTTAGAAACACTGATGGATCAAGTAAATGAAGAATATCAGCCAGAAGAATTGACAGCAGTCCTGATGAAAGCAAAAACCGGAGAAATCTTGGCAATGGGACAACGACCTACTTTCAATCCTGAAACAATGGAAGGATTGACTGGAAAAGATGCTATCTGGCGTAATTTCTTGGTACAAGATAGTTATGAACCAGGATCAACCATGAAAGTTTTCACTACTGCAGCTGCTATCGAAGAAGGAGAATTCAACGAGAATGAAACCTTCCAATCTGGAAAAATCCAAGTAGAAGATGCTACGATCAATGACCATGACTTTGGTGAAAAAGGTGTGCTGACCATGCGTCAAGCTCTTTCATGGTCAAGTAACGTCGGGATGGTCATACTGGAGCAGCGATTAGGCGGACGATGGTATAACTATTTACAAAAACTGGGATTTGGACAAAGTACTCATTCTGGATTAGATGATGAAGTAAACGGTGCTTTACCTACATCAAATATTGTCGACCGAGCAATGAGTGCTTATGGACAAGCGGTAGGTGTGACGAATTTCCAAATGATGAAAGCTTTCACTTCTATTGCGAATAACGGTACAATGATTCAACCTCGATATATCAGCAAAGTGGTGGATCCCCAAACTGGAGAAGAGCGAACAACTCAAACAGAAGTTCTAGGGCAACCTTTTTCAAAAGAAACAACAGAAAAAGTCCGTGAATATATGAGAGATGTTGTCGAAAGCGAAAACTACGGTAGTGCTTATGGTGTATATAGTGTACCTGGATACAATGTATCGGCAAAAACCGGAACAGCCCAAATCGCTTCTGATACAGGGGGATATCAAACAGGAGATACAGCCTACCTGTATTCGATTGTGGAGATGGTTCCTTCTGAAGATCCAGACTATGTCTTGTATCTAACAATGAAACACCCTAAGACATATGATCGAATGGCATTGGCTAAAATCGCAAATCCATTGATGAAACGGGCAATGGATTTTAAAGAAACTGAAGAAGATTCAGATACAGAAACAAAAACAGAAAAAGTATCCGTAGCCGATTATCGTAATCTTGAAGCGGACGTTGCAGCAGCTGATGCTCAAAAAAGTGGACTGCAACCTGTAGTGATCGGTAATGGTAAAAAAGTACAAAAACAATCTACTGCCAACGGTGATCAGTTGATCTCTGGAGAAAAACTGATCCTATATACTGGTGGTGATAAGCTGATGCCTGACGTAACAGGATGGTCAAAAGCAGATATCATGAAGCTGGGGAAAATCCTCGGTATTGAAGTTAGTTTTGATGGAGATGGTTATTGTGTCAAACAAGAACTTGCTCCATATGAAAAAATCACTGAAGACAAACTTAGTTTTACTTTAGAAGAATAAGAAGAGAAATAGGAGAGAAAAGAGCATGGAATGGACACAAGCATTGATTCCCATTGTCAGCAGTTGTGCAATGACAATTGCCGCAATGCCGCTATTTATTGGTTATTTTCAAATGAAAAAGCAAGGTCAGGCGATTCGTGAGGAGGGACCAAAGTGGCACAATAGCAAAGCCGGAACTCCTACAATGGGCGGCTTAGTGTTTCTGATCGGCTCTATTTTGACAGGAATTTGGGTTGGAGCTTGGCAAAAACAGCTAACTCCTACTCTTTTCATCTTGCTTTTTGTATTAGCGTTATACGGAGTAATCGGCTTTCTTGATGATTTTATAAAAATATTCAAGAAAAGAAACATGGGACTGAACTCGAAGCAGAAATTGATTGGACAGATTCTAGGGGGAATCATCTTTTATCTTGTTTACCGTTCTGAAGGTTATCCAGGTGTATTGAATTTCTTCGGACTAGATCTACCTTTAGGAATCATTTATGGTATTTTCGCTCTCTTCTGGCTTGTTGGATTTTCAAATGCAGTAAATCTGACAGATGGCATCGATGGATTAGTTGCTGGCTTAGGAAGTATCTCTTTTGCAGCTTACGGTCTAATTGCTTGGCATCAGCATCAGTATGATGTATTAATCATTTGCTTAAGTGTTTTAGGAGGTTTACTGGGTTTCTTCGTCTACAACAGAAAACCTGCCAAGATTTTTATGGGAGATGTCGGTTCATTAGCGTTGGGCGGACTTTTAGCGGCAATTTCTATAATGCTAAACCAAGAATGGACATTGCTTTTGATTGGTTTGATCTATGTTATGGAAACAGCAAGTGTGATGCTTCAAGTTACTTCCTTTAAGCTTACAGGAAAACGAATTTTTAAAATGTCTCCAATTCATCATCACTTTGAAATGTGCGGATGGTCGGAGTGGAAGATTGATACAGTTTTTTGGTTGATCAGCATTGTGACTTCGTTGATCACATTATGGATCGTTTGGTAGGAGATGACGGGAAATGAAAAAAATATCAACATATGAAAATAAGAAAGTGCTTGTCTTAGGACTCGCAAAAAGCGGAGTAAGTGCGGCCAAATTATTACATGAATTGGGCGCACTTGTCACCGTTAATGATGGAAAACCTTTTGACGAAAATCCGGAAGCACAAGAGCTGCTTTCTTTAGGGATAAAAGTAATAACAGGTAGTCATCCAATCGAATTGTTGGATGAAGAATTTTCATTGATGGTCAAAAATCCAGGGATTCCCTACAGTCATCCTTTAGTAGCAAAAGCCCAAGAAATGGGTATTCCGGTAATTACGGAAGTTGAGCTAGCTTACGAAGTAGCGGAATGCCCAATTATTGGGATTACAGGAACGAACGGAAAAACAACGACAACAACGATGACAGGACTACTACTGAATGCAGGAGCAGATCAAGGAATTGCACGTTTAGCGGGTAATATTGGGTATCCAGCAAGTGGTGTAGCGCAAGAAGCAAAATCAGAAGATAAAATTGTGATGGAATTGTCTAGCTTCCAACTCATGGGAATCACAGATTTCCGCCCTCATATAGCGGTGATTACCAATATCTATGAAGCACATATTGATTATCATGGTACAAGAAAAGAATATGTCAAAGCTAAATGGAACCTTCAAAAAAACATGACAGAAAAAGATTATCTGATCCTTAACTGGAATCAGTCAGAACTACAAGAATTAGCGCAAAGAACAAAAGCACGCGTACTGCCTTTCTCGACAAAAGAAGTGTTGGAAGACGGTGTGTATGCTGACGATTACTCAATATACTATAAAAAAGAAAAAATAATGGAAATATCTGAACTTGGCGTACCAGGTAAGCATAATGTAGAAAATGCACTAGCTGCTATTTCTGTAGCAAAATTGTATGGTATATCAAATGAAGCTATACGAGAAACGTTGCATTTTTTCCATGGCGTACCACATCGTACGCAATATGTAGGAGAAATCCAAGGCAGAAAATTTTATAATGATTCAAAAGCAACCAATATTTTAGCGACTAAAATGGCTCTAAGTGGATTTGAAACGTCTAAGGTCGTGTTATTGGCTGGCGGATTAGACAGAGGAAATACATTTGATGAATTAATTCCTTCATTAAAAGGAATCAAAGCAATGGTCGTATTTGGCCAAACAAAAGAAAAGTTGATGGATGCTGGAAAAAAAGCAGGCATCGAGACAATAGTAACAGCCGATTCTGTAGAACAAGCAGTTCCTTTAGCATTAGAAAACAGTACAGATGGTGATGTAGTTTTATTATCACCAGCGAATGCCAGCTGGGATCAATACCCAAATTTTGAAACTAGAGGAAACAGATTCATGGAAGCTGTGAACCGATTAAAATAGAAAAAGTAGAAGCGAGCGATAAAAAATGAAAATTTTGGTTACAGGCGGAGGAACAGGGGGACATATTTATCCAGCTCTTGCCTTTGTCAATTATGTAAAGACTCAAGAACCGAATGCTGAATTCATGTATGTGGGAGCAAAACGAGGTCTAGAAAACAAAATCGTCCCTGATACAGGAATGCCTTTCCATACCTTGGAGATTCAAGGATTTAAACGAAAAATTTCCATGCATAACATCAAGACGGTCCGATTGTTTCTTAAGAGTATCCGTCAAGCAAAAAAAATCCTCAGTGATTTTCAACCAGATATCGTTATCGGTACTGGAGGATATGTTTCCGGAGCGGTAGTGTACGCTGCAGCCAAAATGGGTATTCCAACAGTTATCCATGAACAAAACAGTGTACCAGGTGTTACCAATAAATTTTTAAGCCGATATGTGGATCGGATCGCTCTTTCATTTAAAGATGCGGCTTCCTTTTTTCCTGAAAACAAAGCAGTTCTTGTAGGTAATCCTCGAGCACAAGAAGTAGCAGATACTAAAAAATCAGATATTTTGAAAACATTTGATTTGGATCCAGAAAAGAAAACAGTCTTGATTTTTGGCGGTAGTCAAGGAGCACTTAAAATCAATCAAGCAGTATCAGTTTTTTTAAGTGAATATATTCCTTCTTCTTACCAAGTTTTGTATGCTTCAGGAGATAGATATTATGAAGAGATCCTAAATAAAATAAATCCTGAAATACAAAATATTAGTGTCCAGCCTTATATCAAAAATATGGCAGAGGTCATGGCTTCCAGTGATCTGCTGGTGGGGCGTGCTGGTGCAACTTCGATCGCAGAATTCACAGCTCTGGGGTTACCGGCAGTGTTGGTTCCCAGCCCATATGTTACGAATGATCATCAGACTAAAAATGCAATGAGTCTTGTTCACGCAGGAGCAGCAAAAATGATTGCAGATAATGAACTAACAGGTGAATCACTAAGTCAGACAGTCAACGAAATCATGGGTGATGAAGAATTGCAAAAGCAAATGTGCCGAGCTTCTAAAGAACAAGGAATCCCTGATGCTTCAAAACGTCTTTATGACTTAGTAAAACAAATAATCAAAAAATAAAGGCGGTGGTCTTAGTGAGTAAGAAAAAAGAACCAAAAAAATTGTCTCATCCGTCTTCTGATGAAAACAATTTGACTCCTTGGCAAAAGGCTAACCGAAAATATCTGGCAGAACAAGAGATGAAAAACCAAGAGCCAAAAAAAGAAGACATAACATTAGATACACCCCTTTCAGATTCTGAAGAAGAAAAAACGGTTCAAGAGGAACAGCAAGAAGAAAGCCAGTCCGAGAAAAAAATCGAATTTTTTGAAGAGATCAAGCAAAAGAAAAACGGTGGACCATATAACGGTTCTTTTTTGAACCGGCTGCCCAATTTAAAAAGTCAACGGCACAAAGTACTATTTCGTCGGTTAGCTTTGATCATCACTGTATTGGGTATACCGCTGATTTTTTTGATCTATTATGTTTCTCCTTATAGCAAATTACAAGCAGTTGCAGTATCAGGCAATAAGACAGTCAACAGCCAAGAAATCATCTCTGATACAAAATTGTCATTAGGAGAAAATGTTTGGGGACAGTATTTTCATCGATCTACTTATATCGATCGCCTTAAAAAAGCACAGCCAAGAATCGAAACAGCAAATATACATTTCAAAGGGATGAATGAATTCGATTTGGATGTAACAGAATATAAAGAGATTGCTTTGATCGCAAAAAACAATCAATACTACCCAGTGATTGAAAATGGAACAGTATTAGATGAAAAAGTAGCAAATCCTACAAAAAATCTCCCTATCTTGGAAGAGTTCAAAGACTCTGCAAAAATCAAAGAATTAACAAAGCAATACAATCAGTTATCATCAGAATTACAAAAAGCAATTTCTGAAATCAAGTACACGCCAAGAGCAAGCAATAAAAATCTGATCCAATTGAATATGAATGACGGCAATCAAGTTATTGTAAATATCAATAATCTTGCGAACCAAATGAAATATTATTCGCAAGTAGCCAAAGATATGGATGAAAAAGGTGTGATCGACATGGAAGTTGGTATCTTCTCGCATCCTTACGGTAGCACTCAAGAAACGGAAGAATCGGGCCAATCGGAAGAAACAACTGAAAGTGAAGAAAATGCGGATCAAACAAACGAATCAAGTGAAGAGGCAGAAACGCAAAAAGCACAAACACCTGGATCGTCTAGCACAAACGGATCATCTGATTCAAATGATTCAAGTGAAACAAGTCAAATAGAAGATAATCCAAGTACAACTCCGTCAAGTTTAAATGAAAATTGATAAAACAACTTTAAAAAGTAAGAATGTACTTTCTAAAAACCAGTAATTTATGGTAGAATTGGAAGCAGTGAATATATCTATTAATAAGTATATTTTAAAACGGACGCTAGTTGTTCGCTTGTATATGGAATAGTAAGTAGGAGGGAATCCCATTCATGGCAAAAACAGGAATGTATGTAGGCCTTGATATTGGAACGACATCTGTTAAAGTTGTCGTGGCTGAATATATCGACAGCCAAATGAATATTATTGGAGTAGGAAACGCAAAATCAGAAGGGATTAACCGAGGCATTATCGTTGATATCGATAAAACGGTCCAAGCGATACAACGAGCAGTACGACAAGCAGAAGAAAAAGCAGGTATCCAGATCAAAGGCGTAAGTGTCGGTTTGCCAGCAAACATGCTTGAAGTAGAAAATTGCCAGGGAATGATTGCAGTTAACGGAGATTCAAAGGAAATCACCGATGAAGATGTCAGAAATGTGGCTTCAGCTGCCCTTGTTCGTTCAATACCTCCTGAACGTCAAATCGTGTCAATATTGCCACAAGATTTTACTGTCGATGGGTTCGAGGGAATCAAAGATCCTCGTGGAATGATCGGCGTAAGATTAGAAATGTACGGTCTGTTGTTTACAGGACCTAAAACGATCATCCATAACATACGTAAATGCGTGGAAAATGCCGGATTAATCGTCAACGAAATGGTGATTACTCCTTTAGCGCTGACTGAATCAATTCTTTCTGACGGAGAAAAAGATTTTGGTACGATCGTCATTGATATGGGTGGCGGCCAAACAACAACGGCTGTTATGCATGATAAGCAATTGAAGTTTACCAATCTTGACCAAGAAGGTGGCGAATTTGTCACTAAAGATATCTCTATTGTATTAAATACGTCATTTAACAATGCAGAAGCGTTGAAAATAAACTACGGGGATGCATACCCAGAACGGACATCACCAGATGAAGAATTTCCAGTAGATGTGATTGGTCAGTCAGAACCAGTGAAAGTCGATGAACGCTACTTGTCAGAAATTATTTCAGCTCGAATGGAACAGATTTTCAACAAAGCAAAAGATGCATTGGACCAAATCGAAGCATTAGAGTTGCCAGGTGGCGTCGTATTGACAGGCGGAGCTGCTAGTCTTCCTGGTGTTGTGGACTTGGCACAAGAAATCTTCGGCGTAAATGTAAAATTGTATGTTCCAAATCACATGGGGCTGAGAAACCCGGTATTTACAAATGTAATAAGTATCGTGGATTATTCAGCAAACTTGAGTGAAGTGTATCAATTGGCAAAAATTGCTGTTACGGGTGAAACCTCAGCAGCTCGTCAAATGGTAGTTGAACAAGAAACAACAAACACATATGAGAGCTATGAAGCACCTGAAGAAACAATCTACGATGAGCCGGAACCAAAAGAGTCCGGAGAAAATGTAAAAAATAAAATCAAGGGTTTCTTTACAAATATTTTTGATTAATTCATCCTGGGAGGAATAAGATATGGAATTCTCAATTGATAATAATATCAATGACGGCGCAGTAATCAAAGTCATCGGAGTCGGTGGTGGCGGTGGAAATGCTGTAAACCGAATGATTGAAGAAAACGTTAAAGGTGTTGAATTCATTACAGCCAACACAGACGTGCAAGCATTAAAAAATTCAAAAGCGGAAACAGTTATCCAATTAGGCCCCAAATATACTCGTGGTTTAGGTGCTGGTTCTCAGCCAGAAGTTGGACAAAAAGCGGCAGAAGAAAGTGAACAATCCTTACGCGAAGCTTTAGACGGTGCAGATATGATTTTCATCACTGCAGGAATGGGTGGAGGAACCGGTACAGGTGCTGCACCAATCGTTGCAGGTATCGCGAAAGAATTGGGCGCATTGACTGTTGGTGTCGTGACACGTCCATTCACTTTTGAAGGACCGAAACGTGGCCGTTTTGCTGCAGAAGGTATCGCTCGTTTGAAAGAAAATGTGGATACATTATTAATTATCTCAAATAACCGTTTATTAGAAGTTGTAGATAAAAAGACACCGATGCTTGAAGCTTTCCGTGAAGCAGATAATGTTTTACGACAAGGTGTACAAGGTATCTCTGATTTGATCACAGCGCCAGGTTACGTTAACCTTGACTTTGCTGACGTGAAAACAGTGATGGAAAACCAAGGTACAGCATTGATGGGGATCGGTGTGGCTAGTGGAGAAGATCGCGTAGTAGAAGCAACGAAAAAAGCAATCTCCTCTCCATTGCTTGAAACATCTATTGATGGAGCTGAACAAGTACTTCTTAACATCACAGGCGGTTTGGATATGACATTGTTCGAAGCACAAGATGCTTCAGATATCGTAGCAAATGCAGCAACTGGCGATGTAAATATCATTCTAGGTACATCTATCAATGAAGAAATGGGCGATGAAATCCGTGTGACGGTCATCGCAACAGGTATCGATGAATCAAAAAAGGAACGCAAGTCTAGCCGACCAGCTAGACAAGCACAAATGCAATCACCTGCTCAAAAGACTGTATTAGATATGGATCAAGCTAAACCAACTTCTTCAGAAGAAGAAAACAGTTTTGGCGATTGGGATATCAGACGTGAACAAAATGTTCGTCCTAGAGTTGATGATTCCAATTTTGACAATATCGAAAAAAAAGAATTTGATACATTCAACCGCGAAGAAACAAAATCTCATGGCGATGATGAATTAAATACGCCACCGTTTTTCCGTCGTAAAAAATAAAGGAGAGGAAGAGCACATGATTGCTGACAACTTGCAGAAAATCAAGCAAGAAATTCAGGATTCGTGTGCTCTTGTTCATCGTGATCCGAAAGAAGTTACATTAGTAGCTGTAACAAAATCTGTTGAATCCGCTCAAGCTGAAGAATTGGTTAGAGCTGGCGTTATGAATTGTGCAGAAAACCGAGTAGATAAATTATTAGAAAAGAAACAAGATTTATTTGATTTTCCTGAAATAAAGTGGCATTTAATTGGTAATTTACAGCGCAGAAAGGTAAAATTGATTGTAAATGAAATTGATTACTTTCATGCGTTGGACAGTTTAAGATTAGCAGAAGAAATCCAGAAGCGGTTAGAGAAAGAATTATCCTGTTTTATTGAAGTAAATGTTTCTGGTGAGGAATCAAAACATGGAATTTCACCAGATGAGCTTTTACCGTTTGTGGAATCTTTAGCTGCCTGCACAAAAATCAAGGTTGTTGGGTTGATGACTATGGCGCCTAAAGAAGCTTCTGATGAGCAAATCCATAAAGTGTTTGGTACGCTGAAAGAATTGCGTGATCTTGTTCAAGCAAAAGGTTATGCCCATGCACCATGTAGTGAATTAAGTATGGGGATGAGTCAAGACTTTCAAATTGCGATTGAAGAAGGTGCAACATTTATCCGTGTAGGAACAGCGCTATTCAAAGACGAATAAAGGAGGAACAAAAATGCCGCTTTTAAACAGAGGAGCAATTGCTAATTTTTTCGGATTAGCTGATGAGGAAGAGTACGAATACCAAGATTATCCTGAAACAACAAAAAAGGCTGTACAGCCAACTAAAAAAAATACAACACAGAATCAATCAACTCATTCTGTATCTGCTGCGAATACTCATGAAAAACAAAAAACGGCGACTTCACGTCCTGTAACGCATGAAAGTATTCAGCCGGCTGAAAAGAAAAAAGTAATTGAACTACATCAATCACCTACAAAAACTGTAGCGAAAGAAAGAACAGCTTCAAGAACCTCTACACAACCTAAAGCAAATCTTGCTGGAAAAATCACTGTAATGGAACCAAGAGCTTATTCTGAAGCTATGGCGATTGCTAAACGAATCATTGCTGGAGAAGCAACCTTAGTGAATTTTCATTTAGTAGAAGAAAAACAAGCGAGAAGAATCGTTGATTTTCTAACAGGAACAGTTTATGCACTAGATGGAGATATCAAACGTGTTGGAGATGAGATTTTTCTTTGTACACCGACTGGGATGGAGATTGACAGTTCAACCGCTCAATCTTTTGCAGATGCGAATTTGTTTGATCTGTAAGAGGAGGAACTACGATTTATACTATTGCACTATTACTTCATTTACTTCAACGGGCAGCCTATTTCTATAGCATTATCTTGATGGTATATGCATTGCTCTCTTGGTTTCCAGGCGGGTATCAATCAGGGCTAGGACGATTATTAGCTAAGATCTGCGAACCGTATATCAGTTTGTTCGATCGTCTGCCTTTGAGGATTGGACCCTTGGATTTCACAATTTTAGGGGCAATCCTGATCTTGAACTTAGCCGTACAAGGTTTAGCACAGATCGTTATATGGATAACTGTCCATTTAGTTTATTGATTGAAGCAACAAAATCTTTATTCTCAGAATAGATAGGAGGGGAAAATTTTGGATGCAAATGTATACCAGCACTTTCGGGCAGATGAACGTACATTTATCGATTCGGTAGGCGATTGGATTGAACAGGTTCAAGGACAATATGCACCCTATCTGACCGAATTTCTTGACCCAAGACAATCCTATATTTTAGAAACACTGATTCGACAAAGCAGTGATTTGCGTTTCATGTTTTATGGCGGATATGAACAGGCAGAAAGAAAAAGATGTTTGATTTTCCCCGATTATTACGAACCTGTAGAGGAAGATTTTGAAACAGCATTGTATGAAATCCATTATCCTAGCAAATTTGCCAGCCTAAGTCATGGGAAAATCCTTGGAACTTTAGTGGGAACGGGGATCAAACGCTCTTACTTTGGCGATATCATCTCGGACGGTGATCGCTGGCAAGTATTTATTGCAAATGAGGTGGATCATTTTGTTGCTGCACAAGTAACAAAGATTGGAAAGGTTGCTGTACGCTTGGAACCAATCAAATACACAGAAATGATTATGCCGAAAGATAGCTGGACACAAGAAAGAGGAACAGTTAGTTCCATGCGACTAGACAGTGTGATCTCTGAGATTTATAATATTTCCAGACAGCGGTCCAAGCAGCTGATCGAAGCTGGTAAAGTAAAAGTGAACTGGACAGAAAATACAAGACCTGATTTTGTACTTGAACTATTAGATATTATTTCAGTCAGAGGTTATGGCAGAGTCCAGATCCAAGAACTTGAGGGGAAGACGAAAAAAGAAAAGTACAGGGTACTGTTCGGTGTATTACGTAAATAAAATAAAAAGGTGGTTTACTCATGGCTTTAACTCCATTAGATATCCAAAATAAGACATTCCCGACAAAAATGCGGGGATATAATCAAGACGAAGTAGATGATTTCTTAGATTTAGTTGTTCGTGACTATGAGGAATTGACTCAAAGAAATCGAGAATTAGAAAAAGCAGTCAAACATTCTGAAGAAAAACTTGAGTACTTCAATGAATTAAAAGATGCTTTGAACCAATCAATCATCGTAGCTCAAGATACGGCTGATAAAGTAAAAACAAGTGCAAGCAAGGAATCCGAAGTGATCGTTACTTCTGCACAAAACAAAGCAGATGAGTTAGTTGCGAACGCTGAAAAACGTGCACATCAATTAACAACTGATGCAGAAGAAAAAGCAAGAAAAATCTTGACAGATGCAACAGAAAAAGCAAGACAGCTTGCGACAGAAACTGAAGATCTTAAGAAAAAAACACGAGTATTCCATCAACGTATCAGCTTGATGCTTGAGTCTCAATTAGAACAAGTGAAAAGTCCGGAATGGGATGAAATTTTACAACCATTCTCCAGCTACGTGACTGACAGCCATGAAGTGATCAAAGAAGTTTTAGCAAAACAGCTTGACAATGAAAATGATACTGATGTAAACTCAGACACAGGAGTCATAGAAGCACCTATGACGGCATTTGATACACAGGCTATTGATATCTCGATCGTGCCTGGTGAAAATGAAAACGAGTAGAACAGAAAAGCACTTTGTTATTCTTAAAGCGAGCCGATGAGAGTGGAAGTTCGGTAAGACACTGCATGGTGAAAGATCCTCTACTTGAGACCTGCTTTTCCGAAATTAGAGTAAGAAGCAGCGGCTGACCTCGTTATTGGTCACAGAGAGTTTGCACTAGATAGATGCAACTAAATTTGGGTGGTACCACGGCATGTTCGTCCCTTGCGGCTGAACATGCTTTTTTGTGTCCGGAAAACAAATAAAGGAGTGTATGGTTGAATGAAAATGAAAGAAACCTTGCAATTAGGAAAAACAAAATTCCCTATGCGTGGTAATTTGCCAAACCGAGAAGGCGAGTGGCAAAAAGAATGGGAAGAAAATCGAATCTACCAAAAAAGACAAGAGTTGAACGAAGGAAAACCTAGCTTTGTTCTTCATGATGGACCTCCATATGCCAATGGTAATATCCATTTAGGACATTCATTGAATAAAATCAGTAAAGACATTATCATTCGTTCAAAATCAATGTCTGGCTATCGTGCACCATATGTTCCAGGATGGGATACACATGGATTGCCGATTGAACAAGTATTGGCTAATAAAGGCGTGAAACGTAAAGAAATGTCCATGGCAGAATACTTGGAAAAATGTCGTGAATATGCACTTTCCCAAGTAGATAAGCAACGAGCAGATTTCAAACGCCTAGGAGTTGCAGGAGATTGGGAACATCCTTATGTTACATTAGATCCTTCTTATGAAGCTGCACAAGTACGCGTATTTGGTAAAATGGCTGAAAAAGGCTATATTTACAAAGGATTGAAACCAATTTACTGGTCTCCGTCAAGTGAGTCTTCTTTAGCGGAAGCTGAAATTGAATATAAAGATGTAAAATCTCCATCTATTTTTGTAGCTTTCAATGTCAAAGACGGCAAAGATATTCTTGATGAAGATACAGCTTTTGTCATTTGGACGACAACACCATGGACATTGCCAGCAAACCAAGGTATTGCTGTAAATCCAAAATTTACGTATGTATTGGTGGAAGCCGATGGCCGTAAGTTTGTCGTAGCGAAAGATTTGCTAGAAACAGTCCAATCAGAAATCGGTTGGGAAAATGTAACAGTTCTAAAAGAATTTGCTGGACAAGAAATGGAATATATGACTGCAAGTCATCCATTCTATGAACGTGAATCACTTGTGATTTTAGGCGATCATGTTACTTTAGACGCTGGTACTGGATTAGTCCATACTGCTCCAGGACATGGGGAAGATGACTATATCGCTGGTAGCAAATATAAACTATCTGTAGTGTCACCTGTAGACTCAAAAGGATTGTTTACAGAAGAAGCACCTGGATTTGAAGGTATCTTTTATGACAAAGCAAATCCTATGATCACTGATCTATTAAAAGAAAAAGGAGCTTTGCTGAAGCTAGATTTCTTTACTCATAGTTATCCTCACGATTGGCGGACGAAAAAGCCTGTGATCTATCGGGCAACTCCACAATGGTTTGCATCTATCGATAAATTCCGTCAGAATATTTTGGATGAAGTAGAAAAAGTAGAGTGGGTTATCCCATGGGGTAAAACACGTTTGTATAATATGATCCGTGACCGCGGCGATTGGGTAATTTCCCGTCAGCGTGCATGGGGAGTACCACTTCCGATTTTCTATGCTGAAAATGGAGAAGCAATCATCACACCAGAAACAATCGAACATGTGGCAAAATTATTTGCTGAACATGGATCAATTATCTGGTTTGAAAAAGAAGCGAAAGAACTTCTTCCTGAAGGATTTACCCACCCAGGTTCTCCTAATGGCGAATTTACAAAAGAAAAAGATATCATGGATGTCTGGTTTGATTCTGGTTCTTCTCATGAAGCTGTTTTACGTCAGCGACCAGAATTATCATTCCCAGCAGATATGTATTTAGAAGGATCAGACCAATATCGTGGCTGGTTCAACTCAAGTATCACGACTAGTGTGGCTATCAATGGTGTAGCACCATACAAATCAGTTATTTCTCAAGGATTTGCTTTAGATGGTGAAGGCCGTAAGATGAGTAAATCTTTAGGAAACATCATTGCACCAGAAAAAGTGATCAAACAATTTGGTGCAGATATCCTTCGCTTATGGGTATCTAGTGTAGATTATGAAGCAGATGTTCGTGTTTCTATGGATATCTTAAGTCAAGTGGCAGAAGTATATCGTAAAATCAGAAATACGATGCGTTTCTTATTAGCGAATACAGAAGATTTCGATCCTAAAAAAGATACTGTTTCGTACAATGATTTACGTTCTGTAGACAAATATATGACCGTTCGATTGAACCAAGTAATCAAAGAAATCCGAGAAGAAGGGTACGACAAATATAACTTCATGCATATTTACCGTACAGTTATGAACTTTTTGACGGTTGATCTATCGTCATTCTACCTGGATTTTGCTAAAGATGTAGTTTATATTGAAGCAGAAGATGATTATCAACGTCGTTGCATGCAAACTGTTTTCTATCAAACAGCTGTAGCTTTGACAAAATTATTGACTCCTATCATTCCGCATACAGCAGAAGAAATCTGGTCATTCCTGAAAGAAGAAGAGGAGTACGTTCAGTTAAGCGAGTTTCCTGGTTATGAAGAGTTTGCAAACCAAGAAGAATTGATGGATACCTGGACTGCTTTCATGGACTTCCGTGATAATGTCTTAAAAGCATTGGAAGAAGCAAGAAACAGCAAATTGATTGGTAAATCTTTGGAAGCAAAACTAACTGTTTATCCAAAACAACAAGTTCGTGAAATGTTAAAAGCTTTGGATGCAGATATTGCACAATTATTGATCGTTTCACCAGACTACTTTGAAGTTATGGCAGCAGATGAACAAGTGCCAGATAACGCTATGGTATTTGATGATGTTGCTATTACAGTGGAAAAAGCAGACGGGGAAACTTGCGATCGCTGTCGCCAAGTTCGTAAAGATGTAGGAGTAGATGAAAAACTTCCTCATCTATGCGGTCGTTGTGCAAAAATCGTTGAAGACTTCTATCCTGAAGCTGTAGCTGAAGGATTCGAAGAAAAGTAAAAGGGAAAAGGGGGTGTGACATGTTCTTTGTCACACCCCCTTTTGTTATCAATCGTTTAATTTTCCACGTTCACGATACCAGTTATCTGGTTGCCAGATCCATTCGAATCCGTCTTTTTCAAGTAGTTCGAAAGCTGCTTTAGGTCCCATTGATCCAGCTTTGTAGTTGGGAAAATCCGGTTGTGTTTGGTCCCAAGCTTTTCGAATGACATCCACGATATGCCAAGATTGAGCGACTTCTTCCCAATGAGAGAAGTTCGTTCCATCACCATTCAACGCATCTAATAGTAATTTTTCGTAAGCTTCTGGGCTATTTTCAACCATTTCTGCACTATTTCTAAATTCCAATTTGATTGGTTCCGTTTCAAATCCTTGCCCTACTTCTTTCCCATTCAAGGATAAAGAAAATCCTTCAGTTGGCTGAATATAGATCGTTAGAACATTAGGTGGAAGTGTCGTATCGTCACATGGTTCATCGACAGATGTTTTGAATACATTAACAGGAACTTGTTTGAATACGATGTTGATCCGAGTCCCTTTTTCAGTCAAACGTTTGCCTGTACGTACATAGAAAGGAACACCTGACCAACGGAAGTTATCGATAGTGAATTTGCCTGCGACGAATGTTTCAGTCTCTGATTGAGCATCCACTTTGTCTTCTTCGCGATAGCCCTTGAATTGTACACCATCCAATTCACCTTGAGCATATTGCCCGCGAACGAAGTTTTCTAACACTTCTTCTTCGTTATAAATGCGGATAGCTTTCAATGCTTTGATCTTTTCTGTACGGATTTCTTTTTCGGAAAATGCTACTGGCGGTTCCATTGCAAGTAATGCTACAACCTGTAAAATATGATTTTGCACCATGTCTTTAAGTGCGCCACTATGATCGTAGTAGCCCCCGCGATCTTCTACACCGAGGTTTTCGCCAAAAGTAATTTGGATATTGTCGATATAGCGATTGTTCCATTGAGCCTCAAAAATATTATTGGCAAAACGGATAGCTGAGATGTTTTGGATCATTTCTTTTCCTAAATAATGATCAATCCTGAAAATATCTTGTTCTGGGAATACTTCTCTGATTTGCTGGTTCAATTCAAAAGCAGACTGGTAATCAGAACCGAACGGTTTTTCTATGATCAAACGATTGAAGCCATTTTTTGTCATAATATTTTGTGATTTCAAATGAGAAACGATCGTTCCAAAAAATTGAGGTGCCATAGCCAAATAATAGACACGGTTACCGTTTAATTGATAGTGTCCATCTAATCGGTCAGACAATTCTTTTAATGTCTGATAATGCGTTGAATCATTTACATCATGGGATTGATAGTAAAAATGGCTTGCAAAGGTAGTTGCTTCTTCATCTGAAGGATTCAATGCACGGATTGTTTCTTTGACAACTTCACGGTAGTGCTCATCGCTCCAGGGACGGCGAGCGGTTCCGATTACAGCAAAATGCTCGCCTAAATTTCCTTTTCTGTAAAGGCGGAACAAAGACGGGTACAATTTACGCTGGGCTAGGTCACCTGTACCGCCGAATATCGTAAACAATACATTTTTTTCATTAGACATGTGGATACACTCCTTTATATTTTATCGACAAAAATCGTGCTGGCCGCCTTAAAGCTGACGGGGATTTTCTTTCTATCATTTTGGATAGTGATCGGTCCTTCATAAGCTGCGATGTCAACGATCTCATATTCTTCGTTGATATTCAGGTCAATAGTGACTAAGTAATCCAACAATTCTTTTTCATCAAGCACTCGTGCGATACGCACTTTTGTACCGACAGGATAGGACTCCAATGTTTGTCGGCGTTCTTCATGGACAACTTCCTCTTTTTTAGGAATCGATCCTCCATGAGGACAATGTTCAGGATGATTCAAATAGTTTTCTAAATGATCTGCAAGATGTTCCGAAGTCACATGTTCCAATACTTCAGCATCATCATGGACTTCATTCCAGCTATAGTCTAAATGTTCAACTAAAAAAACTTCCCATAAGCGATGTTTGCGAATCAGACTGCTAGCTTTTTGCAGTCCGCTTGCAGTCAATTGTACACCTTGATAAGGGGAATGTTCTACAAGCTCTTCTTTCACAAGTTTAGAAATCATTTCACTGACAGATGCAGCTGAGACATCTAGACTAGATACGATTTGTTTATTGTTGACTTTCGTTGTATCTCCACCTAGTTCTAAAATGATTTTCAAATAATCTTCTCGATTTGGTGTCATATTCGATCATCCTTTCATGGTAAAAAACCATCATTAGTAAGTGTAACAAAAAAAACGTTAATTGACTATTTTTCTAAATAAAAAACAAAGGATTTTTAGACGTTTTTACAACAAAAAACGAAAGATGATAGAGAAGACTCATTCTTTCGTTTATAAAGGATATATATATACATTGGGAGGGATCTATTTTTCAGATAACAACTTATATGAAGTGTCTGCAGATTCGTCATAAAGAGTTTGTTCGGGATAAGAAAAGATAAGATAAAAACCATACTGATCACGTACGACTAAACGATATTCATCTATTTCTACCACAGATGTGCCAAGAGACTGACCGTTGATCAAAAACGTGTAATCAGATGTAATCTGTAATTGTTGTTTTTGCTGGCTATCACTAAAGAACCATGTACCTTGATACTTTGAGAGTCCTTCTGACTTTTCCGCTTGTTTTTTCTTTTTCAAGTAAATAAAACTTGAGAGAACGGTAATGAGTGAACCAAGAAAATAGATCATTTTTTTTATCACCAAATCACTCCTTTATGAGAAAATAATCGCATAGACATATTCTTTCTTCTTTATTTCATTGTACCGAATAAAAGCTAAAATTTCTCTAAGACTTTCGACTGGTTTTTTTACTGTTTTTCTACAAATTATGATAGGATACATAGTAGGAAGAAAGGTGACATAATTTGAAGTATCAGCAAGTGGAAATAGCTTTTTTTATTGACCGCCCGAATCGGTTTATAGCACATTGTATGAAAAAAGACGGAGAAATAATTATTGCGCATGTCAAAAATACAGGTAGAGGAAAAGAGGTCCTGATACCAGGCGCTGAAGTGGCTATTGTATTTGCTCCTGGACCTAAACGGAAAACCGCCTATGATCTGATTGCTGTAAAAAAGAAGGGTGACTGGTTTAATATCGATAGTCAATTGCCTAATCGGCTGGCAATTGATGGTATTTTAGACGGCACGATCCTTTTACCAGGATTAACTGGTCCATTTACGGTATACAAGCGTGAAGTAACTTATCTTCACTCCAAATTTGATATTTATTTAGAGACGGTGGTCGGACAAAAAGCATTTGTTGAAGTCAAAGGTATGACACTTGAAAATAAAGCGATTGGTGCTTTTCCTGATGCGCCCACACTCAGAGGATTGAAACATATAGGAGAATTAACGTATGCCGCACAAGATGGTTATGCCGCTTATGTCTTGTTTATTGCTCAGTTCGAACATCTTCATCTGGCAACGATCCATGAAGAAATGCAACCAGCACTAGCTGATATGGTTCGACATGCGCAGCAAAGCGGAGTTCAAATCCTCGCCTATAATTGTCAAGTATCGGCAGATGAGGTAACTGTCAAGCAGGCCATTCCATTTGATGTAGATATCCCTTTTGAAGATCCTATACAATAGAAAGAAGGTAAAATAATGATCAACTTAGGTATTATCGGAACAAATTGGATTACTCATCAATTTGTCCAAGCAGCTTTAAGCACAAAAAAATATGAATTGACAGCGGTATATTCTAGACATTTGGAAAAAGCACAGGAATTTGGTTCTCATTATGAAGGGGATATCGAATTCGCAACAGATTTGAAGACTTTTTTCAATATTACTCATATGGACACCATTTATATTGCTTCTCCGAATAGTCTTCACTTTAGTCAAGCTAAGCAAGCAATTTTGGCAGGAAAAAATGTGATAGTTGAAAAGCCAGCTTTTTCGACGCCAAAAGAAATGGATGAAATCATCCATTTGGCAAATGAACACAATGTGTATTTTTTTGAAGCAGCAAGAAATATCCATGAATCAGGTTTTAAAAAGATTGCCGATTACTTACCATTAAAAGACGAGATAATCGGTGCAAATTTCAGCTATATGAAATATTCTTCGCGCTATGACCAAGTATTAGATGGAGAAGAACCGAATATCTTCTCGACTCATTTCTCAGGTGGTGCATTGATGGATTTAGGTGTTTACCTTGTATATGCAGCTGTTGCTTGGTTTGGAATGCCAAAAGAAGTCCATTATTTCCCAAGAAAGATTTCTACTGGTGTAGATGGCCTTGGATGGGGGATCTTACGTTATGAGAATTTTGATGTATCGATCCAGCCAGGTAAAATCGGTGATTCTTATTTACCGTCAGAGATTTATTTTGACTCAGGAACGCTAGTGATGAATGGAGTCAATGCAATTGAACAAGCACAATTTCATGATCGCGCGCATAAAGAAATCATTGATTTGGCGGTAACAGCTGCAGAAAATCCAATGGCAGATGAAGCAGAGGATTTTGCCAATGTCATGGCTCATCCGAAAGATCCAGCTTGGGGATTGTTGTATGAAGAGTGGATCGAGCTAGCTAGAAATGTGAACCAAGTGATTTATGATTTAAGAAAAAATGGCGGCATCAAATTCGATGCAGATAATGAGGAAGATTTTTAATGAACGAATTTGTACAAGTATTTCCCGAAAATTGGCAGAAAAAATATGAGGATAAAGGGTTTATCTCACCTTCTCTTATTCAACGAGCAGTTTTTCAGCCACTAAGTAATAAACAAAGTATAGTAGCGGTTTCTCCTACAGGTTCAGGTAAAACACTGGCTTATCTTTGGCCTCTACTACTAAACGTGGAACCAGGTGAAGCAAGTGCGTTGGTCATTTTTGCTTCTTCTCAAGAACTAGCTATTCAAGTAGCAGATGTTGCACGTGAATGGGGAAAAGACAAAGAGTTGAAAGTCCAATCTTTGGTGGGCGGAGCCAACGTCAAACGTCAGATTGAGGGTTTGAAGAAAAAACCAGAAATCTTGATTGGTACACCAGGAAGAATATTGGAATTGATGAAAGCAAAAAAAATAAAAGCACATCAAGTGAAAACAATGGTATTTGATGAAGCAGACCAGCTATTTGACGCTGGGAACAGCCAAATCATTGATCAAATTCTTCATCAAGCTCCAACAGAGTATCAGCTAGCTTTTTTTTCAGCGACAGCAGATCGTTCCCTTGAAAGCATTGAAAAAATCACTGGGAAAACGTTTGAGACAATTGACGTGACAGCAGAGGACGATTCTCGAAAAGGACTGAGACATTACTTTTTACGTGTACCGATACGAAAGAAAGATGACTACTTGAGACGTCTCACGCATATAGAAGATTTTCATGGTCTGATTTTCTTTAATCAACTGACTGAATTAGGCGTAATGGAAGAAAAATTGCTGTATAGAGGTGTACCGGTAGGAAGTCTGGCCTCTGATCAGAACAAGCTACTCCGAAAAGCAGCGCTAGAACAATTCAAAAAGAAAATGGTCAGAGCACTTTTGACCACAGATGTGGCGGCTAGAGGTTTAGATATTACAGGTCTTCCTTATGTAGTGAATGCAGAAGTTCCGTTAAGTGAAGAAGCTTATTTGCATCGTTCGGGAAGAACTGGTCGAATGGGTAATGAAGGAATAGTAATTACACTCGTACAAGATAATAATCTAAGAGATTTAAAACGGCTTTTACGTCCATCAAATATAACACTTGAAGAGATTTTTTTATACGGAGGTAAGCTGCAAACTGAGCAGCCAACCAAAGAAGATGCAGCTCCTGCAGTAAATAAAAAGTATGCGAAAACTTTTTCTGGAAAGGAGCAGAACCCAGAATATAACAAAGAAAAAATAAGAAAAAAAGTTAAAAATAAATCAAAAAAAGAGAGAAATAAAGGAGCAAGGCGCAAATAAGCGCCTTTTTATGCTATGATTATGAAAACGGGAACAAAATTGGTTGCCAGAGGAGGGGTTATGTGAAAGAACGTCAAGAAGAGATCTTGCAGCTATTGACAGAAAACCAACAAGGATTGACAGCAAGTGATGTAGCTGAGCGCTTAACTATCGATCGAAGCAATGCAAGCCGATATTTAAGTGAACTATACAAGGCCCATCATATTGTAAAAACCGCTGGCCGACCAGTCGTTTACTCTTTGCCAACGGAAAAGTCAAAATCTGATGAAGTGCATGTCGACTCTTCTACGCAAGTGACTTTTGAAACACTCGTTGGAGAAAATGATTCTTTAAAAGTCAGCATACAGCAGGCAAAAGCTGCGATTCTTTATCCACCGCGGGGGTTGCATACGATTATTTTTGGAGAAACTGGTACAGGGAAGTCGATGTTTGCTGAATGTATGTATCATTTTGCAATCGATTCAGAGATGCTTTCTGCAGATGCGCCATTTGTTTCTTTCAATTGTGCGGATTATGCTCAAAATCCGCAACTGCTCTTTGGACACATCTTTGGGATCAAAAAAGGGGCTTACACAGGAGCAGCTCAAGATAGTCCCGGTCTAATAGCCAAAGCAGACGGCGGTATATTGTTTTTAGATGAGATCCACCGTTTACCGCCGGAAGGGCAGGAAATGCTGTTTACTTTCATTGATAAAGGTATTTACCGTCCGCTTGGAGAAAGTGCACAAGTACATGAAGCATCTGTTCAGATCATTGGGGCGACGACTGAATCTTCAGAAAGTTTCTTATCTACGTTCAATCGACGGATTCCTATGGCAATCACCTTGCCGAATCTTGCTTCACGTTCACTGGATGAGCGTTATGAAATCATCTCTCTTTTTATCAAACAAGAAGCGAATCGTTTGAATCAACGTATCGATATCGAAAAAGAAGCGATTCTTGCCTTCATGCTTTATGATGCGGAAGGAAATATCGGTCAAGTGAAACGAGACTTGAAACTAGTCTGTGCAAAATCTTTTTTACATTACCGTACTCATCATGAGAAAAAGCTAATCATTCGAAAAGAAGAACTTTCCCTTCAAGTACAAAAAGGATTACTGAAAATCAAGGAAATACCGGAACGTCTCGACCGATTCATGGACAGCAAAAGTCAGTATTTGACATTTGAACCAGGATTTGCTGATGTTGTCTGGTCACAAGATCCAGAACGAAACATGCAGGTCTATAACGATATTGAGGAAAAAGTCACTTCTCTTTCCGAAACCGGTGTGGAGAACATTGATCTAGAGACCCTCATTTCAAAAGATGTGGATGCTTATTTCCAGACATATGTCAAAGAATTGACTAAAAGTTCGATTCCCAAAGATCTTTTGCCAGATGAAATCTGGCGGTTAACCAATCAATTGTATGATGTGGCTGAAAAACGGTTAGACCGTATTTATAATGAAAAAGCTCGTTTTGCTTTTGCTTTGCATCTGCAAAGTACATTGGATCGTGTGAGAGAAGGTCATATGATCGTCCACCCAGATTTGAATAACGTACGGAAAAATTTTAAGAGGGAATTCCAGGTAGCAATCGATCTTTCAACGATCATTGAAGAAGAAGAACAAGTTGAGATTCCTTTTGATGAAATCGGCTTTATTAGTATGTTTCTTTCTATCAATCTAGGAGAAAGTGAGCCTGTTAAAGAAAACAAAGTAGATGTTCTCATATTGATGCACGGCAGACAGACTGCTTCAAGCATGTTGGAGATGGCACAAGAACTATTAGGAACAAAAGTAGGGAAAGCTTTTAATATGCCACTGGTTATGGAAGTTCAAACAATGTATGAAGAAGTGTTACAATATGTCAAAAACTATCAAGAGCATTTGACGAATGGCCTACTCTTGTTAACAGATATGGGATCATTAAACACCTTCAGTGATTTGATTTATGAAGAGACTGGCATTCGGACGAAAGCTATCACGATGACAAGTACCATGATTGTGATAGAAGCGATACGGATGGCAAGTGTTGGAAGAAGCTTAGAAGATATTTATCAAAATATCCAGCTTTCCTTTGAATCGATCGTACGTGATCAGTTCAAAGCGGAAAAGTCTGAAACTTTACAGCGTAAAAAAGCCGTAATCGTGACATGCTTTACTGGTGAAGGAGTAGCTGCCAAATTATATCAGCGTATTATGCCAGTGATTAATCAAAATAAGGTAGAACTGATCCAGATGCAGTTTTTAGAACGTGAATCATTCAAAAAACACATCGATGCCTTATTGGAAGAATATGAGATCAAAGCAATTGCGGGAACAGTTGATGTTGATTATCAAAATATCCCATTTTTTTCAGCCTATGACGTTTTTGATGATGAAAAACTAAATATTTTAAAGCGTATAGCTGATGATGAGATCCCGACAGCTAAAATTGTCGATTCACTTGCTGGATCATTAAGCGATGTCTTTTCTATTGATGAACTGATCCGTTCATTGCAAAAGACAGTTCAGCAGATCCAGACCGATTTGTCGATTATCGTGGAACCTGGAGTAGATACTGGAATCGTTATCCATTTAGCCTTCATGTTAGACGGATTGATCAAACAAGAAAGCCATCGGCAATTTGAGAAACTGTCTATTTTCTCAAAAATTTATCGTTTGGAAATGGATATCGTTCGGGCAAACTTGATGGCACTAGAACGAAAATATCAGGTAAAAATTCCAGAAGATGATATCGCATTTCTTACACAAATGTTTCTTGAAAATAAAATAAAAAAATGAACACACTAATCATACTGTTTACACACTAAACATCTGTGTGCGCACTATAAAAAAGAGCTAAAAAGCATGAAAACGCTATTTCAGCTCTTTTTTTTATTGGCATGCTTCTTGCGTTATATAAAAGTGTAAAAAAATAAAAGGAGTGTTAAAAATGGCAAAAAAAACAATCATGTTAGTTTGTTCAGCAGGGATGAGTACGAGTTTATTGGTCACAAAAATGCAAAAAGCAGCAGAAGAAAAAGGGATGGAAGCCGATATTTTTGCGGTCTCTGCCTCAGATGCAGATAATAATTTAGAATCTAAGAATGTCGATGTATTATTATTAGGTCCTCAAGTACGTTTCATGAAAGCTCAATTTGAACAAAAACTTGCGCCTAAAGGTATTCCATTAGATGTCATCAATATGCAAGACTATGGCATGATGAACGGAGAAAAAGTTCTTGCACAAGCAGAAAATCTAATGAAATAAATCAAGTATGCAGTTGGGGGTATAACAACGTGGAAGATCAACAAAATCTAGAAGCCATCATGGGGTTAATCATGTTTGGCGGTAATGCAAAGAGCGATGCAATGGAAGCGATTGCGGCTGCTAAAATCGGTGATTTTGAGTTAGCGGATAGGAAAATCGCTGATGCAGAAGAATCACTTATACAAGCGCATCATGCACAAACAGACATGTTGACACAAGAAGCACAAGGAAATCATATGCAAGTGACATTATTGACTGTTCACAGTCAAGATCACTTAATGACATCTATTGCGTTTACTGATTTAGCAAAAGAAATCATCGAACTTTATCGTCGCGTATACAGCGAATAAATACAACTTCTTTTTTGAACGGAAGAAGAAAAATTTTTGAACGGATTTTTTATTTTGTTATAAGGAGAACTCTCTTTATATAAAAAACTTATAGGAGGAAGTAAAAAATGAACGGACTATCAAGTTGGATGGAGAAATACATCCTGCCGGTTGCCGCAAAAATCGGAGCGCAAAAACATTTAGTTGCTTTGCGTGATGCTTTTATCGGCACACTGCCCGCAACAATGGCGGGATCAGTCGCTGTAATGATCAATGCAATTATTCGTGATTTACCGCAACAGTTTAACAGTACCTATGCTGACAGTTTAGCAGCAGACAAAGGAATCTTTGCCGTATTGAATGTCATCATCGGAATCAATGGTTTTGTCTGGAACGGTACACTAGCAATCGCCGGATTGATCTTTGCCTTTTCTTGGGGGTATAATCTTGCCCGAGCTTATGGAGTAAATGATCTAGCTGGGGGGATCGTTGGTTTAGCTACCTTGATTCAAGGTATTTCCTTTGGTCCAGCATTATCAGCAGCATTAGATGTGAATGTTCCTTCAAATGTCGCAGATGCAATCAATAGTTCTGAGATTGGTGCAACGATTGCAGATGGCACACTGTCAGTTGGATTATGGGGTTGGCTAAAACTAGATCATTTGAATGGAAACGCTTATTTTACAGTTATGATCATGGGAGCTATTTCAGTCATTATTTTTTGTAAATTGATGCTTGCCAACATTACGATCAAAATGCCTGATTCAGTACCACCAGCAGTATCTAAAGCATTTGCAGCCATTTTACCAGCGACGATCGCTTTATACGTCATTGCTATTATCAATTATATCGTAGGTCGTGTAGCTGATGGGCAACTGATCATTGATTTGGTGCAAAAATATATTGCAGAACCATTCCTAGGATTATCTCAAGGGTTGGGAGCAGTATTGATCGTCACAGTATTTGTTCAAGTATTCTGGTTCTTTGGTATTCATGGACCAAATGTATTGGCACCAGTGCTAGAGGGAATCTGGGGACAAGCACAACTAATCAATATTGATATTTTCCAAAAAGGTTATAACGGAAAAACTGGTACACCAGCCGTGTTAGATGCAATCGAAGATGGAAAAGCTTATATGTGGGTCCGCGGATCGTTCGATGCTTTTGCATGGTTTGGCGGATCAGGCGGAACGATCGTCTTACTGATAGCTATCTTGATTTTCTCTAAACGTGCAGATTATCTAACAGTAGCTAAATTATCCATTGGGCCTGGTATCTTCAATATCAACGAACCAGTGATGTTTGGTCTGCCAATCGTATTGAATGCAATCATGTTTATCCCATTCTTGATTGCTCCAGTAGTAGCAACAGCAATTGGATGGACAGCTACTTATCTTGGCCTAGTCGCTCCGGTATCGCAGCAAGTCACATGGGTAGTACCGCCGTTCTTATTGTCATTCTTAGCAACAGGAGCGGATTGGCGGGCACCGATCGTAACATTAGTATGTATGGTCGTGACTTTCTTGATTTGGGCACCATTTGTCATCTCTGCAAACAAAATGGACCCTGCCGCAGGCGAACAACAATAAGATGAACGTGAGGAGCGGGACGCTTTAAGTTTCGTTCCTCATAATGAATTTTCGAGGAGGAACTGAAATGATTACAATTGCCAGTGCAATGCAACAAGATGAAATCAAAGAATTGTTAGAAGGATACAATGAAGAAGGAATGACTTTTACATTTAAAGAAAAACAAGGAATCAAGCTGTTCTTTGAAACAAGTGCAGAAGATCCGGAAGTTGCGGCTAAAAAAGCAAAGGAACTAATCAAAGCACAGCCTTGGGGAACAGTCCTTTATTTTCAATCAACAGCTGTTTAGAAAATGGTTTAAAAAGATAGGATGGTTGAGATGATAAAAAACGGTTTATTTTTATGTAGTATTGGTTCTTTGATCGTGTTGTATAGTTTGAATCCACATTCGCAAAGGTATGATTTGTATAGTATGGTCACAGGTCTTTTTCTAACAGGATTAGGAATCTATTTCTTCATGAAGGGGAAAAAAAGAGAAGAAGCAAAGGAGAAAAATAACTAATGGAAATCACGAAAAAATTAAATATTCCAGCATCGTTTTTTTACGATAAAGTTATGGACTCTGTCCTTTTCGATGTACGTAAAGCGACCGGCAAATCAGTAACTAGAAAACAGCTGAAAAATTTGGAGTACGTCAAACAATTCTCGCAAAATAACCGGGCTCGCATAAAAATCGAAGAAGTCATTGAAAACCAGTCTTATAAGTTTCGTACATCGACAACGAAGAATGAATTCGTCGTTCATTATCAAATCAAACCATTGGACGATTCGACCTGTGAGGTTCATTACACAGAAAAAATGGAGTCTTATGGCATGCTTCAAAAGTTGAATGATATGCTTTTAGGAACAATCTTGATGTATTTTAAACGGAGACGTTTCAAAAAAATGCTAGATATGATCGAAGCAACGTATTAAATCAATGAAACATGGTACTATTTAGTTATTGAAAAATGAAGTAAGCTAGAAGGAATTTTTCATAGGAAGATAGATCTTTCCTGCGAATCCTCACTAGCTTTTTTGTAGGAAGGGGCAGCAAAATGACAAACAAAGTAAGAGAGCTAGGTGTATCTTCGATTGAGGAAATGTTTGATTTAGCCACTTATGCATTTAATGGGGCAGATACACCTGAAAGGCGAGAACGTTTTCGTACACTTGCGGAGAATTCTTGGAATTACGGATTTTTTGATGAGGAGGATCGGCTAACAAGTCAAGTCATGGCGACCCCTTTTCCAGTGAATTTTTACGGACAAGAGTACCTAATGGCCGGCATTGGCTATGTTGCTTCTTATCCAGAAGCAAGGGGACAAGGCGGGATCAATCAGATCATGGAAAAGATCCTTGAAGATTGCCGTGATCGTAAAGTAAGCTTATCTTATCTGGCGCCATTCTCCTATCCCTTCTATCGGCGCTATGGCTATGAACAATCATTTGATAAAATCAGTTATCAACTAAACAGTCGTGATGTGCCGTTTATCAAAAAAAAATCTGGAAAAATAAAGCGTATGGATTTTGAAGATGCAAAAGCTGCAATCAGAAGAATTTATGAACAGATGCCGGAAAACCAACGAGCTGGTCTGAAGCGCGAAGACTGGTGGTATACGTATAAATTCAAGCAAAAAGGCAATTACCAGTTTGCTTTGCATTTTGATGATAATGAGGAAGCAACGGGATATATCGTTTATCAGCTTGCAACGTCTTCCTTTATTATTGCGGAGTGGGGATTTTTGGATCATGATGCTTTTTGCAGCCTTGTTCGCTTCGTAAGTTCTCACAATGGTGCTTTTGAAACATTTGAATATTCATGCGGCTACGGCGGTAATGATCAAAATTATCTATTAGAAAATCCATTTGCTTCTGTAATGATCACACCTTATATGATGGCGAGGATCGTAGATATTTCTTTGTTTTTGGAAAATTATCCATTTAAAAAGAGACAAGCTGCATTTGCCCTACAAATAGAAGAAGATCATTATGCGAAATGGAATGAAGGAATCGTGGAAGTAACAATCGAAAATGGAAAAAATCATCTCTCAAAAGTAGAACAAACAAAACTCCCAATCGTTCGAGGAAGTATCCAACATATCACGCAGCTATTATTAGGGTATCGTAAAGTGGAAGAGTTGGTATTCCAAGAAAGAATACAGGTGACAAAAGAATATGAAGAAACGTTAAGCTCAATCTTGCCACAGCAACAGCCAATTCTTAATGACTATTTTTGATAAAAAACGGGTGATGACAATATTTTTGTCACCACCCTTTTGTTTTTCATTTGGCATTTGAAGGAAAATGTTAAAGTAAATCCTCTTTTTTCGTAAATTTGAATTTTTTGTTTTCTTTTGTTTTAGGGTTTTCTTTTTTGTGGTCTTGGATTGCTTCTTTCGTAATCTTTTCCCGATTTTTTTTAGATGAATCTAAGCGTTCTGCGTATACTTTTTCTTTTGGCTTATCATTCATTGGAAAGAACCTCCCTACATTATTTCATTCTACCTCTAGTTTATCATCTGTTAAGGACTAGTGGAAACGTTTTGCCTAACTTATAAGCTGATTTTTTTAGCAGATAAGCTTGCAAGTAAAAAACAAACAAGCTACAATTGATTTATTGAAATTGTTCCTGTAGCTCAGTAGGATAGAGCAATCGCCTCCTAAGCGATAGGTCGCTGGTTCAATTCCAGTCAGGAACGTACAAATAACCCCTGTATCCTTTGCGGTACAGGGGGTTATTTTGTATAAGTAGACATTGTAGTTTCTAAACTGCTATGTCCTAAACGTTTCGATACGCTAAGTATATTTACTCCTTGATAAAGTAAAATAGATGCATGCGTATGTCTTAGTCCATCAATAAACAGTCGAAGAGAAAATAGGGAAAAATTGATTACTAAAGAAAAACTTACTAGGTCGACGGTGTAGTTGATTTTCATACTTCAATAGATTCGAATTAAACGATTTCGATTGGCTTATACCAGTCCTATCCAACGAAAGATATATCGTTCTTAACTCTAGCGGTATAACTTGAAGCTTTACGTAAAGCCAATGGGAATGAACTGAAGATGACTTTTTATTATTTTTAGTAATAGCTGATGGGTTAATACTTACAACTTTCCTTTTCAAAGTACCATATAAAAAAACGGTGGGGTTGTTTAGCGAAATAAAGGATCTAAGCCAATAGCTTAGATCCTTTATTCTATGCTTTATATTATTTTTTGCATGTGTGCGAAAGTATACTCAAGCCCAATCGCCATTTCGGAAAATCGGTACTGTAGAGCCATCTTCACGGATTCCGTCGATATCCATCTTGTCAGATCCTACCATGAAATCTACGTGGGTTTGACTTCTATTCAATCCAGCTTCTGCTAATTCTTCATCGGACATTTCTGTACCGCCTTTCACACTGAAGGCATAAGCAGAACCTAGTGCTAAGTGATTCGATGCGTTTTCATCAAATAATGTATTGAAAAAGATGATGCCAGATTGAGAAATAGGTGAAGGGTCAGGTACAAGTGCGACTTCTCCTAAACGACGCGCACCTTCATCTGTATCAAGCAGTTTTGCTAAGACATCTTCTCCTTGTTCGGCAGAAAAATCAACAACTTTTCCATCTTTAAAAGTAAATTTCATACCCGAGATGATGGTGCCAGCATAACTCAGTGGCTTTGTACTTGAAATGTAACCATCTACTCGATGACTGTCAGGTGCTGTGAACACTTCTTCCGTCGGCATATTTGCCATGAATTTTTCTCCACGAGCATTATAGCTTCCAGCGCCTTCCCAAAGATGGTTTTTAGGCAATCCGATAATGATATCTGTACCGGGAGCAGTATAGTGAAGGGCAGAAAATTGTTCTCGATTCAATTCTTCTGCTTTTTTTGCTAATTTTTCATCATGCTTCTTCCATGCTAAGACAGGGTCTTCTTCATAGACACGAGTCGTTTTGAAAATCTGATCCCATAATGCCTCAACTTGTTTTTCTTCTGGCAGTTCTGGGAAGACTTTTGCTGCCCATTGTTTACCAGCCGCAGCCACGACAGTCCAACTGACTTTATTTGCTTGAGTTGCCTTGCGTAAATTCATTAGTGCTTTGCCATTCGCTGATTGATAAGACGCTACTCGATGGCTATCTACACCAGCAAATGCATCGGGATCGGCAGAAACAACGCTGATCCTGCTTGCTCCTTTTTCAAGCCATTCATCCGCTTGATCGATTTTAGATTGTGGTACATTCTCAATACGATCCGTTGCAGCATGTAAAAGAAATTCTCTTTGGATCTGGTCGTCAGTCCATTGAACGATAACCTCAGCGGCTCCTAGTTTATAAGCTTCTTGTGTGATCAATCGAGCAAGGGGTGCCTGTTCCACGCTGATCTGTAAAACAACTGTGTGTCCTTTTTCTGTGGCTACGCCAGTTTCTGCAATTAAGCGTGCATATTTTTTTAGAAGTTCATTAAAATCAGATAACATAATAAAAATTCCTCCTCACCATTTTTTCTGGTAACTATTAGCATGATACCATTTAATTATGATTCAAACAATGAGGCTTTAAATAAAAAAAGGAGGTTATTTTTTTAAGGTTAAGTTTCATGATATATGTTACTACTTGCTATTTCAGCTTGTGAAGAAAATCAAAAACTAATTTTGCATATCAAAAAAAACATGTTACAATGAAATTAATCAATGGTGGAAGCGTTATAAAAAAATTAAGGAGATTAAAAAAATATGGCAAGAAAAAAGACGATTACTAGAGAACAGATTTTGGCAGCTGCTTATGAAGTAGCTGCCACCGATGGATTTACACGATTTACTGCGAGAAACATCGCGAACAAAATGAATTGTTCCACGCAACCGATTTATCTTGAGTTTAAAAATATGGATGACTTGAGACAAGCTCTTTTTGAGCAGATCTATGATCATTTACAATATGAAGTGTTCACTGTTGAGCATACAGGGAATACGATTATCGATCTTGCTTTTAATTATATCCATTTTGCAAGAAGAGAGAAGAAGTTGTATCGTTCACTGTACTTAGAAGAATATGGTGGAGGAAAAGAGATGCAGAATTTCTCTTATACTTACTTTGTGAATACAGTGAAACGCGATCCAGCTTATGTGAATCTTTCAGAAGAGCAGATCGAATCTTTGTATAATGGGACATGGATCATAGCTACTGGGATCGCAGCTTTGATGTCTTCAAGCATCATCCATCCAACTGATGAACAGATTGAAAAGATGATCCAAGACAGTATAGATGCTATCTTGAAATTCAAAGAACCAATCGAAATCGATTGAATATACTCAAAAGTTCCACAAATCAGTAGGTAACAAGAGATGTGTCAAAATAAGGAAAAGTTCGTTTTTCTTACAGCGTATGCATTTTTAACTCCCGAAGAACTCTTCCATGAATGCAATGAATAAAAGAGCCATCCAGATTGAATAAATCTGGATGGCTCTTTTATTGCAAGTATATTAAATTTTTGCGACTAGTTCTTTAGCGAAAGCTTCTAAATTTTCGATATCTTCTTCTTCAGCATTCAGATCCACTTTAACATTTTCGGCTCCTTTTGATGCGCCTGTTTTTGCAAAAGCAGCATCGAAATCATCCACCGATTTGCAGAATTCATCGTAAAAAGTATCACCAGATCCGCAGACACCGTAAATTTTTCCCAATAGATCCAATTCTTGCAAGTCTTCATAAAAGTCTACGATCTCATCAGGCAGATCGCCATCATCGTATGTATAAGTAGCTACTACGCAAATATCTGCCTCCTCGAATTCATCTGCATCTACTTGGGTACATTCGTTGATTTCGACTTCGATATCCAGATTTTCAAATGCTTCTGCAACAATATCGGCGATTTCTTCAGTGTTTCCTGTCATGCTAGCATATACGATTTTTGCTAAAGCCATGATGTGCCTCCTCGTTTATAATTATTTAACAATTATGAATTATACCAAAACATCATTGAAAAGAAAATAAAACCTAGAGACACCTGGGGAATGTCATTTGGCTAAATGTATGCCGCTATGTTAAAATGAGAGGGATTTGTAAAAAGGAGACGAAAATATGATTACTTTAAAATCAGCACGTGAAATTGAAATGATGGCAGAATCTGGAGCTTTATTAGCAGATGTACATAAAAATCTGCGTGATTTTATAAAACCAGGAATCACAAGTTGGGATATTGAGGTATTTGTCAGAAACTATATCGAGAGTCATGGCGGAATTGCTGCGCAAATTGGCTTTGAAGGGTATGAATATGCGACTTGTATCAGTATAAATGATGAAATTTGTCATGGATTCCCTCGTAAAAAGCCTTTGAAAAACGGTGATTTGGTAAAAGTCGATATGTGTATCGATTTGAAAGGCGGCATTTCTGATTCTTGTTGGGCCTATGTAGTTGGAGAATCTACACCTGAGATCGACCGATTGATGGAAGTAACGAAGAAAGCTTTGTACATCGGTATTGAGCAAGCACAAGTAGGGAATCGGATTGGTGACATCGGTCATGCTATCCAAACTTATGTAGAAGGCGAAAATCTAGCGATCGTTCGTGATTTTATTGGTCATGGCGTTGGTCCTACGATTCATGAAGAACCAGCAGTTCCTCATTACGGAGAAGCTGGAAAAGGGTTGCGGTTGAAAGAAGGCATGGTTATCACGATCGAACCTATGGTTAATACCGGAACTTGGAAAATGAAAATGGATCCTAACGGCTGGACTGCGTATACAAGAGACGGCGGACTTTCTTGCCAATATGAACATACATTGGCTATTACTAAAGATGGTCCAAGAATTTTGACATCACAAGGAGAAGAAGGCACTTATTGATCTATCCAGTCAATAGGTACGGGAGAGGTACATGAAAGTTTGGAACAAAATAAAACAAAATGAAAATCTGATGCGCTTTATTGAGACGACTCAAAAGCGCATCACTGATTCAGAAATGAGTACGACCTCTGTCGTCGTTGCTTATTATTTACTCTTGTCTTTATTTCCATTGATTATTGCTTTTGGTAATATTTTACCGTTTCTCCACATCGATCAAGAGACTGTACTGACCTATTTACGAGAAGTGATTCCTGAGACCGTTTACCAGTTTATCGGTCCTGCAATCAAAGACCTTTTGACACAAAGTTCAGGAGGCTTGTTATCCGTTTCTGCATTAGCGGCTTTATGGTCTGCAAGTCAAAGTATCAATGCTTTGCAAATTGCGATGAATAAAGCGTATGGCGTAGAAAATAGAAAAAATTTTTTGATCGTCCGTTTCTTCTCACTAATTGTCATTGTCTTGTTCATGATTGCTATTAGTGGGGTAACTATCGTTCTTGGGTTGGGACAGCTGATTTTGGATGCTATTCAGCCAATCGTACAAATACCCGTGAACTTTATCGATCAGTTCCAAACTTTGAAGTGGCCAATCACATTGGTAGCTTTATTTGTCATCATGTTCTTGATTTATTTAATTGTCCCTAATGCTCAGTTGAAGTTGAAGACGATCATTCCGGGCACGATCTTCGCTACTGTCGGCTGGATGCTGTTATCACAAGTGTTTAGTATCTATGCTAGGTATTTTGCAACGAGGATCAGCGGTTATCAGATCATAGGAAGTTTTATTGTACTCATGCTTTGGCTTAATTTTGCTGCTACGATCATCATTTTGGGCGGAATCATCAATGCAGTTGTTCAAGAATACGTGACGGGTCATCAAATCAAAAAACGTCGAGATCCAAGCCGAAAATGGTTCAATAAATTGAAAACTAAATTTTCTCATAAAAAAAAGTAGAAACAAGAGTTCTTATTGTAAATTTATATCAGTAATTTATAATAATTATGACTCTTAATTAAAGTAGGTGCCCATATGCTTGTTTCTTTTAGTATGGTTATAAGATTTTTTCTGACAATTTTATTATCACTGATATTAACACCTGTATTCAAAATCATTTCAGTACAAACAGGTATGGTCGACAAACCAAATGAAAGAAGAATAAATAAAGTTCCAATGCCTTCAGCGGGCGGACTGCCTATCTTTATTTCATTTGTTATATCGACTTTATTCTTATTCCGTAAAATTATCCCTCAATCGTATATTGTACCGATCTTGATTGCTTCTTTAGTAATCATAGTCACAGGAGTGCTCGATGATAAATATGAGCTGACACCTAAACAAAAAAGTATAGGGATCTTGATTGCTTCTCTTATTATTTATTTTGTAGCAGATATACGTATTGATTCCTTCACGCTTCCTTTTATTGGATATATCCAACTAGGCTGGCTTAGTTTTCCCGTAACGATTTTTTGGATCTTCGGTATCACGAATGCGGTCAATCTGATTGACGGTTTGGATGGGCTGGCGGCAGGGATTTCATTGATCGGTTTAATTACGATAGGAATCATTGGATATTTTTTCCTCCATGCTTCTACAGTGTATATTCCAGTTGTTATTTTCTGTCTTGTAGCAAGTATTATCGGTTTTTTTCCTTACAATTTTTATCCGGCAAAGATTTATTTAGGCGATACAGGAGCTCTATTCCTAGGGTTTATGATGGCCGTCCTTTCACTACAAGGGCTGAAGAACGTGACTTTTGTTTCATCGATTTCTTTGCTGATCGTCATGGGAGTGCCGGTAACAGACACGTTTTTTGCTATCATTAGGAGAAAAGCAAACCGTGTTTCTTTTTCTACAGCAGATAAAAAACATCTTCATCACCGACTAATCAGTTTAGGCTTTACTCATAAAGGTGCTGTCCTGACGATTTATGCGATGGCTTTGATGTTTTCTTTCACAGCTATGGTCATGAATTATACTGGAAGAATCGGAACGATCATATTGATTATTGCCATGTTGTTTGCTGCAATTTTATTATTTGAATTGATTGGTCTGATCAATGAGAAACATCAGTTTATTTTAAAAACATTGCGATTTTTAGGGAATAAAGAGTACCGTACGCAAGTAAAACAGAAATATTTGAAGAAATGGAACCGTCATATAGATGAATAACAAATTAAACCAGCCGATCCTTATTAGTATTGTGACGGCAAACAGTGATAAAATTTTTCGGACACTAGATAATTTTATTTCAACTGTAAAAGATGAAACAGCAGTAAAAATCCGAATTTTTGACAACAATTCACTTCCCGAGTACAAAAAAAGACTAACAGAGTATAGGAAATATCCCTACATCGATATCTATTTTCATGATGAAAATTCCGGATTTGGTTATGGACATAATCACAATCTGATAGCTAGCGATTCTCGCTATGGCATTATTTGTAACCCAGATATTTTAGTGGATGAAGAGACAGTTACAGCATTGGTCTTGTTATTGAAAGAACATCCGGAATGTGCGATGTTAGCACCTAAGATTCTTAATGAAGATGGAACAACTCAGCACCTCATCCGTGAGCAGCTGGCTGTTTTTGATTACGTTTTGCGCTTTGTGCCTTTCAAATGGGTCAAAAAAAAGTTTGACAAACGACTGGCTGTGTTTGAATGCCGAGGATTGCCTACTGATGCTAATAGTTATGTACGGATGATCTCAGGTAGTTTTATGGTAGCTGATATTGATAAATTTAAAGAGATAAAGGGGTTTGATGAGCGTTTCTTCATGTACTTTGAAGACAACGACTTGTGTTTGAGTTTTGAAAAAGCAGGTTACAAGTTATTGTACACACCCTTTTATGCAGTTATCCATTTTTACGGGAAGGGTGCGCATCGAAATGCAAAACTGTTTCGCGTGTTTTTGACTTCTATGATGAAATTTTTCAATAAGTGGGGGTGGCGTTTTTTCTGATGAAACCAGAAATATTAGTAGTCGTTGTGCTTTATCAGCAACTATTCAGTCAATCTCCAGCTTATGGACCATTAAGCAAAGCACTTAGCGAAAAGCAAATTCAGCTTATTATTTACGATAATAGTCCTCAAAGGCAGCAAAATGAGCTGTTTGAAAAAGAAAATATCGTTTATCATCATGATCCGCAAAATCCTGGTTTAGCGGTGGCTTATAATTTTGCGTTGTCTCAAGCAGATGAAGGAACACGTTGTCTCGTCACTCTGGATCAGGATACGAGGCTAGTCGACGATTATTTTGAACTATTGCGTAAAGTAACCTTTACAGATGAATGTGTTGCTGCAGTTCCGATGATTTTTTCTGGGAGCCGACAAGTTTCTCCCCTATATTCAGATCGTTATATCAATCGTACAGCTCAAGCAGTAGAAGTTGAAGGCCCAACAGCTGAACGAATCATGGCAATCAATTCAGGTGTTGCCTGGTCTGTCAAATTTCTAAAAAAGATTGGCGGGTTTAATCCTGCTTTTTCTTTAGATTTTTTGGATCATTGGCTGTTTTGGAAAGTGGATCAGTTGGAAAAAACTGTGGAGATCCTTCCTGTACGAATGGAACATGATCTTTCGGTTTTAGACTATGAAAAAGTTTCAAGTAATCGATACCGTTCTATTTTACAAGCAGAAAATCGATTTTATCATGAATATGATCAAAGGCATTTATCCAGTCACCGACGACAATTATTGTTAAGAACAGCTAAACAGTTCTTGACCGTCAAAAACCGGCATATCTGGCGGATGACTTTGCGCTCATATGTTAAGAATTGGAAGGTGTGAATTCGTGCGTTCGGTTTGTATAGCTACCTTTAATGGAGGCAGATATTTAAGAGAGCAGTTAGATAGTATTTTATCTCAGCTTTCAGCAGAAGATGAAGTAGTCATTTCTGATGATGGGTCAGTAGATGATACATGGGATATATTAACTGAATACGCAGAAAAAGATAAGCGAATCCAGCTTTTTTCGGGGCCTCGTCAAGGATTGATCGCTAATTTTGGTTATGCGATCCAGCAGACGAAAGGAGATCTAATCTTTTTGGCAGACCAAGATGATGTTTGGTTGGAGACAAAAGTGAAAAAGATCACTGACTATTTTGAGCAGAATCCGGATCAGCTAGTAGTAGTTTCTGATTTAATCATTGTGGACAGCGAGCTGCAAGAGATCCATGATTCGTATTTTTCGTTTCGAAATTCCAAAGAAGGATGGCTTAATAATGTGATAAGAAGTCACTATATTGGTGCTGGTATGGCTTTCCGGTCTTCTTTAAAACCCGATATTTTGCCGATCCCGTCAGAAGTGCCGATGCATGATATGTGGATTGGTTTGCTGGGAGGAAAGAAGACTGGGTTCCTAAGAGAACCGTTAACTCTGTACCGAAGACATGATTTAAACGCGAGTGAGATTGAAACACATTCTAAATTACGGCAAAAAATTTCTTGGCGTGTTCATCTGATTACGGCGTTGATCAAACGAAAATGGTTTAAACGTTGATAAAAGATGTTTAAATCCTTAATATTTCCATGACAAATATAACAATTGATGAGATAATAACAAAGTGAAATTTGAAATCAAAAAGGAGAGCAGATATCCATGAAGGGAATCATTCTTGCTGGGGGCAGCGGAACACGTCTGTACCCTTTAACAAAGGCAACATCGAAACAATTGATGCCGATTTATGACAAACCAATGATTTATTATCCAATGTCTACTCTGATGTTGGCGGGAATCAAAGAAATTCTGATTATTTCAACGCCACAAGATACACCACGTTTCAAGGAATTATTTGGAAACGGAAATGATTTAGGACTGCAGATCGAATATGCAGTACAAGAAAGTCCAGATGGATTGGCACAAGCGTTTATCATTGGAGAAGAATTTATTGGAGATGATAGTGTCTGCTTGGTATTAGGGGACAATATTTACTATGGTGGCGGTCTGTCTAAAATGTTGCAACGAGCAGCTTCAAAAGATACAGGCGCGACAGTATTTGGCTATCATGTCAATGATCCAGAACGCTTTGGTGTAGTAGAATTTGATGAGAATATGCAAGCTTTGTCGATTGAAGAAAAGCCTGCTCAGCCAAAATCAAATTACGCTGTAACTGGCCTTTATTTTTATGACAATGAGGTAATTTCTATCGCTAAAGGTATCAAACCTTCAGAACGTGGAGAACTAGAGATTACGGATGTCAATAAAGCATATTTGGATAAAGGAAAACTATCCGTAGAACTTATGGGACGCGGATTTGCTTGGCTTGATACAGGAACACATGAATCATTGCTTGAAGCATCTACCTTTATCGAAACAATTGAAAAACGTCAGAACTTAAAAGTGGCTTGTTTGGAAGAAATTGCTTACCGTATGGGCTACATCGATAAGGAACAATTGCTGGCCCTTGCACAGCCATTGAAAAAAAATCAATACGGTCAATATTTATTGAATTTGGCCGCTGAATAAGGAGTCCTTACAGATGAAAGTAACAGATACAAAATTAACAGATGTCAAAATCGTAGAAATGGACGTCTTTGGCGATCATCGCGGTTTCTTCACAGAAAGTTATTCAAAAGCAAAATTTGCAGAACATGGATTGAAATATGACTTTGTTCAAGACAACCATTCACTATCAGCTGAAGCTGGTGTCCTTCGGGGGCTTCATTTCCAAAAAGGAGAAGCTGCACAGACAAAATTGATTCGGGTAGTCACTGGAGCAGTTTTAGATGTAGTAGTGGATATCCGCAAAGGTAGCCCGACTTATGGTCAATGGGACGGATTTATCTTATCTGAACATAATCATCGACAGTTGCTTGTACCTAAAGGATATGCCCATGGATTCGTTACTTTGACACCAAATGTGAACTTCCTTTATAAGTGTGATAATTACTATAATGCAGAAGCAGATGGGGGCATCGCATTTGATGATCCAGATTTAGCGATTGATTGGCCAATTGATCCATCAAGAGCGATTATGTCGGAAAAAGATCACCGTCATCCGACATTAAAAGAATTTGAAGCAGAAAATCCATTTGTTTACGGAGAAATCTAAGAATTAAGGAGAAATTTTCTTATGAAAAACATCATTGTTACCGGAGGTGCCGGATTCATCGGCTCTAATTTCGTTCATTACGTGGTAAACAATCATCCAGAAGTGCATGCCACTGTTTTGGATAAACTGACTTATGCAGGAAACAAAGAGAACTTGGCTGGACTTCCTAGCGATCGCGTAGAATTGGTCGTAGGAGATGTTGCAGATGCAGAATTAGTGGACCGTCTAGTAAAAGAAGCGGACGCAGTTGTTCATTACGCGGCAGAATCCCATAACGATAATTCATTAAAAGATCCTTTCCCATTTGTACAAACGAATATCATTGGTACGTATACACTTTTAGAAGCTTGCCGCAAGTATGATGTACGCTATCATCACGTATCTACTGACGAGGTTTACGGCGATCTTCCATTACGTGAAGACCTGCCAGGACATGGGGAAGGCGAAGGAGAAAAATTCACTGCGGAAACACCATATAATCCTTCAAGTCCATATTCTTCTACAAAAGCTGGTTCAGATCTGTTAGTAAAAGCATGGGTGCGTTCTTTTGGCTTACGTGCAACCATTTCAAACTGTTCAAACAACTATGGTCCTTATCAGCATATTGAAAAATTTATTCCTCGCCAAGTAACGAATATCTTAAGCGGTATTCGTCCAAAATTATATGGCGAAGGAAAGAATGTTCGTGACTGGATCCATACGAATGATCATTCTTCAGCAGTGTGGCTGATTTTGACGAAAGGCAGAATTGGCGAAACCTATCTGATCGGTGCAGACGGTGAAGAAGATAATAAGACCGTGATGGAATTGATCTTAGAAATGATGGGTCAACCAAAAGATGCGTACGACCATGTAAACGACCGTGCAGGACACGACTTGCGTTATGCAATCGATTCGACAAAATTACGGGAAGAGTTAGGATGGAAGCCTGAGTTTACGAACTTCCGTGATGGGTTGGCTGACACGATCAAATGGTACGAAGAACATGAAGACTGGTGGAAAAAAGAAAAAGAGGCCGTTGAAGCAGCATATGCCAAAAATGGACAATAATACAGAGAAAATGTCACTGTATTAATGGAAAAACACATGTGAGGCAGGCGCTCGCCTGTCTCTTTTTTAAAATAAAAATCAAGGAGCGGATAATCATATGTTTTTATTAACTGGAGGAAATGGGCAACTAGGTACAGAATTGCGCCATTTATTAGATGAAAAAAATCTGCCATATGTTTCAACAGATGCAAAAGACTTGGATATCACAGATGCCGAGAAAACAATGGCTTACATCACAGAATTAAAACCTGATGTTATTTTCCATTGTGCAGCTTACACAGCAGTAGATAAAGCAGAAGAAGAAGCGAAAGAATTAGATGAGAAGATCAATGTTGATGGTACAAGAAATGTAGCACTTGCAGCAAAAGCTGTGAATGCTCAATTCGTCTATATCAGTACAGACTATGTTTTCGATGGAAAAAACAAAAATGTAGAATACGAAGTAGACGACCAAACGAATCCACTAAATGAATATGGTCGTACGAAATTATTAGGCGAAAAAGCAGTAGAAGAGATTTTAGAAGACTATTATATCATACGAACTTCTTGGGTTTTCGGGATCTATGGACACAATTTCGTCTTCACGATGCAACGCCTAGCGGAAACCCGCGACAAACTGACTGTAGTAAATGACCAGTTTGGGCGACCAACTTGGACACGTACTTTGGCAGAATTTATGGTATATGTCATCGAAGAAAAAGCACCATTTGGTATTTATCATTTGTCGAACGAAAATAGCTGTTCTTGGTATGAATTCGCAAAAGAAATATTGAAAGATACAGATGTAGAAGTTGCACCTGTTACGTCAGAAGAATTTCCGCAAAAAGCAACACGTCCGCAGTATTCAGTCATGAGCCTGAAAAAGACAGAAGCGTTAGGATTTGTCATACCAACTTGGCAAGAAGCACTTGCGCAAATGCTGGAAGCTGCCAAAAAAATGAATAAGTAATTTCCTTTTATCAAATAGAATTTGGAGCATGATATGGAAAAACAAACAAGAAGTGCACGACGAAAAGAAAAGCCAAAAGCGAACCAGGCAGATTCGAATTTGGTGCTTGACCTGTTTCTAAAACTCCGCTATCTTATTGGCGTTTTAGTCATCGTGGTCATCGTTACTTTTAATTTAAACGGAAGTTCACTTGGTGTTTGGGATAAATATGTGTCGCAAAGAGACGATGGGAAAAAAACTGATGTGATTTTTGGACAGAATCGGGAAGTGCGGTCAGACGAATGGCTGGTGCAGACACCTTTTTACCTCTCACAAGCTGAAGAGGACTTTCCGTTGGTGAACGAGGATTATTCATTAAACGGACAAAACATGATCATTGCGTATAATTCTCCTGTAAAGGATATTACGGTTATCGGAAAACCATTCAACTGGGGATTCTTTTTCCTCGGAAGAGATCGAGGACTTTCCTTTTATTGGGCGATGAAATTAGTCGTCATGGTCTTGCTTGGATTCGAAGTACTGATGATATTAACGAAGAGAAAAAAAGCTCTATCGCTAATCGGTGCATTTGCGCTGATATTTTCTCCAGCAGTCCAGTGGTGGTTCATGCAACATGTGGGCGATTTGATTTTCTTTACTTTGGGACTGATGACTGCTTTTTATCATTATTTCTACAATCATGATAAAAAATGGCTACGAACGTTGATGATGCTTTTGGTGGTTATTTTCGGTATTGGGTTTATTTTAGTGATTTACCCAGCCCATCAAGTGATGCTGGCGTACTTGCTGATTTTTTATTTTGTTGGCCTGCTTATTTACTATAGCAAGAAAGTTTCATGGGATCTGTTGGATGTAGTGTTGATTGGAGGGGCAGTTTTATTTATTGGCGGAGTCATGGTTCATTTCTGGCTAACGTCAAAAGACGCATTGTTAGCTTCTTTGAATACCTTATATCCAGGAAAACGGGTAAGTACTGGAGGAAAGTGGACGATTGGCGAATTTTTTTCTTTCCTTACAAATTGGAAAATTCCTTTTGAAGATATCAACTATTCGAATAACTCTGAAGTGGCCCTGTTCTATCACTTTTTTCCAACTGTATTCCTAGCAAGTCCATTTGTGTTATTTGGCAAAAAAGATAGCGAACAAAAGTTACTGGGACGTATTTTGATGATTTTTTGTCTGTTTTCTATCTTTTGGATTACCGTTGGGTTGCCAAAATGGCTAGCAGAAATCACTCTGCTGTCTTATGTTCCTCCATTAAGAGCCATCCTTACTTTTAGTTTTGCGGCTTGTTTATTATCGATCTGGTTTATCGCTTATATTTGGAGAGAAGATGTTATTCCTATTTGGTATAAATTCATTTTGTTGGCAGTAAATGCATGGTCTTATTTCTATGCGATTACGCATTCGAAAATGGATAATTATTTTTCGGATTTTGAAACCATCGCAGTTGCTGTGTTGGGAACAGTGATTTTAGCTTTTGCATTATTTGGCTGGAGACGCTTGTTTTACCTCGCTTTTGCCGCCTTAGTTATCGTATCTGGCTTTTTCGTCAATCCAGTCGTAGAAGGTACAGGAGCGATTTTTGAAAAAACACTGGCAAAAGAAATCCAAAAAATCGATCAACAAGATCCTGGTAAAGTTTGGTTGTCTGAAGATGAATTATATAACTTCACCCCAACATTGGGAGTGAAATCCTTCAATACAGTACGCTTTTATCCAGATATAGCTGCATGGAAGAAAATCGATCCGAAAGAAGAATACGAGAAGTATTATAATCGGTATGCTCATACAAGAGCTTTTATCGCTAAGGAAGATACAAAGTTCATTTTAGATCGTCCAGATATGTTTTCGGTCACGTTGAATTTTGAAGACGCAGAAAAATTAGGGATCGACTATGTGATCAGTAAACGACCATTAACTGATTACAACCAATTATATGAAGCGCAGTTCACGCAGCTATATGGACCGGATAAAGACGGTTATATGATTTTTAAAGTAGAATATCCGGATTATCCAGATGTACCACAAACACAAACTCAGGAAAATCAGCTAGTCGTACAGTAATAGGCTAGCTGAGAATAATCCTGAAATGTTAGTAGAAAGGAGAGTGGAGATAATTCAAGCAATCGTACAAAAATTTGTCAACAAAATGAGTGTCGGTTTCTTGCTTTTGTTGCTGACGCTAGTCTTTTTTGTTTGGACAGCAGGGTTAGGTTTTCCAGCAACTTTGTTTATATATAACAATAGTTCATTACTTATCGCTTTTAGTGTGGCTATTTTGCTCATTTTAAATGTTTATAAAGCAAAAGGCGTCGATTTTCTTTATCTAGGTGTTGCGCTTGCCCTTTTCATTTTCTTTTCTTACTTTCGGGAATTAAGAAATGAGTCTTTATTTGGAGACTTACTGTTTCCTTTGATTATTTTATTTTGTTTAGTAATTAAATGGATCGAGTGGACAAAATGGGATCGCGGTATTTATCTGATTGTCTTTTCGGTCTTCCTCGGAATCACGTTATATCGTGTATTTACAGAGATCCAAGTACCAGAAGGACAAAGCATCTGGGCTCCAGGCAATTCGCTTTCTGATATTTGGATCAATACGAATACAATCGGAAGTTCTTTGATGACTCTTGCTTTATTGATCAGTGGATTTGCCAGTTCTTTTGAACGATGGTATGTACGAATCATCGGTGCAGTAGCAGTTGTTGCAGCTTTTCTCGGGATTTGGGTCTGCCAATCTAGAGGTGCATTAGTCGCGTTGATTGTTTTTGCGATATTGGATCTTTTACCTAAATCGTTGATGCGTGTCATTCGTGCGCCATTTATTGCTTACACGGTTACGATTCTTTTAGCTTTGCCGATTTCTTATCTGGCGGCTGTCTCTGAAAAAGTCAATTTGTTTACCGGTCGAGAAGATATTTGGCATAAATTCTATCAGACGCTAGGAGAAAAATCTGAACAAATTTTACTAGGAATGAAAACATTTATCTTCCAACGAGGAAACCAATTTTTAGGAAACCACAATAGTTATAATTCTATTTTGAATATCTATGGATTGATAGGATTTGGGATTGCTGCTTTGCTGCTTATCCTTTTTATTGGTCGCTTAACGTTGAAAGCAGATTTATCCAACGGGCAGATGACTTTTATCTGGGCCTTTTTTGCGGTGATGATGCAGTCATTTATGGAGGATACATTGACTTCATACCCATGGGTTCCGATTATTTATATCCTGTTGGCTATGGCCGTTCATCGATATGATGAACCAGAAGTTGCGGAGGAATTCTATGTTATGGAAGAGGCATATGACGATATGACTTATGATGATACATCTTATGAGGAACAACCAGATAGCGCTCATTCTTCCAGGATCCAACGCTATCATTGATAGGCACAAAATACGAGAGAGGCTGTGACAACCGTCGCAGCCTTTTTTGGTTTATTGCAATTGTCTAGCATCTTCTGTAAAATAGAAACGTTAGAGAAAATCTTGTATCATAGAAAATTAAGAAAGAAATAAGAACGCAGCTCGGTACCAAAAATATGGTAAAATGGCACTTGACTGTAATTCACTGAAAATCGCTTGGAGGAACACAAATGTTTAAAGATTTGTATTTATTTATGAAGGACATTTATCAGAACAGAAAATTATTGCTACAGTTTTCGATCAATGACTTCAAATCAAGATATGCAGGATCGTTTTTAGGAATCTTATGGGCGTTTATCAATCCGCTATTTACTGTATTGATTTATTGGCTGGTATTTGGTGTTGGACTGAAAGCACAAATGATCGATGCAAAATACCCATTTATCGTATATTTAGTTACCGGGATGATTCCCTGGTTCTTCTTCTCAGATGCATTTGCATCAACTACGGTTGTTTTTCGGGAATATACTTATTTAGTAAAGAAAGTCGTATTCAATATTCGTATCTTGCCCACGACGAAAATCCTATCCAATCTGTACACCCATTTATTCTTCATTCTGATTGGCATAGCTGTCGCGCTTATAAATGGTATATATCCTTCAGCAATGTCTTTACAGCTGATTTATTATTTATTTTGCATGTGTGCTTTCTTGACAGGATTGACTTGGCTGACGGCATCGATCCAACCATTTTTACCTGATATCATGCAATTAATTACGATCGTGCTGCAGTTGATCATGTGGACATTACCGATATTATGGAGCCCTAATCAGTTTGATTCAGGTCTTGTAAGCATATTGAAATTAAATCCGCTGTACTATGTTGTTCAAGGTTATCGTGAGTCATTTTTAAGTGAAGCTTGGTTCTGGGAGCATGGAACATATACTTTGTATTTCTGGGTTTTCACGTTAGTAATGTTCGTAATCGGCTCTGCAGTGTTCCGTAGATTGAAACCACATTTTTCAGATGTGCTGTAAGGAGAATAGCTATGACAGAATATGCAATTAGACTAAAAGATATCACAAAATCTTATAATATGTACGCAAAACCTTCGGATCGATTTCGTGAAGCCCTCAATCCTTTTAAGAAATCCTATCATGATGTATTTTATGCGTTGAAAAACGTGAATGTAGAAATAAAAAAAGGTGAGATGATCGGTTTCGTGGGAGAAAACGGATCGGGAAAATCTACAATGTTGAAAATCATTACGGGAGTACTGACACCAACATCCGGCACGATGGAAATCGAAGGAAAAATCTCAGCTTTGCTAGAACTAGGTTCAGGATTCAATCCTGAGTATTCTGGTTATGAAAATATCTATTTAAATGGAATGGTTCTAGGATTTTCAAGAGAAGAAGTCGATGAAATGGTCGATGATATCATTGAATTTGCTGATATTGGCGACCATATTTATCAACCTGTAAAAACCTATTCAAGTGGGATGTTCGTTCGTCTAGCTTTTGCTGTAGCGATCAATGTGAATCCTGATATTTTGATTGTGGATGAAGCATTGGCAGTAGGAGATCTTGAATTCCAACTGAAATGTATGGAAAAATTTACAGAAATTAAGAACTCGGGAAAAACGATTTTATTCGTTTCTCATGATATTAGTTCGATTCGCCGTTTTTGTGATCGTTCCTATTGGTTGAAAAATGGAGAAGTTGTCGAATATGGTGATACGATGGAAGTAACGACGAATTACGAAAACTTTTTGAAGAAAAAATCAGTTAAAACAGTAGATCGAAATAAAAACCAAGTAGAACGCTTCGCAGCTCCAGATATCGTAGACGTGACGAAAGCCGAATTGTTGGATAAAGATAAAAATCCAGTGGATATGCTGGAACAAGGAGAAAAACTATACGTTAAAGTAACCTATGAAGTAAAAGACGATACAATCAAAAATCCAGTTTTAGGAATTGCTCTGCGTACAGTCGACAATTTTTATGTGTGCGGACTCAATACTCTACTAGATGGTATCAAGATCCCTTGGAAAAAAGGTGAGAATATCTTTTATCTGGAGTATGAAAAGTTAGGTTTGTTAGCTGGTGAATATTATTTTGACGTTGCGGTCTTTGAAGAAAATGCAACGGTTCCTTTGGTATACAAGACAAAATACATGAACTTGTTTGTCAGCGGTTCTTATATCGGAGAAGGCATCGTGGTCTTAGACCATAAATGGGAAGAAGGGACTCATAGCAATGAAATATGATTTTGAAATGGACCTAGATGAACAAAGCAGTGTGGGAAAAATTGCCGCACAGATCAAACCAGGAAGTAAAGTTTTAGAGTTTGGTCCTGGAAACGGCCGATTAACGAAACATTTGATCGGAGCAAAACAATGTGAAGTGAGCATTGTCGAGCTAGATAAGGAATTGTTCGATTTTGTCAGCGAGTTTGCCCAAGATGGATTTTATGGAGATATCGAAAGTTTTGAATGGGCAAACTATTATGCTGGACAAACATTTGATTACGTTTTGTTTGCCGATGTTTTAGAACATTTGGTAGATCCTGGAAAAACGTTGAAGAAAGTTAGAGAATTTTTGAATGAAGAAGGAGAAATTCTAATTACATTCCCTAACTTGGCGCATAATTCTGTCATGATTGATTTGTTCAATAATCAATTGCCATGGGCTTCTTATGGTTTGCTAGATGAAACCCATAATTCTTTTTATACTCATGATGGCTTCCAAAAAGTTTTTGAAAAAGCAGGATTATACATCAATATTGAAGATTATTTGTACTTAGCTGTAGGTGATACAGAATTAAAATCAACTTATGAAGAATTGCCGGAAGCTGTACGTTATGATTTCAAAATGCGACCATTTGGCGAAGTCTACCAATACTTCTTCTCATTGATGAAACATCCAGTAGCACAAAGTTCCATTGCGCAGCCACAAAATTCTAATTATGTGAAAGTATTAGAAGTAATCCAGCAAACGAAACAAGATGAAATAATTCAACAAATACCATTCAATAATTTCACAGGGGAAAATGAGACACTAAGTTTCCATGTATCAGAATTAGCAGAACGAATGGTGTTTCGCTTCGCGCAGCAACCTAGCTTTATCGAATTCAGCGCAGAAGCTGCTGGAGAAAAACTCACATTTATCGATTCAAATGCTGTAGTCAAAACAGTAAATGATTGTTATTTGTTTGATGGTAAAGATTTACCAGAGTTTTTTTTAACGGATATTGCAGGGAAAGAAGTGACTATCCATTGTCACTATCGTTTTATCGGAGAATTGACACCAACAATGAAAGAATTGCTGGAAACGATCCGTCCAATGGCTGAAGTTACAAAGCAGCTTTCTGAGAAAAATGATGAATTAGAAAGAGAAAATCATCATCTTATTGAGAATAATACAAGATTAGATCAGACGTTGAAAACAACCATAAATCGCTATTGCACGTTGTTGGAAAGTGATGAATGGACAATCAAACATAGATTAGGCCGACGTAAGAAAGAAACATCGAAAAAAATCCAAGAAAAAGAGCTTTCTCTATGTATTGACGAAAAAATCTGGGATGCAGAAACAAAGATATTGAAAATCATCGGGTGGGGAATCGCTAATTCGGATCGCCAACCATTGTCCTATAAGTTATCAGCCGACCAATCACCATTTTTTGAAGCAATTCCTGTTTTACGAGAAGAAGTCAATCAAGCAAAACAGCTAGCTGAAGGAGCAAAAGCAGGATTTGAACTGCGGATCCTTTGCGAGAAGGAACGTTCATTCTTAGTGGAAGCAGTGGCTCAAAATGGTCAATCATGGATCATTGAAATGTAAATAATGATTAACTTATAAAGATAAGGAGTAAACGAATCGTGCAAAAAAAAGAAATTGCCGTATTTATCGATCAAATCACTCGTGAACGGGCCACTGGCGATTTGCTTATTGTGGGCTGGGCAATTGATGAAGTGACCAAAGAAATCCCTACGATAAAGGTAGAAAAAGAAAATGTGATTGCTGAAGCAACACATGTCGTAAGATTGGATATCAATCATTTATATAATCTTGATGTTAAGACCCAAAGCGGTTTTAAGGTACGTTTATCAGGGAAAATGAGAGGAAAAGCAATCTTAGACTTCCAAACAGCAAGACATCAAAATGGCATAGCTGTGAAATTAAACGGTAAATATCCTTATGATGACGGCATTGAATCTTCATGGGAAAGAAAAAAAAGATTACTGAAAAAAGGGATAAATTATGCAAGGACTCATGGCGTAAAAAAAGCAATCCGCCGGGTCAAACTGGAATTGAAACCAGGATCGATCGACTATGCAGAGTGGATCAGTCGTCATGAGAAACCTGATCTGAAAGAGCAAAGGAAGGAAGTACAAGGATTTGCCTACCGCCCATTGATTTCCATACTTATGCCTGTCTATAACGTTGAAATCAAATGGCTCGAAAAATGCATTGATTCGGTACTTGGTCAAACGTATGATCACTGGGAACTATGTATCAGTGATGATGCTTCTACTGATCCAGCTATCCGAAAGTGTCTGGAATCCTATCAAGCAAAAGATGATAGAATCAAAGTCGTTTTCCGACAAGAAAATGGACACATCAGTCTGGCAACAAATTCTGCATTGGAAATGGCAGAAGGAGAGTTTATAGCGCTCTTAGATAATGATGACGAATTACCCCCATTTGCATTATATGAAGTGGCAAAAGTGCTAAACGTACATCCAGAACTGGATTTGATCTACAGTGACGAAGATAAAATCGATGCAGATGGGAATCGCTTTGACCCGCACTTCAAAGCAGACTGGTCTCCCGATACATTGATGGGAAATAATTATATCTCTCACTTAGGCGTATATCGGACAAGCATTGTTAAGGAACTTGGCGGTTTCCGTAAAGGATATGAAGGCTCTCAAGATTATGATTTGGTTCTTCGTGTGACAGAACAAATTCCTGCAGAACACATTTACCACATTGACCGTGTCTTGTATCACTGGCGGACGATCCCGGGATCAACTGCAAGCAATGGAGAAGCTAAAAGCTACATCTATGATTCTGGAGTGAAAGCATTGACAGATGCTCTATCTAGAAGAAATATCAAGGGAAGCGTACATCCTGGGAGAATTTCTGGTTTTTATGAAATCACTTATGATGTTTTGCAAGAAGACTTGGTCAGTGTGATCATTCCAACTAAGAATGGCTATGAAGATCTAAAAACTTGTGTGGATTCGATCATCGAAAAAACGTCTTATCCAAATTATGAAATCATTATTGCAGATAATGGAAGTACAGATCCTAAAATGCAAGAATTATTTGCAGAATACAAGCATCAGCTGAAAGACCGATTTATCGTCGAATTAATTGACATTCCATTCAATTATTCACGTATCAACAATCTGGCAGCAGAAAAAGCTAACGGCAAATACTTTTTATTCTTGAATAACGATACAGAAGTGATTGAACCTGACTGGATGACAGCGATGGTTTCTTATGCACAGTTTGATCGAATCGGCTGTGTAGGAGCAAAATTATTTTATCCGGATGATACAACGCAGCATGCAGGTGTATTATTAGGGATCGGTGGCGTTGCAGGACATGCATTGAATAACTATGATCGAACACATTGTGGTTACTTTGGCCGATTGGTCATTGACGTCAATTACTTAGCAGTCACTGCAGCTTGTATGATGGTCAAGGCAGCTGACTTCAATGCTGTCAATGGATTTGATGAAACATTAGAAGTAGCATTCAACGATGTTGACTTGTGCTTGAAAGTTTATGAACTGGGTCGTTACAATGTCTATGCACATCAAGCAGAATTGTACCATTTCGAATCTAAATCAAGAGGTTATGAAGATACACCAGAAAAACAAAGACGTTTTGCTGGGGAAATCAAAAAAATGCAAGATAAGTGGCCTTCTTATATTGCTCATGACCCATTTTATAACGATAATCTAACTAAAGAAGGAATCGGCGATTTTTCGTTGAGACCTGATTGATTAAAAGAACTGTATTTTCATTTTTATTAATGAAAATACAGTTCTTTTAATTTAATTATATGAATATTGTAACTTGTGAATAAGGAATTAGCAGGAGAATACTAGTTCAGCATAAAGGAAGTGATGGGACTTCTGAGACAACTTTCTGTTATGCAGAAATACACATATAAACAGACAATAGACGCTTTTCCCCGTTTCTTTTAATTTCCTTTACAATTTGGTTATTCACTAGGTTTTTAAACTTTGCTATGGTAAGATGATAGAGGCATTATTTTATGGTTAGGAGTGTATATATGAATAAAAATGGGGAGTGGAATGCGGCACGCAGAATATTCATTATTCTTATGGATGTACTTGTATTAAATGTGTCGATCTATCTTAGTTTTTTGCTGAAATTCCAGGGAGAAGTACCAGTGAGAAACTTAGAGACCTTTCAGCATTCAGCAATTTTTATTTCCATCATCTTTATTGCGTTGAATATTTTGTTAGGAGCTTATGTATTCTATAACCGAATGATCAGTGATATTGTCTTCATTACTGTTATTGGACAAGTACTAATAGCATTGGGGATCATGGTAGTTACTTTTGCTGGCCGATGGTTTGCATTTCCGCGTGGCGTCATTTTGATCTCGTTTATCCTAGGTACGATATTACTTAGTGTTTACCGGATAGTCGTTTACAAACTGTACTTAAGAGTCAGTCGTGATAAGAAAGTCCTTATCGTAGGTTTGGAGAAAGATGTCGCACCAGCTATCCAAAATTTTCAATCTAAGAAAAACAATAAACATAAGGTTGAAGCAGTGGCAATCGATAATTATTACGAAAATACAAAAAAATTGATCGATGATATGGATATCGTCTATTTGGCTTCTAAAATCCCAGAAGATGAAAAAATCAACATTTATCAATTAGTGACTAAAAAAGAGAAGAAATTATTTTTAAATACGACTTTTGAGAATCTGACAATGATAAATCCGAATATTATGAATTTTGAAGATGAAAGCATCATTGAAGCTTCTGGGTTCAGAATCCAACCAGAATACGAACTATTCAAGCGTCTCTTTGATATCATCGTTTCGCTTATTTTACTGATCCTCGCCTCACCTTTTATGCTAATCACAGCGATTTTGGTAAAAACAACTTCACCTGGACCAATCATCTATAAACAAGTACGTATTACGAAAAATCAAAAGGAATTTTCAATCTATAAATTCCGTTCCATGAGTGCGACAGCTGAAGCAAAATCAGGACCAGTCTTGGCTAAAAGTAACGATGCACGTGTGACACCAGTAGGTAAATTTATCCGTGCTGTACGTTTTGACGAATTACCTCAAATCTTTAATGTATTGAAAGGCGATATGTCGATTGTCGGTCCAAGGCCAGAAAGACCATTTTTCGTTGATCAGTTCAATGAAGAAAATCCTTATTATTATTTAAGACACAATGTACGTGCGGGAATTACCGGATATGCACAAGTATACGGAAAATATGTATCAGATTATAACAGTAAACTACGTTTTGATTTGTTGTATATCAAAAAATATTCATTACTATTAGATTTGAAGATTTTACTTCAAACAATCAAAATCTTATTTGATAAGATGTCATCTCAAGGACTAGATGAAGATGAAAATATTAGTTCATTAGCAGAAATCGACTTTTCACAAGAGAAAATTTATCGCTAGGCTGGAGGAAAGAAATGAAATGAGCCATCCGATATTTAGTATAATTATTCCAATTTATAATGCAGAAGACACGATTGCTCATACAATAGAAGTTTTAAAAAATCTGGCATTCGAAGAATATGAAGTGATTTTGGTCAATGACGGTTCAACGGACAAAACAGAACAGCTGATTCAATCAGCTATCCAAGGAGATAGTCATTTTCAACTTTTTACAACCGAAAACCAAGGCCCTGGACTTGCTCGAAATGAAGGCATCAAGCAAGCTACAGGGAAATATGTATTATTTTTCGATGCAGACGATGAGCCAGTCAAAGAAATTTTGGCAGACTATCAGCAGTTGTTTGAACAGTATCCTGAAGCAGATTTGCTTATCAGTTCTTTTACATTCCGCACGCTAAGCGGGGAAGAAATCATTTCGGAAAAGGACTATCTTGTTCCAGAATACCAATATACAAATCATGAACAGTTCGTGGATGATATGTATCATCTGATGAATCAGCAGTTGATGTATGTGGTTTGGAACAAATGTTACAAGAGGGAAATCTTGATGGAAAAACAGATTCTATTCAAAAATTACAGCAGTTGTGAAGACCGTATCTTCAATTTGAACTATTATGAACATTGTCAGCAAGTAATATTGAATCCAAGAATCGAGTATATCTATCATTTTGAAGGTGGAAAAGGGATAACCAACCAATATAAACCGAATAAATTTGAAACCTTTAAAGAATTTTATGAATTAGCAAATGTCGTGACAAGGGATAAAGACAAACCAGGTATGGCTTCTCTTCTTTTAAAAGGAACAACCTCTGTCATTTTTTCTATTTATGAGAATTCTGAGCGAACTGCCAAAGAAAAAAGAGAAGAAGCCTTGCATATCTTGAATGATCCAGCCATCCAAGAAGCTAAAAAGGTTGCATTGACTGATTCCAGCGCGAAAAAAGTAACAAAATGGCTGTATAATTTGCCAGCTCCTCTATTATTATCTGCGGTGAAAGCCGGCAGCTTTGTGGAAGTGAAAATGCCAAGCATCATGGCATTGTTGAAGAGAGTTTATTAAAAAAGTCGGAATAAGGGGTTGTGACTGTCTTTTGTCACAACCCTTTTAAAAACAAAAAATAGCTGTTTATCTATCCGTTTTCAGTCAGTAAAGAAAGAACCACTTGCATAAGATTGAAAACCGCCTCTATTTATGAGAAAATAGGGAAGATTAATAAAAGAATGGTTGAGGCAACTATAATGTACAGTACAGATCCTGAATTAAAAAAAATTCAAAAAGTAAATCTCGAAATGGCACAATACTTTGTAGATTTTTGTAAAAGTCACGATTTGTTGTGTTATTTTTGTGGTGGCGGCGCAATCGGAGCAATTCGACATAAAGGTTTTATCCCCTGGGATGATGATTTAGATTTTTTCATGCCTAGAAGGGATTATGATCGCTTAGCTGAATTATGGGAAACCGGCCCACAAAAAGATAAATTTGTTTTATTAAGACCAACTCTGACGAATCACGATCGGAACTCCTTTACAACTATCCGTAACGTCCAAACGACCTTTATCAAAACGTACCAGGAAGATTTAGATATCCCTCATGGTATCCAATTAGATATTTTTCCGTTAGATACTGCACCTGAAAAGCAAGCAGAACGGAAAAAGCAAAAGATATGGGCAATGATCTATGCGATTTATCGAAGTCAGCAAGTACCACAAAACCATGGGAAAGCAATGGAATTAGCTGGAAAGTTATTGTTAAATAGCGTACCCGCAAAAACGAAGTATAAAATATGGAGATATGCTGAAAAGCAGATGACCAAATACAATGATAACCCGACGAATTTCGTTACAGAACTTTGTGTCGGACCTCGATATATGGGGAATGTTTATCCTGCAAAAGACTTTGAATCTGCTGTGTGGGTGCCATTCGAAGATACAGAGATGCCAGTACCAGTTGGTTATGATAATTATTTAAGTCAAGTTTTTGGTGACTATATGCAGCTTCCGCCTGAAAAAGATCAGGTTTCTCATCATGAAGCAGTTTATATTGATCCAGAACATCCATACACAATGTACAAAGGAAAATATTATTTAACTAAAGGAGCAGAAAAAAAATGATTACAGCTATTATTATTGCCGGTGGTGTGGGTAAACGAATGGGACAAGATATCCCAAAACAGTTCATTACAATTGAAGGTAAACCTATTATTATCTATACTTTAGAATCATTTCAACACCATCCTCAAGTTGACCGGATTTTAGTCGTTTGTAAATCTGGCTGGGAAGAAACGATGTGGGCGTATATCAAAGAATTCAACATTAGCAAAGTCCAATGGGTCATTACAGGGGGATCAAAAGGACAAGAGTCGATCAATAATGGTGTCCAGTTTTTGAAAGATTACTCTGAAGACGATGATACGATCATCATCCATGATGGTATCCGTCCACTAGTAGATGAACTAGTATTGTCAGATGTAATCGTTAAATGTAAAGAATTTGGTAATGGCGTAACCTCTCTACCTTACAATGAACAAATTTTTATCAAGAAAACAGAAGAAACGACGGAACAGTATGTCGATCGTAACACATTGCGGCGTGTCTCAACTCCACAAGCTTATCAATACGGAAAACTACGGGCAGCATATGACCGAGCAGTGAAAGAAGACATTGGTATGACTGATTCTTCCTATACGAATACCATGATGGTAGATTTAGGAGAAACTTTATATTTTGCTGCTGGTTCTGATAAAAATATCAAATTGACAACAACAGATGATCTAGAATTGTTCAAAGCATATTTAAAAATGAAAGACTAGGTGAAAGATGATGACGTTGATTAAACAACCAATGTACCAAGAAGATTTGGCAAAAGTAATCAATCATACACCAAAAATAAAACAGCTACATGGAAAATCCGTTCTGATGATTGGTGCTTCTGGAATGATTGGCTCTTTTTTGATTGATACGTTGATGGCTGCTAATGAACAACTAGGCATCAAAATCAAAGTTTATGCAATGGGCAGAAACCGTCAGAAGCTTGAAAAAAGGTTTGCCAGTTATCTTGAATTAGATACTTTCGAAATTGTTGAAGGTGACGTCACAGAACCCTTACCAAAAGAAATTCAAGCTGACTATTTGATACACGGTGCAAGTAACACACATCCTAAGGCTTACGCAACTGATCCAATCGGTACGATCATGACTAATCTTGCAGGTACAGAGCAAGTATTGAAACATGCAGTAGCAACCCAACCGGTTAGAGTATTATTTTTATCAACAGTAGAAATCTATGGCGAAAATCGAGGCGATATAGAAAAATTCACAGAAGATTACTGTGGATACATCGATTGTAATACACTGAGAGCAGGCTACCCTGAAGGAAAAAGAGTCAGTGAATCATTATGCCAAGCCTACATCGCAAAACACGACCTCGACATCGTGATTCCAAGGCTTTGCCGTACGTTTGGTCCGACGATGCTTTTATCTGATACGAAAGCATCCTCACAATTTATTTTAAATGCAGTCGAACAAAAAGATATTGTTTTAAAAAGTGAAGGAAACCAATATTTTTCGTATGTATATGTTGGAGATGCTGTTTCTGCTATTCTTCATTTACTGCTTGAAGGAGAAAAAGGAGAGGCGTACAACGTTTCTTCAGAAAACTTTGATTTACGACTAAAAGAATTAGCCCAACAGCTAGCTGATATCAGCGGCAAACAAGTAATTTTTGAATTGCCGGATGAGATTGAACAAAAAGGTTTCTCAAAAGCTAGCACAGCGATACTTGATAACAAGAAAATCAAAGAAAATGGTTGGTATCCAATATTTGAATTGAAAGAATCATTGATACACACAGTAGAATTAGTTAAAGGTGAGAAGCAAAATGTGTGAGATTAGTATTATTGTTCCTGTCTATAAAGTAGAACCTTATTTAAGAAAATGTGTAGATTCAATCTTAGCACAAACATTTACTGATTTCGAAGTGATATTAGTAGATGACGGTTCTCCTGACAATAGCGGTAAAATATGTGATGAATATGCATCGAAAGACAGTCGTGTCCGTGTTATCCATAAAAAAAATGGCGGATTAAGTAGTGCAAGAAATGCCGGGATTGATGTGGCACGAGGAAAGTATTTAGGTTTTGTTGACAGTGATGATTATATCGAAAAAGATATGTATGAACTTTTGTACGACAACATTGTCAAAGAACAAGCAGATCTTTCTATTTGTGGGATTTATGATGTATATGAGGGGAAAAAACCAGTAAATAAACCAACTATCAAAAAAACGGTAACTGCAACGGAAGGATTGTTATTAATATTACATGGAAATATTATTTCTGTTCATGCTGTGAATAAACTATACAAACGAGAGCTGTTTTCTACACTCCGCTATCCTGAGGGAAAATATCATGAAGATTCTTTTGTTATTGTTGATCTTTTAGACCGTTGCAAAAAAATAGCAATAGATTCAAAGCAAAAATATTATTACTATCATCGTTTAGATAGTATAAATACGGAAACATTCTCTGCCAAACAATTTGAGTTCATTGAAGCATGGGTGATAAACGAGAATAAGCTAAGAGGAAGAGGCAAAAAAATTGAAGAAGCTGCGCACCAAAGAGTCTGTTTTGCCAATTTTTTAGTTTTAGATAAAATCGTAACAGCCAAGGCAACCAACTTGCCAGAGACCAAAAAAATCGTTCATTATCTAAGAAATAATTTCCTATTTATTATGAGAAATCGAATTTTTACGAAAAGTCGCAAACTTTCCATGCTTTTATTGCTATTTAGTATTCATTTATATAAATTTCCTGTGGAGTTGAGAAGAAAAAAATTGGCCAATAATAAATAGCAATGTTGGATTTTAACTAAAAGATTTTTAAATTTCATGGATAAATATAGATTATCGGAGGTTCATATGTCTAGTAATGTTTTAGAACGAATAGAAAAAATAGGGAATAAACTATCATTACCATACATCATTTTTTTCGAGTTGGTTTTAATAGCAAGAATGGTTAGTGTCTATTCGACACTTCCAACAAAAATTGATTCAATTTTTACATTGATAATCATTGTATTTTCAGGAATAGTATTTTTTTGTCATTTTTTTCCTATGATACTAAAAAAAAAGAAGATACAAATTGAATACTGGTTAGTCTTATTTATAGTTATATTGGTTATAACTACTTTAATCAATCACTCTTATGCATTTACAGAAAATATCAAACTTATTATTTGGCAATGTATTTTTTTCTTTTGTGTATTTGAAGTTGGAAGAACAAATAACCAGCGTATTTTTAAAATTTTTGAATATGTTTTGCTTATCGTTTGGACAGTTCTTACGAGTATTGCCTTGTATTTGTTTTTCGCACACGTCAATTTTTCAATGCCTGTAAAAACATTGTATTACGGAATGAGAATAGGATTTTATGAAAACCGATTATATGGGATCTTTGTTGATCCAAATTATGCCTGCACTATTTCTTTAATCTGTATATTATTTGCTATAAGAAACATAATTAAAAATAAAAAAATTATTCAAAGAACACTATACTCGTTTATAGCTTTGATTCAATTCAGTTATGTAGCTCTTTCAGGATCTAGATCAGGTATTATACAATTAATGGCTGCAACCTTCTTTGGTGTTTTTTTTGTTTATTTATATAAGAATCCTACAAATCGTAAATTTGTTGCTACCAAACTCGTTCAAGCTGTATTATCAGCAATAGTCTGTTCAGCTATTGCTTATGGTGGAGTGTCGTTTGTTCAATCCGGTTACATTTTTTTGGGGAATGAAATCCATGTAAGCAGTCCTAAGATGTTAGATAGTTTTGAAAAAAGAACGCCAGCTAACACAGAAAATAATAAATTGTCTGCTAAAAGACCCGATGTAGAAGAGAATACGGATATTTCAAATAGTCGATTTAAATTATGGAAAAGTGCAACAGAACTTATGAGGTTAAACCCATTATTCGGAGTTACGCCAAAAGGATTTGTAGATGTTGCTAAAGAAAAAATTCCTGAGACTCATATAGCAAGAACTGGGCAAACACCGCACAGTGCCTTTTTCTATTTGCTAGCAGCCACTGGTATTACAGGAACGATTATTTTCGTAGTATTTTTAATCACTAAAATGGTGAATTCTCTTCGAATCCTTTTTTCTAATAACAATAAAGATTATATTGAATTCATTATTGATAATCAGGTTGTACTGGTTATTTTGGTATCAAGCCTACTGATTACAGAAATTGTTCTTACACGGCGTACAGCAACTTTTGTCTTTTGGTTGTATTTAGGAAAACTTCAGCACACTTTTGATTTGATGAAAGTGAAATTACGTAATAAGAAATAGTTGTTTGATATAGGCGGCTTTAGGAGAGTACAAAAATGAAAAAATTAACGATGATAGAGGTACAGCAAAGAGCAGTGAATATTTTGATGTATATTGATAAGATTTGTCGAAAAAATGAGTTGAAATATACAATTTTTTACGGCAGTTTGATTGGGGTAGAAAGACATAAAGGTTTTATTCCTTGGGATGATGATATTGATATAGTTATGCCAAGGCCAGATTACAACAAGCTGATTGATTTATTGAAAACAGATGAAAATTATACGTTATTAGCTTTTGAAACTAGAACACACTATCGCTACCCTTTTGCGAAACTTATAGATCCCAATACAATTGCAAAAACAAAACAATATTTTGGTGGGGAAGACCCTGACTTAGGTGTCTTTGTAGATATATTTCCTATTGATGGAATACCAGATACAGAAAAAGAAAGAGAAAAATTGAGAGAAATTACAGAGCAATATCGTTTGAATCTGATGGACACATTTAAATGGTGCTATGCTCGGAGTTTTTATTTTTCAAAAGCTTTAATAAAACTTATTATGCGGTATCCATATCACCGAAAATTATTAAAAGAAGGAAATGATAGATATTGGAGAGATAAGTATCAAGAGATGGCCAAAAGTATTCCTTTTGGGGAAACTAAAACATGTGGTTATATGGAATGGATTCATATTAACTGGGGTGTTTTTCCAACAGAATGGTTTCATGAATTTGAAGATGTAGAATTTGAAGGTCATAAAGTCATGGCTATCAAAGATAGAAAAAAATTCTTGAAGTTGCGTTATGGAAACTACATGGAAATGCCTCCTGAAAAAGAGCGAGTAACACACCATCCTTATGATTTTTATGAAAAGTGATCCAACTGATTTGATTATCTAAATACAAACCACAGATTTTTAAAAATTAGAGAGAGTGAAATTTTATGTATGAGCAACTAAGTACGTCTGTTGTAATGGCTACATACAATGGTGAAAAGAATATCTTGGAACAATTAGATTCACTACTAAGCCAGACAAAAAAAATCAATGAAGTACTGATTTGTGATGATTGTTCTACTGATAATACAGTTGATATTATCAGTAGTTTTATTGAGAAAAACAATTTGTCATCAACTTGGCATTTAAAAATTAACGAAAAAAATCTAGGATGGAGAAAAAATTTCTTTCATTTATTAAATTTAGCTAGCCAGGATATCATATTTACGTGTGATCAAGATGATATTTGGCACGAAACAAAAATTGAAGAGATGAGTAGCCTCTTCAGAAATAAGAAAATTCAAGTATTAGTTACGGATTATCATGAATTAGTAGAACTTGGCGGTTTATGTGAAGAACTGAAAAAAGTTGATACAGAAAAAAATGAGCAACAAATAGAAGAGCGAGTCATTTTTAATGAGAATAATTTGTTTCTCCGAAGACCAGGGTGCGTCTATGCAGTTAGGAAAGAATTTATCCCACAAGTTAATCTCTATGCGTCTAACATGGAAAACCCGGTTCATGACATGTCGATGTGGGGGAGCGCGGTTCTAACAAATGGTTTATATTTATTGAGAAAACCGTTGATAGAATGGAGAAAACATGGACAAAGTTCTTTTAAAAAAGAAATAGATCAGTCAAATAAAGAGCAATTATACTACAAAAGGCTCATGACTTTGCAAAGAAGATTGCAACGTGTTGAAGCTGCCAGAAATTACTTGATAAATAATGTGACTATAGTAGATTATGACAAAAAGAAAAAATTACTGGATAATTTGATTAAAGAGTTAGAAATGCGTATTTACATGTTAGAAAAAGAAAAAATACGAACAGTTATTTTCTCGTTCTGGAAATACAAACATAAATTTTATTTTGGAACTGATATCTATCATCTTCTAAAACATAAGTATAAAAAGTGAGGATATCAATATGAATACTAAAGCAAAATCAGTTATAAAAAATCTTTATTATACAGTAGCCGCAAATTTTGCTACATTAGGTATCTCAATCTTGCTTAATTTATTTGTACCAAAACTATTGGGAGTAACAGAGTATAGTTATTGGCAGTTGTATGTGTTCTATTCTTCATACGTAGGCTTTTTGCATTTTGGATGGATTGATGGAATCTATTTAAAAATAGGAGGGGAAGAATATAATAAACTTGATAAACGCTCGCTCGGATCACAGTTTTGGTATCTAACGATTTTTGAGTTCTTTGTTTCAATAGCTATAGTTGTTTGGGCTTATTTCTTTATGCCAAACAGTTCCCAATCACTTATTTTAATATTGACAGCTGTTGTTTCAGTGATTACGATCGTTAAAACTTTTATTCTGTATATTTTCCAGTCGACGAATCGAATAAAAGAATATGCACAGCTTTCTAGGAATGATCGCTATCTTTATGTCTTGTTTATTGCTATTTACTTTGCTTTAGGCGGCAGAGATTTTTATTGGCTGATCATTATGGATATCGCTTCTAAATTGATCGTGACACTTTGGGGAATGTCTCGAATCAAAGATATGTTGCAAGTCAATATGATTAGTCTAAAAGAACTTGTCCCTGAAATTTTTGATAATATCAATATTGGTAGTAAGTTAATGTTGAGTAGTATTGCTAGCATGCTCATTCTTGGAACTATTCGATTCTTCGTACAACAACGATGGTCAATTGAAACTTTTGGTAAACTATCCTTTACATTGAGTATTTCAAATATGTTCCTAACATTTGTCAATGCAGTAGGAATTGTTATGTTTCCATTATTAAGAAGGACAAATCAGCAAAGACTCCCTGAACTCTTCCGTATCTTACGGGACTTATTTGTTCCTTTAACCTATGGTTTATTGATTTTTTACGTCCCAGCAAAAATTGTTTTGACCATGTGGCTACCCGAATATACGGAAAGTCTGAATTTTATGGGAATCTTGTTTCCAATCGTCATTTATGAAGGAAGAATGTCTTTACTTATCAATACGTATTTAAAGAGCTTGCGTAAAGAAAAAACGATATTGATGGTCAATGTGATGACGCTATCCTTTTCATTAGTGGCTTCATTAGTCATTATATTTGTGATAGGTAACTTGAATTTAGCAGTAGGCTTGATATTGTTGAGTCTAGCGTTTCGATGTAATTTAGCAGAATATTTTCTTTGTCGTGGAATGAAATTACCTGTTGGATACAGACAATTGGTAGAAACGATTCTAACGATTGCTTTTATCTTTAGTAACATCTGGTTTGGCGGTGACTTTATTAGTCTAGGTATCTATAGCTTGATTTATGTGATTTATTTGCTATATGTACATCGCAGCTTCCTTGCTAGCTTTGGTGAATTCCGCTCTCTACTAAAAGATCGTTAAGCTAAGCTATATTGAAATATAAAATAATGCAGAGTAAGTCCGATTAGGATTTACTCTGCTGTTTTTATTTTTTGAAGCGATTAATTTGTTAAATTCGGCAATCAGCACATACTGGCAGTATATTCTTTATATAGTTTTTCCTGGTTAAAAATGGTAAACTAACTGTATTAAGTATGAGAATGCATAATTGGAGTGAATTTGATGGATACTATATTGATTACTGGCGGAGCTGGTTTTATCGGTTCAACGCTAGCGAATTATTTGGGAAAAGAAAACAAAATCGTAGTAGTCGACGATTTATCAATGGGAAAAAAAGAAAACTTGGATATGGAGAAACAAGTGACTTTCATTGAGGGGGATGTATCAGATCCTCAATTGATGGAAAGAATCATGAAACAGTATCAGTTTGCCTATATTTTTCATTTAGCTGCTGTAGCTAGTGTGGCAGATTCTGTAGAACGTCCTCTAGAAACTCATCGTGTAAATTTTGACAGTGCGCTTTTATTGCTTGAATTGGTACGAAAATATCAATCTGGTTTAAAACGATTGGTATTTAGTTCATCAGCTGCAGTTTATGGCGATGAACCAACGTTGCCAAAAAAAGAAGAATCGGTCATCCGTCCTTTAACACCATATGCCATCGATAAGTTTGCAGCAGAACAATATGTTTTGGATTACTGTCATTTATATGATGTTCCGACTAGTGCTGTCCGATTTTTTAACGTTTATGGTCCAAATCAAAATCCTAACTCTCCATATAGCGGAGTTATTTCGATTCTAGTGGACCGATACAAAAAACAATTGGCAGGAGAAAAAACAGAATTTACTTTATTTGGTGATGGTAGCCAATCTAGAGACTTCGTTTATATAGAAGATGTTATACAAGCACTTTTACTTGTTGCTAAGGAAGAAAAAGCTTTAGGACAGCAATTCAATGTCGGTACAGGAAAAAGCACTACGCTACTTGAATTGATTCATTCAATTGATCAAATCTTAGGAACAGAGCTAGCGCTTAAATATGAAGCGGAGCGTTCAGGGGATATTCGTGATTCTTTAGCGGATATTTCAAAGATCCGTTCTTTAGGTTATCAACCCAAATTTGATATATTGAACGGAATGGAACGTTATTTAAAGACAGAAATCGATTAAAACAAAAAACCAGCATCCTGCTGGTTTTTTTGTTTCGACTTAGCTTTTTAAATTAACACCTTCCATCAGTTCGTAAATCTGATTTCTTAAATCAGTGGCCGGCAATTTGATGTTTTTATCAGATTGGATATTACTTTCCATGACGATTGCATCTTTTGTGTCTTTTTTCATCGCCGCTACTGCATGGAATCGATTGATATTTCCCTGAGCAAGGATATAATCATTTCCACTGTAAACACCGCCGCTGTAAGGATGTTTATCACCATTATTTTGCCACAATGAGAAAAGTAGTTCTTTTGGTATAATATCGCCAGACAGAACACTGGTAAAGAATTTGTTCAAGTCATAAACAGACATACTTATATTTCCTGTGCCTAATTCATTTCGGATGTCTGTTTCAGGCTCGACCAATGCTTTTGAATAATCGTCAGTTGCAGACATTTGGTAAGATACAGCATGCTGAGGGGAATTTTTTACATTTTCATAAAAATCTGTATGTTCTAGATGGAGTGGCCGAATGATTTCTTTTTTTAAAAGAGTTTCATAAGGCTGATTCGTTAGTTTGATCAATACCCCTGTAAGCAATGTATAATTTAATGGTTCATAATGATACGTATCATAATCAGTAAATTTCAAATGATGAAGGGCAAACTGAATGATCTCACTATCTGACATAGGTTTTTTTGGAGAAGCGGTTCGATGAAGACCAGAGCGCATGTAAAGCATATTTTTGATTGAGATTTGCTGACTTCCAGGAATCTGAGGATAAAATTCAGATAGCTTTGTGTCAAAAGTTATCTTGCCAGATTGAATTTGTTTTAGGATAAGTAAAGCAGTCATCGCTTTTTGGATCGAACCGATTTGATAGTAAAGAGAAGGAGAATTCGATTCTTTTATGCGTAGATTTGCGTACCCATATCCTTTTTCTAATATCACTCGATTATTTTTGCGTACATAAATCGAACCGATATAATCTGATTTTTGCAGTAATTGATCAATTTTGCTGGCAAGCATCTGCTCATTAGATGTTAAATTGGAAGCAAGTTGTGCGGGTTCCGTTTTATAAATTTGTGGTTGAGGTTGTTTTGTTAATTGCCATCCTGTAATGATGCCTGTTGAAAAGAAGCTGACAGCCAGCAACAAAACTGCGAGAAAAGAAAGAGAGATCTGCTGTTTTTTTTGATGTTTTCCTTTTGCCATGTTAATTCCTTTCTATCCATTTTTAACTATTTTTCATTGTAATCCTCAAAAAGAGCATTTGCCACTTACAATTTTGACATAATATTTGGTAAAATAATTCACGGCAGTAGAAATTTCATGTATAATAAACAGAGTTACGAAGATGATAGTAAGGAGGAGTTGTTTTGTCAGGAAACAAACAACACCCAAGCAAAGACAAAAAAGAAGCCAGTAAGGCAGCTACAGCAGATATAATCGACAAGCGGAGAAATCTGCGTAAAAAAGAAGATAAGATCGTGAGGAAGATCATTTTAGTGATCGCTCTTACATTATTGATTATTGGCGGATTTCTCGGGTTTACCGTATATCGTTATGTAGATAGCGGGTTGAAGCCTTTAGATAAATCGGACGACCAATTAGTCCAAGTGGAAATCCCAAGCGGCTCTTCTAATAAGCAGATTGGCGAAATTTTGGAGAAAGACAATATTATTAAAAGTGGGATTGTTTTCAATTATTATACAAAATTTAAAAACTTAACTGGCTTTCAAGCTGGTTATTATCAGTTAGCGCCTAATATGACTCTTGATGAGATTGGCAAGCAGTTGCAAGAAGGCGGCACATCTGAGCCAACAAAAGTTGCAGATGGGAAAATTGCCATTCCAGAAGGCTACGACATCGATCAGATTGCTGAGCGGGTAGCGAAGGTAACTGGTAAAGACAAGAAAGAATTTTTAGATTTAGTAAATGATGAGACTTTCTTTAACGAGTTGTATCAAAAATTCCCAGAATTGTTGGAAAGTGCCTCTAAAGCTGAGAACACAAAATACCGTTTGGAAGGCTACTTATTCCCAGCTACTTATGATTACTACACGAGTACTTCGCTTAAGGATCTTGTGATTGAGATGGTGAACAAGACAAATACGGTCATGCAAAACTATTATTCAGCTATCAAACAGAAAAATTTGACTGTACAAGAAGTTTTAACTTTGGCTTCTCTAGTTGAAAAAGAAGGCGTAAAAGAAAATGATCGTAAAAATATTGCACAAGTCTTCTTTAACCGAATCAAGGCAAATATGCCACTTCAGTCAGATATCTCTGTTTTATATGCATTAGGAGAACATAAAGAATTGGTGACGTATGAAGATACAGCTGTAGATTCACCATACAATTTGTATACCAATACCGGCTATGGGCCTGGTCCTTTTGACAATCCAAGCGAAGAGGCAATCAAGGCAGTATTAGAACCAGCAGAAAATGACTATTATTATTTCGTAGCAGATACGAGCACTGGAAATGTTTATTTCGCTAAAACGTATGAAGAACATATGGAACTAGTGCAAAAATATGTAAATAATTCTTAGAAAAACAGGGGCTAGTCATTGATCATTTTTAGAAAAACATTTACATTTTAAGAAAAGCGTGGTAATCTTTTTTGGACTATATTCCTCAAAAGATTACCTTTTGCGGTATTTTATCGAAAAAAGGAGACGTTACACATGGTAGAGAAAGTTTATCCAATGACTCTAGAAGGTAAAGAAAAATTAGAAAAAGAATTAGAAGAACTAAAAACAGTTAAACGCGGAGAAATCATTGAACGAATCAAAATCGCTCGCGGTTTCGGAGATCTTTCCGAAAACTCCGAATACGAATCAGCTAAAGATGAACAAGCATTTGTTGAAGGAAGAATCACAACAATTGAAAATATGATCCGTTTTGCACAAATCATCGATAATGACGGCGTAGATGCAGATGAGGTATCGATCGGTAAAACAGTTACGTTCATCGAGTTGCCTGATGGAGATGAAGAAGAGTACACGATTGTCGGAAGTGCTGAAGCAGACCCGTTTTCTGGAAAGATTTCCAATGATTCTCCTATCGCGCAAGCATTGATTGGCAAACGTAAAAATGATGAAGTAACCATTGCTACACCAGGTGGCGATATGTTAGTTAAAATCGTCAAAGTAGAACAAGCGTAGTCTGACTGAAAGATCTAGAGAGTTCATCTTACTGATGACGCACTCTAGATCTTTTCTCTTTGAGTATTGCAGGTTTCACTGAACGATCTTACATCTAAAGTCCTATAGCCAACAGTCAAAAAAATAGGTATGATGAAATGAGAATGTGTCAGGAGGGAGAAAAAGCGATGAATAGTTCTTGGCGTTTTTTTGTGGTAGTCGAAGCACTGCTGCTGTTATTTGCTGTTTGGCAAATCGTAAACAATACTGGACTTTTGCTTTTAGTAATATTCGGTATTTTCAATATATATCTAGCTATGCGCAAATATCCTCGTACTAAATTTCAAAATTTTCAATTGATCTTAGGGAGCTTGGTCATTTTTTTTAGCTTAGTCAACAGTCCTGCTTTATGGATGATGGTTGTATTGGCCGTTTTATTTATCGGGCTGAAAGGTGTAGAGATTTCAGGAATAGATTTGACAAAAAATGCTTTTTGGCGAAAAAAACAGATCATGATGGTCCAAACAGAGCAATTAAAAACACATAATAATGAGCGTAAAAGACAGCAATTATTTGGTAACCAACGTATTGGAAACGACGTCTATGAATGGGATGATATCAACATTGCCATCATTTCTGGTGATACTATCATCGATTTGGGCAATACACTTTTGCCAAAAGATGATAATATTGTGATTGTAAGAAAAGGGATAGGCAGAACACGGATCTTAGTACCCCTGGGAGTGGCTATTCGTTTAGAGCATGCGACATTAGTAGGAAATGTCTTGTTTGAAGAAGAGCAGTTTTCCTTAAAAAACGAACAGATCAAAATCTGCAGCAGTGATTATGATGAAAATCCTCGCAGATTGAAGATCATTACCAATACCTTGGTTGGAGATGTCGAGGTGATACGAATATGATGGGAAGAATATCCAAAGCAATGCTAGCTGTTTATTCGGGGATTGCGGCTTTCCTTATTATTCTATTTTCACTTTTCACTTATTTTTATGCCAGTAACCAAAGTCATTGGTGGGGAGAATTGCTGCGTGCGCGTTTATTATACGTTCCGCTTATCTTCCATTTGATGGCAATTTCATTAGGTGTAGGATTGATCGTATTTCTATTGTTATCACTTATTCAAAAGGCAAAATACGGGAAAATCGAAGAAAAGCTTCGTGCACTTTCTTCTGGCAATTATGAATCCAAACTTTTGCATCAGCCGATCCCAAGCGCGTCGGATGATCTGTACATCAAAGATATTGATATGGAAATTACTAAAATAAAAGAAAAAATGATCGAAGTATCCAGTGAATTACAGATTATGACTAGCCGTCCTCAATATGTAGATGGACAAACCAAAGAAGAGATTTTAGAATTAGAAAGGCATCGATTAGCTCGTGAGCTTCATGATTCAGTTTCACAGCAATTATTTGCAGCGATGATGATGATGTCGGCATTGACGGAGCAAGCAGAAAAAAGTGAGACACCAGAAATGTTCCGTAAGCAGTTGAAAATGGTGGCAGAGATCATCAACGCTTCCCAGTCTGAGATGCGTGCGCTGCTTCTTCATCTGCGTCCAGTCAATTTAGAAGAAAAAAGTTTAAAACAAGGCATTGAGCAGTTATTGAAGGAATTGCAGAATAAAATCCAGATTTCGCTAAAATGGGATGTAGAAGATGTAAAATTAACTAGTTCCATTGAGGATCACTTGTTCCGAATCGTTCAAGAATTGTTATCAAACACATTAAGACATGCTAAGGCTAATGAATTAGAAGTCTATTTGCATAAAATAGATAACAATCTTTTATTACGTATCATTGACGACGGGACAGGATTTAATATGAATGAAACCAAAACGGGAAGTTATGGATTGAACAATATCAAAGAACGAGTAGCTGGTATTGGTGGAACAGTAAAAATCATTAGTTTTAAAGGGCAAGGTACGAGCGTGGAGATCAAGGTCCCTTTGATGAAGGAGGCATAGATAAAGATGATAAAAGTTTTATTAGTAGATGACCATGAAATGGTACGCTTAGGCGTCTCTTCTTATTTATCTATCCAAGAAGACATTGAAGTGATTGGAGAAGCTGAAAATGGACGTCAAGGCTATGAAAAGGCGATGGCACTTCGACCAGATGTCATTTTAATGGATCTAGTCATGGAAGAAATGGATGGCATCGAATCAACAAAAGCAATCTTAAAAGATTGGCCAAAAGCCAAAATCATTATCGTCACAAGTTTTATTGATGATGAAAAAGTTTATCCTGCAATTGAAGCAGGAGCAGCAGGATATTTATTGAAGACGTCTACCGCACATGAAATAGCTGATGCTATAAGGGCTACGCAACGCGGCGAGCGAGTATTGGAACCTGAAGTGACAACAAAAATGATGGAAAAAATGAGTCGGCGAAATGATCCAGTATTGCATGAAGAATTAACGAATCGAGAAAATGAAATTTTGATGCTGATTTCTGAAGGGAAAAGTAATCAGGAAATCGCGGATGAATTGTTTATCACACTGAAAACAGTTAAAACGCATGTGTCGAATATATTAGCTAAGTTAGAGGTAGAAGACCGAACTCAAGCAGCTATCTATGCGTTTAAACATGGTTTGGTGAAATAAAAACGATGATAAAGAGGATAATCAAAAGCTGAGAAAATAACTATTATTTTTCTTGGCTTTTTTACAATAATGATGCTTGCTTTTGTTTTTGGAAAGGCTTTGTTATACTGAGAAAAGAAGATACTAAAGGAGGAAAATGGTGAAACAAAATTTTGCAATTGTAGGCCTTGGACGATTTGGCGGAAGCATCTGCCGTACACTGATCGAAGCTGGACAAGAAGTACTGGCTATTGACAGTAATGAAGATCGAGTCAATGAATATATGAATATAGCCACTCATGCTGTTGTGGCAAATGCACAGGATGAGATGACACTTCGTTCATTAGGTATAAGAAATTTCGATCATGTAATTGTCGCTATTGGAGAAGATATCCAAGCCAGCATCTTAGTTACTCTGATGGTAAAGGAAATGGGCGTACCGAATATTTTAGCAAAAGCCCAAAATGAGTACCATGCCCGTGTACTAGAGAAGATCGGAGCAGATCGTGTCGTACACCCTGAGCGAGACATGGGGATACGGATTGCACATAACTTAGTATCAAAGAATATTCTAGACTACTTAGAGCTGTCAGATAAATATTCTTTAGCAGAAATCCGAGTCTCCAATCCTAAATTTTTCAACAAAACATTAGCTGAATTAAATTTCAGGCAACGTTTTGACTTAACAGTAGTCGCCATACGAAGAGTAGATCAAACGGTTATCGCTTCTCCTGCAGCAGATGAATATGTTCGTGAAAATGATAATCTACTGGTTATTGGAGAGACAGGCGATGTGGATATTCTAGACGATAAGATGAATCAATAGAAAGAAAAGAGAAAGTAGGTTGTTGGGATGAAATTAACGGTAACGCCAAAAGCACAAAAGTGGTTTGACTCAGAAATTGATCTGCCAGAAACTTACGGAATACGTTTTTTTGGAAAAGTCTACGGCAAAACAGAGGTTCATGATGGTTTTTCGATTGGAATGTCAGTTGAACAGCCAGAACATCCTGTAAAGAAAGTGGAAATGGATGGGACACTTTTTTTTATCGAGGAAGCAGATGAATGGTTCTTTAAAGGATATGATTTACTTGTTGATTATGATCCCAACCTGGAGGAGCCAACCTATCACTTTAAAAAACAATAAAAAAAGAGAGGGTGACACAATTTTTGTCACCTTCTCTTTTTTCTTTTGAAAATATTGTTTTCAGCTATTAATATCCTGCAGACAATTTTACTTGATTGGTTTGAAGCTCATGGGTGGCAAAGTAGCTTTTCAGATTGGTTAAAAAAATAGCCATTAATTTCTTTTGAAAATCAGGTGTCAAACCTGCAATGTGGGAAGTAATCAGTACATTGTCCATTTTCCAAAGAGGATGATCTTGTGGAAGAGGCTCTTCCTCAAAAACGTCTAATGCTGCAAAGGAAAGTTGCTGGTTATTTAAAGCCTGCACCAGATCTTGTGTCTTAACAGAAGCACCACGGCCAACATTGATGAATACAGATTTTGGATCAAAGTGTTCAAACATATGCTGATCAAAGAGCCCAGTTGTTTCCTCCGTTAGAGGTAAGATATTGACTACGAAATCTACTTCAGGAAGAACTTCCTTTAGTTGATTTAAAGAAAAAGTCTTTTCCATTCCTTCTGCTGGATGACCGGATGTATTGATTCCATAGCAGTTCATGTCTAATGCTTTGCATTTTTTTGCAATCATTTTTCCAATATGGCCAGTTCCAATGATTAGTATTTTTTTCCCTTGGATAGATTGGTAATGGACCGATGAACCTAACCATTTCATGTCACTCTGTGCCTTTTGTGCTTGAAAAAGACCACGAGAATACCCAAGGATGATTCCTAAGACATGCTCCGTAATCGATTCACTGTGGATGCCACTACCATTTGAAAGTAAAATATGTTTCTTTGAAAAAGTCTCAAGGGGTAGCTGATCAACACCAGCTGAGATAGATTGGACCCATTTCAAGGTAGAAGAGGCTAATAGTTTTTCTTGGTAGTCTGAGTTCCAGCCCAAACTGATCTCTACATTTTGTAGATCCTCTGGTTGTAATTCTGTTTTAAAGATATAACCAGGCGCTATAGTATGGATTTCTTCGATAAATTCATCACGAAATGGACGATCTGCATAAATGATTCTTTCTGACATAGTTAATTTCCCGCCTTTCTTTACTCTAAGTGTAGCGCATACAAGAAGAACTTTGAAGCGCCTTGCTTGTTTTTTGAGAAAGAAATATTTTTCAAATAAAAAAGGGGCTGTGACAAAAAAATGTCACAACCTCTAAAAGGGTCTATTGAAGTAGAAATAACGAGTTGTCTTTATTTCTTAATTGATCGATATTTTTGCCCATCCTTTGACAGCTTGAGCAAAAATAAAGATTCCTGCAAAAGCAATGAAGGCGCTAGTGTCAAAAGAAGGAAGAAAGACCATCAAGATTGTTGCAATTATAGTAGGCAATGAAATTGAATAGATCAATGTTTTTAAACAATCAAGAAAAGTAGCTTTTGTTAGTCGAAAGCGTGCATAGAGAAAAGCAGCAATGTTGGTAAATAGCAAAGTGATCAGCAGATTCAGAAAACTAGGATAAATAGAAAATATAAATGTCAGGACTTTTATCCAAAGTGGTATAGATGCTTCACTTAAAAAAGAACGGAGCTGCTTACCTGTTAAGTTTTTTAAAGATTCATTGGTGTAGGGAAGTTCTAATTGGTTATTGTTCAACAAAGCAGAAGTCGTGCCTGTATTAGGAAGAGCTATGATAAGTTTGTTTTTTAACATCCCGACACTAACAAAATTCCCCATAAAATCAGTAGAGATGTCCTGTTCTGTTCGTTTTCCCTCTGGATCAAATGTGAAGATAATGGAGTTTGTTTGGTAAATGAATCCTTCTTTTTCTTCGGTTTGAAGCTGCCCGTTTTGGATTGTAAAATCAGGAATGCGAGTAGCAATCTTTTGCCCATCCAATTGAATGTTGTTTAAGACTTGAAAAACTTGAAAAGAGATTGGCAAAGCCATAATTATACTCAAAACTAAAAGATAGACAATGGCTTTCCAAAATGGGACATTTCTCGCCTCCTTTAGGTCTTTGAATCGTATAAAGGAACTGATAATTAATTGTTTTGTTGTCATAAGTACTCCTCATCTAGTAGTGTCATCACTTGCAATTCTAGCGAAGTATCAAGTGAAATACAAGTGCTTTAGGGAAACAGCTGAATGATTGGTGAAATATCAAAAAAATGTTATTCTTGTCTAAAGACTATCCAATATAAATAAAATGGAGGAAGGAATAGTGCCTACACAGCCACAGAGATCATCAAAAAAACTATTTGGAGTAGTGGTTTTGAATGCGGTGATCACTTTATCAGAATTTATTGGAGGGATTATGTCAGGGAGTTTGTCTCTTGTTTCAGATGCTTTCCATAACCTTAGTGATACATTGGCAATTATTTTTTCTTACGGGGCACAAAAAATGGCCCGAAAAGAAGCAAATAAAAAACGTACGTATGGCTACCAGCGTTTAGAAATATTGAGTGCTTTCATCAACTCATTCATATTGATCATATTATCCTTGTTTTTAACCGTTGAAGCATTCAAGCGGTTCACTTCACCAGAAAAGATAAATAGTCATTTGATGCTAACAGTAGCAGTTATTGGATTGCTCGCGAATTTGTTCTCAGTATTATTATTACGACAAGAAGCAGATGAAAGTTTGAATATAAAATCTAGTTATTTGCATTTGTTAAGTGATACACTGTCTTCGGTAAGTGTGATTATCGGAGCAATTTTGATCCGTTTTTTCGATATCTACTGGATCGATCCAGTTATTACACTGATCATTTCGATATATATATTGATAGAAGCGATAATGGTGATCAAAAAAGCTGCCGCTATTTTGATACAAAGTGCACCTGCTATCGACTATGAAAAAATGGAACAAGAAATTGAAGCAATCGATGGGGTAAAGGATGTTCATCATGTCCATATTTGGCAGTATAGCGAAAAGATAATTATTTTCGACGGACATATTGATTTTGAAGATCAGCTACTAAGCGAGATTGAAAAGATATATCCTCGTATAATTTCTTTATTAAAATTAAAATATGGTATTACACATGTGACGATCCAAGCAGAGACAAAGGCAAAGGATCAAAAAAAATTAATTTTTTTAAATAAAGATGAAAGTTATTGAAATATAGAGTATGATAAATAAGAATTTTTAATAAGGTAGGTTGGCTCATGAAGCAGTATCGACAGTTAAAAGGATATTTAGAAGCAAAAGGATATTGGGAGATACTAGTCTATCTCTTTTTTGGTGGTTTGGCTACGATTGTAAATTTTGTTAGTTTTGCTCTCGCACGCCAATATTTTGATTTAAGTATGGCCTTATCCAATTCTATTTCGTGGTTTTGTTCTGTATTGTTTGCTTTTGTAACGAACAAACTTTGGGTATTCCATTCAAAATCACCGAATTTTACACATGCACTTATTGAATGCGGTAAGTTCTTCTTCTACCGTATCCTTTCTTACGGATTGGACATGGGGGCAATGGTATTGTTGATCAATGTTATGAACAGCAATGAGTATGTGGCGAAAATCATCACTCAAATTATTGTTATCCTTGCGAACTATATTTTCAGCAAGTTGTTTATTTTTAAAGAAACTGAGGTTTTTGAAGAAGAAGTAGGTCAAAGTGAAAAAGACGACTAGGCATAACAATTGAAGAATTTCCTTCTCTTTGTTACTCTTTGTAATGTAGACATTATTAAGAAAACATTGAGGAGGAATTTTTTTATGACTTACACATTACCAGATCTACCTTATGCATATGACGCATTGGAACCTTATATTGACGAAGAAACGATGCATCTGCATCATGATAAGCATCACAATACTTATGTGACGAATTTAAATTCAGCAATTGAGAAATACCCAGAATTAGGCGAAAAAACAATAGAAGAATTATTATCTGATATGGACGCTATTCCAACAGATATCAAGACAGCTGTACGTAACAATGGTGGCGGACATGCTAACCATTCATTTTTCTGGGAAATCATGGCACCAAATGCTGGTGGCGAACCTACAGGAGAAATAAAAGAAGCGATTAATGAAGCTTTTGGTGATTTTTCTTCTTTTAAAGAAGAATTCAAAAAAGCAGCCGCTGGACGATTTGGTTCTGGATGGGCTTGGCTTGTAATGGAAAATGGAAAATTAGCTATTACCTCTACTGCAAATCAAGATTCTCCATTGATGGAAGGAAAGACACCAATTCTAGGTTTGGACGTTTGGGAACATGCTTATTATTTGAAATATAAAAATGTCCGACCAGATTATATTGCAGCATTCTGGAATGTTATTAATTGGGATGAAGTAAACAAACGTTTCGAAGCAGCAAAATAACCATTTCCTCCGTCATATCAGTCTTAAAAATAATTTGGAAAATAAAAGAGCGAAAGCTTGCTAGCGTTTTCTAAATTGGGTATAATGTTCTTGCAAGGTTACTTGCAAGAACTTTTTTGGAGGCTATACATTTATGGAACACGGAACGGTTAAATGGTTCAACAATGAAAAAGGATTTGGGTTTATTACAGTAGACGGCGGAGATGACGTATTTGTTCATTTCTCAGCAATTCAAGGAGACGGCTTCAAGAGCCTAGAAGAAGGTCAAGAAGTAGAATTCACGATTGTTGAAGGTGCACGCGGACCTCAAGCTGCTGAAGTGACTAAATTATAATAATTTGTTGAATAAAGACACGACTTCTTAGAGAGTCGTGTCTTTTTGTCTATTTATGAAGTTTTTAGATTTTTTGGCTAAGTAAATGCATTTGTTCACTTGACATGTCCTAACTAATTATCAAGCAAGGAACATTTTCTTCGTTAGTAATGGATTTTAAAGAAATTTCAGTTTTTGGATGTTGAATAAAAGACCATTTGTGAAACCACTAGTATACATACTCATTACCATGTCAATTCTATTACTTTAAAAGAAAATCGTTTTACTTTGAAGAGGAGCATATCTATCCATTAAAAGATGATGGTAATGCAATCACTAGTTCGAGTCATTTTAAGAGCCATGCAGTGAGCTGGAAATAAAACGAATAGAAGATGGGTTTAACAAAAGGACCAGTCATAGGAAGAAATTTTCGTGAAATCGAATGATAATCTGAACGGTAGGCAAAGACTGTTAAAAAGATGGGAAAGGTATGTGCGATCATTTTACTGCACGATTATTTGGAAAATACCTTGTTGTTCGCTTTTTCTGGAAAAAATACATAAAAAAAGATAAAACGATTGCGAACTGCGTGTATTCGGTCTTTCGATCTTTTTCACGGTATGGTATGATAGTTAAGAATTTTGAGAAATTTTAAAAAATAATAATCGTTACACAAAAATGTTTTTTAAAGTTTTCTTATGATTAAAAAGTGAATTTGCTGATTGAACAGTTATATGAGACAATATTTTAGAAAATGTGAAACAGAGGTGTATTATGAAGCGATGGCAAAAAGTTCTATTAACCTTGTTAGGGGTATTCGTTTTGCTGATTGCCGGATTATCAGCATACGGAATCAGATTTATGGGAGAAGCGAGCCAAACAGTAAACAAAATTTCTAAAAACTCTAATCGAATATCCTCCAAACGTTCTGAGAGAGTAAGCATTGATGACAAAGAACCTTTTTCGGTTTTGCTATTAGGTTTAGATACCGGTGGATTAGGAAGAACGGAACAAGGACGTTCTGATACGATGATGGTAGTAACAGTTAATCCGAAACAAAAAAAATCAACGATCATCAGTTTGGACCGAGATATTTATACGAATATCGTAGGTTATGGAACGGTAGATAAATTAAATCATGCCTACGCATTTGGTGGTGTCGAAATGGCCATGGATTCAATTGAGCAACTGCTCGATATTCCTATTGATCATTATGTAACGATCAATTTGGATGGCATGGAAGATTTGATCAATGCGGTCGGTGGCATCAAAGTGAATAATAAAATTGACTTTACTTTGGATGGTGTCCATGTACCAGTAGGTGAACAAACATTGAATGGAGAAAAAGGTTTAGCCTATTCTCGAATGCGACACGAAGATCCAGAAGGCGATATCGGTCGACAACGTCGTCAGCGGGAAGTAGTGACGAAAATCGTCAATAAAGTTTTAAGTTTAGATGGCGTAAGCAATTATAGAAAAATTTTAAAAGCAGTTGAGAACAATGTGACGACGGACTTAGATTGGGATGACATGCTTGATGTAGCGACGAACTACACCCCGGCGTTTGAAACAATCAAACAAGACCAGTTGCAAGGCGAAGGACAAATGATCAATGATATCTACTATCAAATTTTAGGAAAAAATGATCTTCTTTCGATCCAAAATGAACTGAAGAAACAATTAAATATAAAAACAAGCGATACATTACCTAATTTGAAAAATGAGAATGCTTCAATGATGTTCTTTGATGATTCGGAAGATGGCGATTCGACAAACGGTGATGGATCGAATAGTGAAGGGTACACCGATTATTCTTCCTATTCAGAAAACACATATGATCAGTACCAAGATCCGAATACCTATTATCAGCAAACAGAAGATACAAGTCAGTACTATACACCAAGTCAAGATACTCAAAGTTATGATCCTTACGCTGGACAGGAACAAAATGGTTATGGTTATGACCAGAATAATGAGTATGGAACAACAAGTGGGTACTAGAAAAAAATAGTTTGGTTAATAAAGAGTGCCACCTAAATTAGACAAAAAATCTAACTTAGGTGGCACTTTTTCTATGTGTTAAATTACAGGACGTCTCTTTTTAGCGCTTAGTTTAAAAAATAAATTGAATAATTCAATAGAGTTGCGAATAGTACCCATAAATAATAAGGAATCATGAGCCACATTGCCAGGCGATGATGCAGCCACAACTGATACATAAGCACTGACAAGAAAATAACTAAAAGTGTAATATCGATTGCTGCAATGAAAATATTTCTTAAATTAAAAAATAGAGCAGACCATATAAAATTAAAAATGAACTGAATCACAAAAAGACCGACAAGATTGTTTCGCTGTTTTTTGTTGTTGTGATTAAGTAACAAATAAAGAGAAATACCCATCAATATATACAGTAAGGTCCACATCGGCCCAAATATCCAGCTAGGTGGTGCAAATGGTGGAAGTTGCAAAGAATAGTAATATTCTCCGGGATTTCCGCTAAGCAACCCTGATAAAAAGCCTAATATGACAATTCCTATAACACAAACCCAAAAACGAATATCTTTTATCATCTTCATTTTACTAACTCCTTTCTATAATATTAGTTTACCATGAAGGCTCACAGCAAGACCTGTATTTAGTTTGTGAAGTAAGAAAAAAATTGATAATTGTTGTTATTAAAAAGTTGAACATTTGTTTATATGAATGATGTTTTTGAAAAAGATCATATGATTTGATTCTCATGTTTTCTATTTGTACTTTTCTCGTCTACTTCTGTTATAATCTGCATCTTACTTTTTTCACCTTTTTTACTTCAACATAAAATTATAAAAGCATAATGTTTGTGTTAATACAATAAAGCGTTTACAATGTGGTTATCAAATGAAGGAGGTTTCTACATGAAAAAGATTAGTACGTTATTGTTTATTGGGTTAGTTAGTTTAGGGTTGTTCGGTTTTAGCATTCCAGGTTTTGCGCATGGTTATATTACTTCTCCAGGAAGCCGTGCATACCTAGGAACATCAGCAGCAGGAAACTTAAATCAAAATGTCGGAAGAGCACAATGGGAACCGCAAAGTATCGAAGCTACCAAAAATACATTCATTGATGGAAAAATTGCTAGTGCAGGAGTCAGCGGCTTTGAGCCTTTAGATGAACAGACATCTAACAGATGGCATAAAAACATGGTTAATCCAGGAACATTAAATATTACTTGGAATTTAACAGCACAACATCGGACAAGTACTTGGGATTACTACATTACCAAACCAACTTGGAATCCTAATCAACCTTTGAAATTTAGTGATTTTGAATTGATCACAAAAATAGACGACAAAGCAACTGTTCCACCAAAAACAGTCAACCAAACGATCACACTTCCGCAGGATCGAAAAGGATATAATGTGATTTTAGCAGTATGGAATATCAGCGATACGACAAATGCATTTTATCAAGTGATAGACGTGAATATCCAATAATAATCAAAAAGGGCTGTGACAAAAACTATGTCACAACCCTTTTTTTAAATAAATAGTGTCCTCCTGTTAACTCTTCGGTCACAAGTACAGTATTCATAAAACATGAAGAGCTATTTTTGTTTGGCTGTTCTTATTACTTGATACAGGGCAGACTTTTTCACAACCTCTTTCATTTAGTCAGCGAGTCTCGTCATCTTCACGACAACTTCACAACGTGCAGTCTGAGGAAACATGTCGACGGACTGTAAATATTCAATCTTGAACTTTTTACTTAAATTAACCAGATCTCTGGCAAGTGTAGAAACATTACAGGAGATATAAACAAGTTTTTTTGGAGGGTATTTCAATAATGATTGGATCAATGCGTTATCCAAACCCGTACGTGGTGGATCTACGATGATACCATCAGGCTGAAAACCTTCATTCAACCATTTAGGCAGAACTTGCTCTGCTGTCCCGACTTCATATCGAGTGTTGTGATATCCTAATCTTTCCGCATTTTTTTTTGCATCAGCGATTGCTTGAGGAACGGTATCCATTCCCCGTACTTCTTTGGCTTGTTTTGCTACACTTAAGCCGATCGTCCCAACTCCGCAATAAGCATCCACGATCGTTTCATTAGGCTGGACATCTAATGCTTTGATTCCTTCGCCATAAAGCAATTCGGTCTGCTGAGGATTGAGTTGAAAGAAGGCACGAGGAGAAAGATCGAAAGTCACTTCATTGATTTGTTCTTCAATGGCTTCTTTTCCCCATAAGTGGATCGTTTCATCCCCCATCACGAGAGACGTTTTTTGTGCCTGGACATTTTGCATGATTGAAACAACTTCGGGCAGTCGTTCATTGATCTCACGGATCATTGCGTTTTTTTGCGGGAATTTTTTACTGCGAGTAATAAAAACAACTTGTAACTCCCCAGTTTTAACACCGATTCTAACCATGATTGTGCGGAAGATTCCACTGTTTGTCCGTTCATCATAGATGGGTGCATCAAATTTATTCAATAGTTGAACAACAGTATTCATTACTTTTTGTGTTCGAGGTTCTTGAACCAAGCAGTCTGTTATAGGGACTAACTGATGAGAGTTTGCTTCGTATAAACCAGCTTCAATTTTTTGAGTCTGCTTATTTTTTCGTAACTGAAATTGTGCTTTGTTTCTATAATGCCAAGGCTCATCCATCCCGATCGTCGGCAAAAGTTGATAAGATCGAAAGCCTGCTGGTTTGAATTTTTCCAATGCTTGCAAAAGCAGATCCTTTTTAAAATCCAATTGAGCTTGATAAGCTAAGTGTTGTAATTGACAGCCACCGCATTCATAGTAAACAGGACATGGTGCCACTACGCGATCTTTGCTTGTTTTTTTGACTTTTATTAATTCTCCTTCTGCATAGCGAGGAGTTGCTTTCGTGATTTTCACTAGTACTTCTTCTTTTGGTAGTGCATATGGAACAAATATGATCAACCGTTTGAAATAACCGATTCCTTCACCATTTATGCCTAAACGCTTGATTTTCAAAGGAACCGTTTGTCCAGTTTTGACAATTGTTTCTGCCATAAGTATCTCCCTTTTTCTTTTTTCTGTGGTTTATTCTAACATATAATACCTGATTACGGGGATTTTCTGTGGTATGATAGAGAATATATGTTCGAGGAGGATGTTTATGTTAACCGTTACGAGAATCAGTAAAGGCAAAGGCCCTTTCTATCGCGTAGATTTATCTGAAGGAGAAGCTTTACAAGTATCTGAAGATGTATTAGTACGCTATCGATTATTAAAAGGACGGGAATTAGACGAAGAAACTATCCAAGAGATCAAGAAGAGTAGCGGAGCTGATTTCGGTTTTCACCTAGCAATGAATTACTTAAGTTATCAGTTGCGATCGGAAAAAGAAATCCGAACATACTTAAAAGAAAAGGAAATCCTTCAAGAAGATCGAAATAAAATCGTAGCCCGCTTAAAAGAATTGGACCTTGTCGATGATTTGGTCTATGGGGAAAGTTATGTGCGCACGAATATGCGCTTAAGTGACAAAGGACCAAAGAAATTAGCGCAGCAGATGCAGCAAAAAGGTTTGAAACCTGAAATCATTGAACAAGCGCTCAGCCAATATACATTTGAAGACCAAGTTCAAAATGCACATCAGACAGCCGAAAAAGCGTTTGGAAAAAATCACGGAAAAAGCCAAAAAGAATTATTGAGAAAAATCCAACAAACATTGATGACGAAAGGCTTTTCTCAAGAAGTGATCCAACAAGCGATAGCTGATCTTCCGCAAGAAGCAGATCAAGAAATAGAATATGATTATTTAGTCAAACAAGGAGATAAACTATGGCGAAGAAATTTAAGGTTTGAACCTAAAAAAAGAAATCTAAAAGTAAAGCAAAGCTTATATCAAAAAGGATTTGATTTGGATATGATCCAGCGATTCATTACGGAAAAGGAAGAGGAAAGTGAATAAAGAATGGGAAAAATGGACAGATAAAGAAACAAAAGAATTTCAAGATCAGTTCATTCAATGGTATGAACAAGAAAAAAGAAACCTGCCTTGGCGCTATAATCGTGATCCTTATCGTATCTGGATCTCTGAGATCATGCTTCAGCAAACCAGAGTAGACACAGTGATCGATTATTTTTATCGTTTCATGGAATGGTTTCCTACAATTGAAGAGCTAGCAAATGCTCCAGAAGAAAAGCTTTTAAAAGCATGGGAGGGCCTTGGTTATTACTCAAGAGCCCGGAACATCCAAGCTGCTGCTAAACAGATCATGTCAGAATTTGATGGGGAAATGCCGCAAACGCCTGAAGAAATTAGCTCATTGAAGGGAATAGGACCATATACGACAGGCGCGATTGCAAGTATCGCATTTGGACTTCCAGAACCTGCAGTTGACGGCAACGTGATGCGAGTAGTCAGCAGATTGTTTTGCATTGAAGCAGACATCGCAAAAGCTTCTAGCAGGAAAATCTTTGATGAAGCGATGCGGAAAATCATTGATGAAAAGCATCCAGGTGAATTCAACCAAGCAATGATGGATCTAGGTTCAGCTATCTGTACACCAACTTCTCCAAAGTGTGAGACTTGTCCGATCCAAGCCTTTTGTTTAGCTAACAAACGAGGAATCCAAACGAGTTTTCCTGTAAAAACAAAAAAAGCAAAGCCAAAAGACGTTTATTATATCAGTGCAGCTCTTCAAAATCATTCTGGAGCGTATTATTTTGAAGAAAGAGATAGCCAAAAATTGCTGGCGAATATGTGGACATTTCCAATGATGGAAGTGACACAAGAGGAGTATGAGCGATTGAAAAAAGAATGGGAAACAAAGCCAGAAATCGATCTGTTTGATGACCTAGTAGCAGAAGAAGAGCAAAATCTCCCATTTGAAAAGCAGGAACTCTTTGTTTGGCAGACACGACATTTAGGAGAAGTTACTCATATTTTTAGTCATCTGAAATGGCATGTTCTCCTTTTTTACGGACGGGCAACCGAGGGAGCAGAACAAGAATTTACCGAGAACAAAACTTCGAAGTGGTTGAAGCCTGATGCATTTGATTCGGTCGTTTTTCCTAAGGTCCAAATGAAACTGGTAGATCAGTTAGAGAAAAATCGAAACAATAGGAATCCTTTCTAGGCAAAGCTCATTTTTATTGATATAATAATTATGATGTCGGTGTAATGAACACCCAAACACAAAGCACAAAATGCTGCTTAAGGAAGGGTTGCTATGGGAGTTCCAAAAGAAGGAGAGTTTGTGACGATCCAAAGTTACAAGCACGACGGCAAATTGCATCGAACGTGGCGAGATACCATGGTATTAAAAACAAGCGAACACTCTATGATCGGCGTGAATGATCACACATTAGTCACTGAATCTGATGGACGCCGATGGGTAACGCGCGAACCAGCGATTGTTTATTTTCATAAAAAATACTGGTTCAATGTAATAGCAATGATCAGAGAAAAGGGGGTTTCCTATTATTGTAATCTAGCTTCACCTTTTTTGCTGGACGATGAGGCCTTGAAATATATCGACTATGACTTGGATATCAAGGTATTTCCTGACGGCGAGAAACGACTATTGGATGTCGATGAATATGAGATGCACAGCAAAATGATGAATTACCCGAACGATATTGACTTCATCCTAAAAGAAAATGTGAAGATTCTGGTTGACTGGATCAATAATGGAGATGGCCCGTTCTCGGAAGGCTATATTGATATTTGGTATAACCGTTACAAGCAATTGTCGCGTAAGTAAACACAAAAAAGAACAGTAAGCCAGTGAGAGATTTTTCTCAAAAGCTTGCTGTTTTTTGCTTTTTTCGAAATAAATTTTTATAAAGTCTTTTTCATATAAATATGAGGCATGCCAGCATCTTCAAAAGGATCGCCGTAAGCTGTATATCCTAGTTTTTCGTAAAAAGTTTCAGCTGTGGATTGTGCCCCTAATAAAATCGTATTATAGCCTTGATTCTTAGCAAAGTTTTCTGCTTCTTCAATCAATATTTTTCCTAACCCTTGGTGTCTGTATTCAGAAAGAATCGCCATCCGCTGTAATTTCATTTTTCCGTTTTCTAAAGGCAAAAGACGTACAGTTCCTTGCGGTTCTTTTTTATCTGAGTACAGGACGAAGTGGATACAATGGGCTTCATCTTTGTCTATTTCTCGAGACAAAGGCACACCCTGTTCGACTACAAAAACTTGATGCCTGATCCGTACAGCATCTAAGTAAATATTGCTCATTGTATCTTTTGTTTGTACAACTTTCATGGTCTAGCCACCTTCCTTTCGTATAGTATACTGGAAAATAAAACAAATAAAAAGTATGGCAAGTTTTCAAAACGCCGTTTGTATAATTAAGCGAGACAAATAAAAAAGCCATTTATGTTACACTCAAATTGTAATACCCGCTAAAGCATACAAGGAGAGTGAACATAAATGACTTATACCCATCTTACACCAAACGAGCTTGTAATGATAGAAGCATATTTTCATCAAGAAACTCCGGTTGCTATCGTTGCGAAGCAGCTTAAACGTGGACGCCAAACAATTTACAATGTCTATAACTTTCTCAAATGTGGTGGAACAGCACTTGAATACTTTGAACAATACAAAGAAAATAAGCGACGTTGTGGGAGAACCGAAATCATTTTTCCTGCTGAGGAAAAAGAATACATTGAAAAAAGATCAACTGAAGGTTGGACCCCAGACGTCATTATTGGCCGTGCAGAGCGAACCTTCTCTTGTTCAGTAAGTACCCTCTATCGCCGGTTTAAGACGGGAGAATTCAATGTTTTACATTTACCGATGCAAGGAAAACGAAAACCAAATGGTTATAAGGAAAAACGTGGAAAACAGGCATTCAAAAGAAATATTTCTGAACGTAAAAAAGATTATGTCGTTTTCGAAGAAGAATTTGGACATTTAGAGGGTGATACGATTGTCGGCATCCACCATAAAAGTGCCGTCATCACACTCGTTGAGCGACTTTCAAAAGCCATTATCGCCTTGAAACCAGAAGGCCGTAAGGCAGTTGATATTGAAAATTCGATTAATGAATGGCTTCAATCCGTACCCAAAAATCTTTTCAAATCAATTACCTTTGATTGTGGAAAAGAATTCTCTAATTGGAAAAGTATTAGTAATACGAATGATATTGATATTTATTTCGCAGACCCAGGAACGCCTTCCCAACGGGGATTAAATGAACATTCAAACGGACTCCTCCGAAAAGATGGACTACCAAAAGAAATGGAATTCAACCAAGTCAATCAAGGATTCATCTCATCCGTTGCGTCTAAAAGAAACCATATCCCTAGAAAATCACTAAATTACCAAACACCATTAGAAGTTTTTTTGAGTTACGTAAATGGAAAGTTTTGTCTCGCTTAATTTGACAAATAATAAAAATAAAAAAAGAATAAAAGAATTTTTAACGAATATAATATATACTAGTAAGAAAGAAAGGAGGAAATCTATTGTTTGAAAAACTTAGACAGTCTAAACTAATGTTTTGGTCGCTTGAATTATTGATCATAGCTGCATTGATCATGATTTCATCAGAAATAAACTTTATTTTCGAACCGATCGGGACATTTTTTTCCACGTTATTTGCACCTGTACTGATTGCAGGCTTTCTTTACTATTTATTGAATCCTATTGTCAAGCTGTTGATGAAAGCAAAAATCAAAAGAATATGGGCTGTCGCAATTGTGCTGCTCCTTTTAGTTGCAGCAATTATTTGGATTTTACTTAGTGTCATCCCAAGTCTAGTACAGCAAATTTCCTCATTGGCATCTAATATGCCTGATTTCATCAAACAGGTAGAAAGCTGGTTAAAAGAGGTAGCCGAATTGCCTTTGTTCAAGGAAGTAGATATCAATAAATATTTTGAGCAATTAGACATTTCTTACGGGACAATCATTCAGCAATTCCTTAGTGGAGTATCCAATAGTTTAGGTTCGATCGTTGGAACGATCGCTTCGGCAACCGTAGTAATCATTACAGCACCATTCATCTTGTTCTATATGTTGAAAGACGGAGAAAAACTAGTGCCAAACATCCAACAGTTTTTCCCAGAAAAAAGAAGAAACCAAATTGTGGAGTTATTGGGGCAACTGAATAAAACATTGGCTAATTACATTAGCGGACAAGCAATCGAATGTTTATTCGTTGGTACCTTCACATTTTTAGGATATATGGTAATTGGTGTGGATTATGCTTTCTTATTTGGGGTCATTGCGGGATTGACAAACCTAATTCCATATTTAGGACCTTATCTAGGACTAGCACCTGCATTTCTAGTAACAGTCTTCAATGATCCGGTAAAAGCATTACTTTGTTGTGTGGTTGTGCTAATCGTCCAACAGTTGGATGGGAATATCATTTATCCTAATGTAATTGGGAAATCACTGAAAATCCATCCATTAACGATCATTATCGTTCTTCTAGTAGCTGGAAATATTGCCGGATTGCTTGGTATCTTCTTAGGTGTTCCTTTTTACGCAATCTGCAAGACGATCATTTCCTATATAATCAAAATCGTCAAAGAAGACAAGCAAAATGAAAACAAGAAGAAAATTGCTACGACCTCGTAGGTAGTTTTAGTACACTTGTTTTTATTGCAAAGAAAATTGCTTTGTGATACCATTTTAACGTGGCTATAGTGCCACGTTTTTTTCTATCGTAAACTAAAAATTAATTTTATAAGGAGAGAATGCGATTATGAATGCTGACCCTGAGAGTCAGTCGCTGTTAGCGCAGATTTTATTATTGATCGTTTTGACATTGATCAATGCTTTTTTAGCAGCTTCCGAAATTGCTGTTGTTTCGATCAATAAGAATCGAATCGAGCAAAAAGCTGATGAAGGAGATGTGAAATCTCAAAAGCTTTTAAAAATATTGCAGAATCCAAATAATTTCCTATCGACAATCCAAGTAGGAATCACTTTGGTCAACATTTTGTCTGGTGCTTCACTAGCTAATACTTTATCGGAACGGTTAGCTCCGGTATTAGGTGGCGGCACAGCGGCAAAAAATATTGCAAATATCATTGTGCTGGCTATTTTGACCTATGTATCGATTGTTTTTGGAGAATTGTACCCTAAACGTATTGCTTTAAATAAATCAGAAGAAGTCGCAAAGTTCACTTCAGGGCTGATACGCTTGATTGGTGTAGTAGCTAAGCCCTTCGTCTGGCTGCTTTCTGCTTCCACAAGTTTATTGGCGCGTATCACGCCGATGACTTTTGATGATGAAGATTCAAAAATGACCAGAGATGAAATGCGTTATATGCTTGAAAACGAAGGCGTATTGAATAATGAAGAATTAGAAATGCTCCAAGGGGTTTTTTCTCTTGATACGAAAGTTGCCCGAGAAGTCATGGTCCCACGAACGGATGCATTTATGATTGATATCAACGACACTGTGGAAGAAAATGTGAATGAAGTTTTATCCGAAAACTATTCAAGAATCCCTGTTTATAACGAAGACAAAGATAAAGTAGTCGGAATCCTTCATACAAAGAATTTACTAAAAGCTGCCCATAAATTCGGCTTTGATAATTTAGATATCAAGAAAATCATGCAGGAGCCTTTATTCGTTCCTGAAACGGTCTTTATTGATGATCTGTTATATGAAATGAAAAAGACGCAGAATCAGATGGCTATTTTATTAGATGAATATGGCGGCGTCGTTGGGTTAGCAACACTAGAAGACCTTTTAGAAGAAATCGTCGGAGAAATCGATGATGAATCAGATGAAGTTGAGAATCTTTATGAAAAAATCGATGAACACGAATATATCATCCAAGGACGTATGCTGATTGATGAGTTCAATGAAGCTTTTGACAGTGATCTGCATATGAGTGATGTAGATACGATGGCTGGTTATTTGATTACAGCATTAGGCATGATTCCGGATGAAGGCGAAAAGTTATCGTTTGATGTCGATAATATTACGCTGGTTTCTGAAGAAATGGAAGGTTCTCGAATCCTTAAAATCCGTGTCATTTTTCATGATCCGGAAGAAACAGAAGCGGAACCTGAAGAAGAACGAAGATACTTCAGAAAAGAATTCGAAGATGACGAGCCAAGAAGATAATTGGAAACTTGGTTATGAAAGACGTGTTGCTTGAATAAACAAGCAACACGTCTTTTCTTTTAGTCAGCTGACAAAAAAATATTTGACTCTTATGGTTTGGTGGCTTTTTCATTCGCTGAATCCATGCTATACTGATTCAGTTGTAGTAGTTGACAAAGGTTGTGAAAAAGCTATCCTGCATTAAGTAATAAGAGCAGCCAAGCAAAAACAGCTTTTCGTATTTTTGGCTTGGGTGGGCTTATTGCTGATAGGCTGTCTCTAGAACGCCGTTTACTCGGAAAAAGAGACTGCTACACGGCTTTTGTCACAGCCCTATATGAAATTGTCTTTCTTTAAGAGATCGGACAATCTGTGCCTAGAGAAAATATAAATAATTGAATGGAAGAAATGGAGTTAGGTTATGAATAATCCAAAATTAAAGCAACAAGTGGACAATCGCAGAACTTTTGCGATCATTTCCCATCCGGATGCTGGGAAAACAACGATTACAGAACAATTACTATTGTTTGGTGGGGCTATCCGTCAAGCCGGGACCGTAAAAGGCAAAAAAACAGGTAATTTTGCCAAATCAGACTGGATGGAAATCGAGAAACAACGTGGGATTTCTGTTACTAGTTCTGTTATGCAGTTTGATTATCAAGGGAAACGAGTAAATATCTTGGATACACCAGGACATGAAGATTTTTCTGAAGATACTTATCGTACTTTGATGGCCGTGGATAGTGCGGTCATGGTAATCGATAGTGCAAAAGGGATCGAAGCACAGACAAAGAAATTATTCCAAGTTGTAAAAAAACGTGGCATCCCGATATTTACTTTTATCAACAAACTAGATCGTGATGGTCGTGAACCATTGGAATTGTTAGAAGAATTAGAAGAGCTATTAGATATCGAATCTTATCCGATGAATTGGCCAATCGGTATGGGTAAAGGGCTAGAAGGTCTTTATGATATCTACCATAATCGTGTAGAGTTTTATCGTCCGGAAAATTATCAGGATGAACGATTAGTAGAATTGGATGAAGATGGACTGCTTCCCGAAAATCATCCTCTAACTGAAAATTCCTTATATGAACAAGTCTTAGAAGAAGTAGAACTAATCAAAGAGGCTGGAGATGCATTTAATCAAGAAAAAATTGCTCGTGGCGATCAGACACCAGTATTTTTTGGTTCTGCATTGACTAACTTCGGTGTACAGACTTTTTTAGAGACTTTCGTTGAATTGGCACCAGCTCCTTATGGACACAAAACACAAGATGATCAGATGGTAAGTCCTTATGAGGAAGAATTTTCAGGTTTCGTATTCAAGATCCAAGCAAATATGAATCCAGCCCATCGTGACCGAATCGCTTTTGTCCGAATCTGTTCTGGAACATTCGAACGAGGAATGGATGTCTGGTTGGAACGTACAAATAAAAAACTGAAATTAAGCAATGTCACACAATTTATGGCAGATTCGAGAGAAAACGTCGAAAAAGCAGTAGCAGGCGATATCATCGGTGTATATGATACAGGCAATTATCAGATTGGGGATACATTGTTCGAAGGAAAACTAAAAGTTGCTTATGAAGAACTCCCTTCATTTACTCCAGAGCTGTTTATGAAAGTGACTGCAAAAAATGTCATGAAACAAAAATCCTTCCACAAAGGAATCTATCAATTAGTTCAAGAAGGAGCGATTCAGCTTTATAAAACATATCTAACGGAAGAATATATCATTGGAGCTGTTGGTCAGCTACAATTCGAAGTATTCCAATATCGTATGTTAAATGAGTATAACGCCGAAGTAATCATGTCTCCAATGGGACACAAAATCGCTCGCTGGATCGATCCAGAAGATTTGGATGAGAAGATGAGTTCAAGTCGCAATATCTTGGCTCGTGACCGTTTCGACCAACCGTTGTTCTTATTCGAGAACCAATTTGCAGAACGCTGGTTTGCGGATAAATATCCCAATGTAAAATTAAAAAGTTTGATGTAAAGAAGTCTTGACACAAGCTGCCCTGCATCAAGTAATAAGAATAGCCAAACAAAAACAGCCTCTCATATTTTGTTTAGAGCCGTGACGGATTTTCCGTGACGGCTCTTTTTACTATTTAAAATCATAGAAATGTCTAATCAAAAAAATATAAAAATTATTTTGCGTACATATGATTAAAGAAAGGAGAGTGTGACACATGGAAACAGAATGGCAAAGACGTGAAAGAAAAAAACAGAAAAAAGAAGAGATGTTACGATTATGTCGATTATTAGATGTAAAAGACTGGGACAAAAACGAGCAAATTGCACAAAAAGTACGATCAATCATCCATAAAGAGGAAAAAGTTAAAAATAAAGACACACGTAGAACTGAAAATGAAAAGAGAAAAGTACAAAAGAAAAGAGAAAAATCAAAAAGCTAGAAAGAAAAAGAGGCTGAGACAGAAGCGTTTAACTCCAAGAAATAAGCTGGAATTCACAAAAATTTGAAAAGCAATTTTCGTGAATTTTAGCTTATTTCCGAAGGAGTTGCTTCTGCTTCCGCCGTTTATACGTGTTTAGAGCGTGAGACAAAAGTGTTCTTTACTTTTGTCCCACGCTCTTTAATTATTATGTTCAAAATTTGTTTACACGGCTAATGTAGCGCCTAATTCATGTTTTGGAATCGAGATTTCAACAAGGCCTGCCAATTCGATTACTTTGATTTCATCCTCGTGGTAAACGGCGTCTTTGATTTTATCTAAGAAATAATTTTTAGCATCTTCGATTTCTTTCGGCTGGATTTTACGTTTGTCATTGATCAGCAGAATTTCATTATGTTCAGGGGCTTCAGTGTAGACAATAGTGGTATTTCCGGCTGTGTAGACCTTGACTAGATGGGCATCAGTGTTTTCAAGCTGGTTTAATACAAGACGGGAATGGCTGTTTGTTACATTTACCAATTTCATGGCGCTCACCTCTTTTATGTATTTTTAATTGCTTGTTTCTCTTATTATAATTTCTTTTTTATAAAATGAACAGTATTTTGACTTTTCTGAAAAAAGAATGAGACGGCATTTCTCAAAGAAATACCGTCTCACGCTATAAAACTGGATTTATTCAGCCGTTTCTTCGGCTGATTCTTTAGCCAAACGTTCTGGTTTAGAAGTAACGATGATTTTTCCATCTTTATCCAGTTTTGCTTTCAACTCATGGATAGAAGGGTGATCAAGATAAAATTCAGCGATACCATCTTCGATTTGTTCTTGGATCGTGCGTCGAAGAGGACGAGCACCCATAGATGGATCATAGCCTAAGTCAACTAATTTTTCTTTGACATTCGTAGGAACTTCGATGTGAAGTTGCTGTGCTGCCAGCATTTGGTTGACATCGTCTAGCATTAGTGTGACGATTGTCATCAAGTTTTCTTTTGATAATGCACTGAATTCGATGATCCCGTCAAAACGGTTCAGAAATTCTGGTGTAAAGTAGTTGTTTAATTGGTTCAATACAGAACGAGTAACACCTTCGCGTGCCGCACCAAAACCAACGTTTGCTTCTACTTTACCAGTTCCGGCATTACTTGTCATAATGATGATCGTATCTTTAAAGCTGACCGTTCTTCCTTGTGCATCTGTCAATCGACCATCATCTAAGATTTGCAAGAACATATGCAAAACATCTGGATGAGCTTTTTCTACTTCATCTAACAAGACAAGACTGTAAGGATTTCTCCGTACTTTTTCTGTTAATTGACCAGCTTCTTCGTATCCGACATAACCTGGAGGAGAACCAATCAATTTAGAGACACTATGTTTTTCCATATATTCAGACATATCGAAACGAATCATTGAATCTTGTGAACCGAATAGTTCGTAGGCAAGTTGTTTCGCAAGCTCTGTTTTACCTACACCAGTTGGTCCAACAAATAAGAAGGAGCCGATTGGACGATTCTGTTTGTTTAATCCAACACGGTTTCGGCGAATCGCTTTCGCTACTCGATCTACAGCGTTATCTTGTCCGATGACATGAGCTTTCAAGTCATCTGCTAAGTTTTTCAGTTGTGTCTGTTCTTTTTCTTTTAATTCACCCACTGGAATACCTGTCCGTTGTTCAACGATTTTTTCCATATCTTTTTCGGTAATCACAGGTGTTTCCTCTTCAGTGAGCTGACGTTCTTTCATTTTTTGAAGTTTATTGATCTGATCGCGATAATAAGCTGCTTTTTCGAAATCTTCTTCTCGAGAAGCTAAAACTTTTTGTTCTTCTGCTTCTTGCAGTTTTTTCTCGATTGTTTTAGGATCAACGATTTGGATCGTCAAGTTTTTCTTAGAACCTGTTTCATCTAGCAAATCGATGGCTTTATCCGGCAAGAAGCGATCTTGGACGTAACGATTGGATAAAGTTGCGGCTGCTTCGATGGCCTCATCAGTATATTTTACATGATGATAGTCTTCATAACGTTTTTGCAAACCTTTCAAAATACTGATCGTTTCTTCGACAGTTGGTTCATCTACCCGTACAGGTTGCATACGACGTTCTAAAGCAGCGTCTTTTTCGATGATGCGGTACTCATTTAAGGTAGTAGCACCAACCATTTGCAATTCTCCTCGAGCTAAAGCTGGTTTTAAAATATTACCAGCATCCATATTTCCATCACCAGCAGAACCAGCACCGACGATTTCGTGAACTTCATCTATGAATAGGATCACATTTTCTGCTTGACGGATCTCTTCAATCAATTTTTGCATACGTTCTTCAAATTGTCCTCGTATACCAGTACCTTGGACTAAAGATATGACATCTAAACGAATGACTTCTTTGTCCATTAATTTTTGCGGTACATCACCATCTACGATTTTTTGTGCTAAACCTTCAACAACTGCTGTTTTACCAACACCTGGTTCTCCAATCAAGACAGGATTGTTCTTGGTTCGGCGATTTAAAATTTCAATGACTCGTTTGATTTCGTCATCGCGTCCGATCACAGGATCGATATCACCTTGTCGTGCTTGTTCTGTGATATTGATTCCGTATTCTCCCAATAAACCTTCTGTATTGCCTTGAGGTGGCTGACCACCATTGAAGTTGTTGTTTCCGCCAAATTGTGTTGGTGGTGTTTGCTCATAATTTCCTTGCTGTTGCATTTGGCGAGACATGGAACGGAAAAGATCGTCCAAACTGCCAAATCCAAATGGATCATTTTGGGCCATATTAGTCAGACCTCCATTTTGTTGATTTTTGATTTTTTGATAACAGCTCTGACAGTAATCGAGTTGTGTCCGCTGACCATTGACAGTGGCATACAAGTGAATCGTTGCCTCATTCTTGCCGCAGTTTTGACAAAGCATGAATCATTCACGTCCTTTCACAAAAATGGGTACATCCATATTTTACATCTCGTTTTTCATGAGGTAAAAGAATAACCCCTAGTTTTTTAAGAGATTTATGAGGTAGAAAAGGTGAAATCTCTATTGACCATTCCTGACCTTTAACTCTTATTATACTAAAAATAAAAAGGGAAGCAAGTAATTCGTTTCATATGAAAACAAAGAGGGTCAAAGGAAAGAATGATAAACGTCAGGAGAAGAGAAAGCGACAAGAAAAAGAAAATAAACACGTTTGTTATAAAATGTGAAGAAAAGGATGAAAAAGAATCCGGAATAATTTGAATACTTTTATCTGAAATTGAATGAAAACTGTTGTATCTAACGAAAAAAAATGTTAATCTTTACAGATGAAAGGGTGGCATTTGTTAGGATTCTCTGAATTACTAAAAAAGAAAACCCTCACATAAAAACAACACTCACTTAAAGGAGACCGATTAATATGGAAAAGAAAGAATTTCACGTAGTAGCAGAAACTGGGATCCACGCTCGTCCAGCTACACTATTAGTACAAACAGCAAGCAAATTTAACTCTGATGTAAACTTAGAGTATAAAGGTAAATCAGTAAACTTGAAATCAATCATGGGCGTTATGTCTTTAGGTGTAGGTCAAGGTTCTGATGTTACTATTACTGCAGAAGGTGCTGACGAAGCTGATGCAATGGCAGCAATCGTTGAAACAATGAAGAAAGAAGGCTTATCTGAATAATGGTTGAAATGCTAAAAGGGATTGCCGCTAGTGACGGTGTAGCCGTTGCAAAAGCTTACCTGCTAGTTCAACCGGATTTAACATTCAGTAAGGCAACAGTAGAAGATACTGCGGCTGAAGAAGCTCGTTTGGATGCTGCATTAGCTAAATCTACTGAAGAATTGCAGCAAATTCGTGAAAAAGCAGCGCAAAGCTTAGGTGAAGCAGAAGCGCAAGTATTTGATGCCCATTTGATGGTTCTTTCAGATCCAGAAATGGTAGGTCAAATCAAGCAAAATATTAAAGACAACAGCGTAAATGCTGAATCAGCGCTAAAAGAAGTAACGGATATGTATATCGGTATGTTCGAAGCAATGGAAGATAATGCTTATATGCAAGAGCGTGCTGCAGATATTCGTGACGTTGCTAAACGTATTTTAGCGCACTTATTAGGCGTTACTTTACCAAATCCATCAATGATCAACGAAGAAGTGGTCGTTGTTGCACATGACTTGACTCCAAGTGATACAGCACAATTAGATCGCAATTTTGTAAAAGCGTTTGTAACAGACATTGGTGGACGTACTTCACATTCTGCTATCATGGCACGTTCTTTAGAAATTCCAGCAATCGTTGGGACAAAAGAAATTACTGCTAAAGTCAAAGAAGGCGATATTTTGGCTGTCAACGGGATCGAAGGCGATGTAATCATCGATCCTACAGATGAACAAAAAGCTGAATTTGAAAAAGCAGGTGCAGATTACGCAGCACAAAAAGCAGAATGGGAAAAATTAAAAAATGCAGAAACTGTCACAGCTGACGGCAAGCATTTTGAATTAGCTGCAAACATCGGAACACCAAAAGATCTAGTTGGTGTCCATAATAATGGTGGAGAAGCAGTTGGTCTGTACCGTACTGAATTCCTGTATATGGATTCTCCAGACTTCCCAACAGAAGATGACCAATATGAAGCTTACAAAGCTGTATTAGAAGGTATGGAAGGAAAACCTGTAGTTGTTCGTACAATGGACATCGGTGGAGATAAAGAACTACCATATCTGCAATTACCTCATGAAATGAATCCATTCTTAGGATATCGTGCATTGCGTATCAGTTTATCTGAACAAGGCGACGAAATGTTCCGTACACAAATGCGTGCATTGCTTCGTGCATCTGTTCATGGTAACTTACGTATCATGTTCCCTATGGTAGCTACACTCAAAGAATTCCGCGCAGCAAAAGCGATCTTTGAAGAAGAAAAACAAAAATTGATCAGTGAAGGCAAGGAAGTATCTGATACGATCCAAGTCGGCATCATGATCGAGATTCCAGCAGCAGCAGTCTTAGCAGACAAGTTTGCAAAAGAAGTAGATTTCTTCTCTGTAGGTACGAACGATTTGATTCAATACACAATGGCAGCAGACCGTATGAACGAACGCGTTTCTTACTTGTACCAACCATATAACCCATCAATTTTACGTTTGATCAAAAATGTAATTGATGCAGCACACGCTGAAGGAAAATGGGCAGGTATGTGTGGAGAAATGGCTGGAGATCAAACAGCTGTTCCATTGCTAGTAGGTATGGGTCTAGATGAGTTCTCAATGAGTGCGACATCTATTCTTAAAACGCGTAGTTTAATGAAACGCTTGGACACAGCGAAAATGGCTGAACTTGCTGATCGTGCATTGAAAGAATGCGATACGATGGAAGAAGTCGTTGAACTTGTTCATGAATATGTAAAATAAACAACGTATCAAAAGCTGGTGTGGCTTGTAAAAGAGCTACGCCAGTTTTTTTGTTCTTTTTTAAGAAAACGTTTTTGTCAGTAAGAATAGACAAAAATAGGGCTTAAGTTTGAGTGACAGTTTGTAGGCTATGTTATACTATATAAGTGAAGGGGGACGTAAGGTGAAGGTATTATTATATTTTGAAAGTGAAAAAATGCTTGCAAAATCTGGAATCGGGCGTGCGCTTGATCATCAAAAACGTGCTCTGACGGAAGTCGGTATCTCTTATACACTAGATGAAAAAGAAGATTATGACATCCTGCACATCAATACATACGGAATCAATAGTCATAATATGGTCAATAAAGCCAGAAGAGAAGGAAAAAAAGTTGTCTATCATGCGCATTCTACAGAGGAAGATTTCCGAAATTCCTTTATCGGATCGAACCAGCTTTCTCCTATCGTAAAAAAATATCTGGTAGGATTGTACCAAAAAGCGGACTATCTGATCACGCCAACACCTTATTCAAAACAGTTGTTGGAAAGCTATGGTATCCGTGTGCCGATTCAAGCTATTTCCAATGGGATCGACTTAGAGAAATATCGCCCTGATCCAATGAAAGAACAAAAGTTCAGAGAATATTTCAAACTGTCTCCGGATCAAAAAGTAATCATTTGTGTCGGTTTGTTTTTCGAACGTAAAGGAATCATTGATTTCGTAGAAATTGCTAAGAAGATGCCCGAATACACATTTATTTGGTTTGGTCATGTTCCCATGTACTCGATTCCTCGGAACATCCGGAAAATTGTAAAAGAAGATCATCCTGAAAATGTCCTGTTTCCTGGTTACATTCGTGGAGAGATCATAGAAGGTGCGTATTCAGGTGCAGATCTATTCTTTTTCCCTTCTTATGAAGAGACAGAAGGGATCGTTGTTTTAGAAGCTTTAGCAAGCAAACAAAACGTACTTGTTCGAGATATTCCAGTGTATAATGGCTGGTTAGAAGATAGCAAGAACTGCTATATGGGGAAGACAAACGAAGAATTTATCCGACTGATCCAACAGATTACCAATCAAGAACTACCGAGTACGACACAAGCCGGTTATCAAACAGCAAAAGAGCGAAGTATCAATAAAATCGGTGAAGAACTTAAAAATGTATACGAAAGTGTACTGAATGAAAAAGTCTCTAGCAAATTAAAAAAAGTAAATCAGATCAAGGACTAGTTTGGAGGCGAAAAACATGAAAATCGGCTTTTTTACCGATACCTACTTTCCGCAAGTCAGCGGAGTTGCTACATCGATCAAAACATTAAAACAAGAATTAGAAAGACATGGGCATGAAGTCTATATTTTTACAACGACCGATCCTAATGCGGATAAGTTGGAAAAAGATGTGATTCGAATGCCAAGTGTACCATTTATTTCTTTCAAGGATCGAAGAGTTGTTGTTAGAGGCATGTGGTATGCTTATTTGGTTGCCAAAGAACTAGAACTAGATCTTATTCATACCCATACAGAATTCGGAGCAGGGATACTTGGGAAGATGGTAGCTAAGAAGTTGAAAATACCTCTGATCCATACTTACCATACGATGTATGAAGACTACCTTCATTATATCGGTAAAGGAAAAGTGATCAGGCAATCCCATGTAAAATACTTGTCTAGATTATTTGCAAATCATACGACAGGTGTAGTTTGTCCAAGTGAACGTGTTATTGATACATTACGCAGTTATGGTGTAATAGCACCGCTTCGCGTGATTCCTACTGGTATCGACATTGAAAAATTCAAACGTTCTGATATCACTCAGCAGGATATCAGCAAATTAAGGGAGTCACTAGGTCTTCAGGAAAACCATTTGATGATTCTTTCTTTAAGCAGGATTTCTTATGAGAAAAATATCCAAGCCTTGATTAATGGGTTTCCTCAGGTCATCTCCGCTTATCCTAACGCCAGATTAGTTATCGTAGGAAAAGGACCTTATGTAGAAGAGTTAGAGGAATTGATCTCAGAACTGCAGTTAGAAGAATTTGTGCAGTTCACAGGAGAAGTGGACAACAATGATGTAGCACTTTATTATAAAGCGGCAGATTATTTTGTCAGTGCTTCTACTTCAGAAACACAAGGGCTTACTTATACAGAAGCGATGGCAGCCGGAACACCTTGTGTCGTGGAAGGAAATGCTTATTTGAACCGATTGTTCGATCATCCTTCATTAGGGAAAACTTTTGAAACCGACGAAGACTTTGCACCAGCACTTATTGATTATATTTCCAGTGAAGTTCCTAAAGATCCAAAAGTTTTAGAAGCTAAACTTTATGATATTTCATCTACACATTTCGGCGAAGCTATGATCGAATTTTATCAAGACATGGTTGTTTATCATGAAGAAGAGATGCGAAGAAAAGAAGAAGAAGACTCGATTGAACGAATCAAAATAAAATTAAATTCATTTAAAAGATAAAATTCAAACATTTTTTATGAAAAAATCCTTGTTTCTAGCGTATACTAGCATAGAAGCAAGGATTTTTGATTTTTAGGAGGTCGAAAAAATGAAACTTGGTTTTATAGGAACAGGCGTCATGGGAAGTGCTGTCGCACGCCATCTACTAGAAGCAGGACACGAAGTAGCTGTCTATAATCGGACAAAAGCAAAAGCTGATCCTTTAGTAACAGAAGGAGCTATCTGGGCAGATACACCAAAAGCGGTAGCAGAACAAAGTAATATTCTCTTTACAATGGTAGGTTACCCCAAAGATGTAGAAGAAATCTACTATGGACAGTCGGGGATTTTTTCTGCAGATATCTCAGGACATATTTTAGTTGACTTGACTACAAGTACACCAAGCCTGGCAGAAAAAATTGCAAAAACAGCAAAAGAAAAAGGCGCAGATGCGTTAGATGCACCGGTATCCGGTGGTGACTTAGGAGCAAAGAATGGTACACTGACGATCATGGTCGGTGGAGAAGAAGCCGTTTATGATCAAGTACTGCCTTTATTCAAAGAATTTGGTACGACATTTACATTGCATGGTTCTGCTGGGAAAGGTCAGCATACAAAAATGGCTAATCAGATCATGATTGCAGGTACGATGACAGGAATGACGGAAATGCTTGTCTATGCACAAAAAAACGGACTTGATTTAAAGAAAGTGATTGAGACGCTTTCAGGTGGAAGTGCAGCTAACTGGTCTTTAAGCAATTATTCTCCTCGTATTTTAAAAGAAGATTACACACCTGGTTTTTTTGTCAAACATTTTATCAAAGATTTAAAGATTGCATTAGAAGAAGCAGAAAAAATGGACCTTGTATTGCCAGCAACTACCCAAGCATTGAAACTATATGAAGAGTTGGCAGATAAAGGTTTTGAGAATGACGGAACCCAAGCTTTGATCAAACTTTGGTGGCCTGAAGGAAAAATACCAGAAAAAAAATCATAAAAAACGAGTTTTTTTAGAGAAAATCAATGCAAGTAGGCTATGCTTTTGATACAATATAACAGAAATAAGAAAAGGAGGACCTCCGATGACACATTCACAATTAGTCGCAATCATAAAACGACTGGAGGCTATGGTCGAGTCAGCAGATAATGAACTGCAAGTTCGCCGTTTTGAAAAAGAAGGCGTAGAGAAGTGTACAGTAACTTATGATAAAGCGACCGATACATTTGAATTAACTGAAACAGATACTCATCAGCAATACGAATTTGATAATATCGATATCGTAGCGATGGAAATCTATGACTTAATCCAATAAATTTTAGGATAATTGACATTTGAAGTTGAAGATGCCTAAAAGAAGCCGAGAAGCAACTAATTTAGTTGCTTTTCAGCTTCTTTTTTGTTTAACAGTTCAATTTCAAACTGTTCTTTTTCTAATTTTTTGCGGTAACTGATCAAGATTTGTACAGGATCGATTTCTTCTTTTGACAATTGACGTTTCAAAGATAAATGAGCTTCTTTCTTTTCATAATAGAAGTCAGGAGAAACGTCACCAGAGGCAATCATTGTTTCTGCAAGTTGACCATAACAAACGAGGTAGTGCTTTTTCTGACTCTCATCTGCTGCTAATGGCATGCTGAAGGTGAGCGATGGTGTTCTTAAAAACTGCTTTTGTTCCTGGATCCGTCTAATAAAATAAGTAACTAATTCGATATCTTTTTGAAGCATACCGGCTTTTTCGAAATTCAACTGATAGATGAAATGTTGTTGTCTTTTTTTCAAGTAAGTCAGTAGCTTTTTATTTCGGCCTTGAAACAGCCCTTGGAGTTCCTTTTTTTTCTGTTCAAAAGTCATTTCCTGTAGGTCAGAAAGCTGGGCTCGCAAAGCTAACAAACTAATTTCAGACAACCAAGGCATTTGATAAGTTTCTTCCATTATACGCAAAATAGACGGCATTTTTTTATAGAGACGAAAAGGCCCGTATGTTCGAGCCGTAGGAGTATCTGTTAATACAAATCCCTTATTGGTAATATGTACATAATTATAATTACTGAAATAATTCATTTGTCGGTTATAAAAAGGACGGTAATGTTGGATCAATTGACACTCGAGCAATAAAGCATCTAATTCCGTGTCTACTACGACGAAATCAAAATCTGTTATATGATGAATCATACGTAATACTTTTTTTGAATGCTGTTTATTCTGATGAAAATAGCTGCTTACTCTATTTTTGAGCCGTTTTGCTTTACCAACATAGATGACCTTACCATCTCGGTCTTTCATAAGATAGACACCCGGCAGCATGGGGAGAGTTTTCATTTTTTCTTTTAACATAGGATCTCCTTTTACGCTTTGAATAAAAAGACTATAACAAATTTTGAAATAATGGACAAGTTTTAGGGAATTCTATAGTTCTGTTCACAGAAAATACTTTGATAATCAAAATATGTGAGATAGATGATTTTTCTAATAAAAGAAATTATAAATGCTGATTTATCAGTTGTTTTAAATGAGTAAAATCTTAAAAAAAGCTCATATAGTAAAAAAATGATCTTTTAAGGTTGCATTTTGAAAAAAGTTAAGATATAGTTTGAACATCAAAAGATTTGATAATCAAACTAATTAGTGGACGGTGGAACATGGAACCAGATTTAAAAACAGTAAATGATTATCTTGTTAGTGTCTTCAATGATATTTTGACAATCGAAGAGTCTGAGCTGAAAAAATCTCAATTCAAAGATCTGTCAATCACAGAGATGCACACGATCGAGGCAATCGGGATGTACAAGAAAAAAACAACTTCAGAAGTAGCCAAAGAACTATCAATTACTGTTGGGACCTTGACCACTGCTATTAACAAGTTAGTAAAAAAAGGCTATGTCGAACGTATCCGCAGTGAAGATGACCGCCGCGTTGTAAAGTTGGGACTAACGAAAAAAGGAAAGTTACTATTTCGGGTCCATCAGCATTTTCATCGTGAAATGGTCAAGAACATCTTAGACGGAATGGCTACGGAGGAACAGCATGCCTTGCTGGATGCACTGAAAAACTTGCACGACTTCTTGCAAGACTATAAGTGAGGATATTTAATGGAACAATTTGGAATGATTACTGCAACAGCCAGCGTCCTTCCTGAAAAGATTATTACTAATAATGATCTTTCCAAGATGATGGATACCTCTGATGAATGGATTTCGACAAGGACGGGTATTCGTGAACGAAGATGTGTAACAAATCAGGAGACTTCTGATTTATGCATTTTAGTGGCGGAAAAATTGATAAAACAGAAAAATCTAAACCCTAAAGATTTGGATTTTATTTTAGTAGCAACAATGTCGCCCGATTACACGACACCATCTGTAGCAGCACAAGTACAAGGGAAATTGGGAGCAACTCATGCTATCGCTTTTGATATCAGTGCTGCGTGCTCAGGATTTGTTTATGCGTTAAGCATGGCTGAAAAAATGATCCGCTGCGGCTCAACTAAGGGACTGGTGATTGGTGGTGAAACACTATCTAAGCTAATCGATTGGTCTGATCGTACGACTGCTGTGTTGTTTGGCGATGGAGCAGGTGGGATTCTCTTAGAAGCGAATCCACAGAAAAAATTGCTGAAAGAAAAATTAGCAGCTGACGGTACCAGAAGTAGTTCATTGACCGCTGGCTACCAGCAAAATAAAAATCCGTTCTATTCAGAAGATTCAGAAGGTTCGTATTATTTGCAAATGACTGGCAGAGATATTTTTGATTTTGCCGTACGAGACGTTGCAAACAATATCCAAGAAGTCATGAAAGACAAACCAGTTGATTATCTGCTTTTGCATCAGGCAAACCTCAGAATTATTGAGAAAATTGCCCGAAAAGTAAAGATGCCGCAAGAAAAGTTCCTGACCAATATGGATAAATATGGGAATACATCTGCTGCAAGCATCCCTATCTTATTGGATGAAGCAGTTTCTAGTGGAAAGATCACCTTGGGAAAACAGCAGAAAGTAATATTTACAGGCTATGGCGGAGGTTTAACATGGGGAAGTATTCTCATGGAGTTGTAGACTGTTAAATTATAAAAATAAAAAGCAAACAATATCGGAGGAATATATTATTATGGTATTCGAAAAAATTCAAGAAATCATCGCAGAAGAATTAGGAAAAGAAACTGAAGAAATCAAATTGACTACTGACATCCAAGAAGACTTAGAAGCTGACAGCTTGGATTTATTCCAAATCATCAATGAAATTGAAGATGAATTTGACGTGAAAATCGAAACAGAAGACGGAATCAAAACGGTTCAAGATTTAGTGACTTACGTAGAAAAACAAACTGCATAATCATTAAAATTAGGTTGGGGGCTGGGACATTTCCTGAAATAGGAATGTCTCGGCCTTTTTGAATAGGAAGAATCAAACATATATTCTGGATATATTGGAGAAAAACATGAAAACAGCATTCTTATTTAGTGGCCAAGGTGCACAATATCAAGGTATGGGAAAAGATTTATATGAAGAAGCCGTTGTAAAGCAGACATTTGATGAAGCAAGTGAGATTCTCGGCTACGATATGGCTGAACTTTGCTTTACAGAAAATGAACGTTTGGATCAGACGCAATATACACAGCCAGCTATTCTAACAGTCAGCATCGCGTATTATCGCTTATTGAAGGAGCATGGAATCATCCCAGATGCAGCTTTAGGACTGAGTTTAGGAGAATATTCGGCATTAGTAGCTAGTAATGCGCTATCCTTTACTGAAGCAGTTGCGTTAGTAGCAAAAAGAGGCGCTTATATGACAGAAGCTGCCCCAGCTGGAAGCGGGAAAATGGTTGCAGTGATGAATGCGCCGATTGAAACGATCGAGGAAAGCTGTCATGAAGCTAGCAAGTACGGCATCGTATCTCCTGCAAATTATAATACACCTCAGCAGATCGTGATTGGTGGCGAAGAAAAAGCAGTAGACGAAGCTGTTTTACTATTAAAAGAAAAAGGGTTCAAAAGAATGATCCCTCTAAATGTCAGCGGGCCTTTTCATACAGCTATTTTAGAACCGGCAGCAAAAAAACTGGCGAAGGACCTAAGTCAGATTCAATTCTCTGAACCTTCTTTTCCTATCATAAGCAACACAACAACGGAAATAATGAAGAAAGAAACAATCGCGGGACTACTTGAACAGCAAGTCATGCAACCTGTTCGTTTCTATGAGAGTATCCATAAGTTAAAAACAATCGGCATCGAACAAGTCATCGAAGTCGGCCCCGGAAAAGTATTAAGCGGATTTATGAAAAAAATCGATAAAACAATACCAGTTCTGCGTGTTGAGAATAAGCAGACATTTGATGAAACAATAGCAATACTATAAGGAGGAACGTTATGGATGTAAAAGGAAAAAATGTATTTATCACAGGTAGTACAAGAGGAATCGGCAAAGCGATGGCCTTAGCTTTTGCAAAAGCTGGAGCAAATATCATTTTGAATGGTCGCGGAGAGATTCCAAAAGAAAAGATAGAAGAAATCGAAGCATTCGGTGTAAAATGCGTAGGAGTTTCCGGTGACATCTCTGATTATGAGAAAGCGGGACAAATGATCAAAGAAGCAGAAGAAAAGCTTGGATCGATCCATGTGTTAGTAAACAATGCCGGAATCACAAATGACAAACTTGTGATGCGAATGGATGCAGAAGATTTCAAAAAATGTCTTGATATCAATTTGATTGGAACCTTCAATATGACGCAGCACGTATTGAAAAAAATGATGAAGCAGCGAGAAGGGGCCATCATTAATCTCTCTAGTGTATCTGGGTTGATTGGAAATATTGGTCAAGCAAATTATGCAGCTAGTAAAGCTGGCGTAGTAGGATTAACAAAATCTGTGGCACGAGAAGCTGCAACTAGAGGCATTACATGTAATGCCATTGCGCCAGGATTCATCACAACTGATATGACGGAAGTTTTAGCAGACAAAGTCAAGGAACAAGCGGAAAAGCAAATTCCGATGCAGCGTTTCGGACAAGTAGAAGATATTGCACAAACAGCAGTTTTCTTAGCACAAAATCCATATATCACCGGACAAGTCATCAATGTCGATGGCGGATTGGTCATGCACGGATAAGAAAAGGAGAGCAAACAAATGAATCGAGTGGTAATTACTGGCTATGGAGTCACTTCACCTATTGGAAATGACGCAGACAGCTTTTTGAATAGCTTAAAAGAGGGGACGAATGGCATCGCACCGATCACTAAATTTGATGCTTCAGAAACAGGGATTACCTTAGCGGGTGAAGTCAAAGATTTCCCTTACGATAAATATTTTATTAAAAAAGATAGCAAACGAATGGATATGTTTTCGATCTATGGAATCTACGCTGCTTTAGAAGCAATGGAGATGAGCGGTTTAGATAAAGAAAAAATGAATCAAGACCGGTTTGGCGTCATCATCGGATCTGGAATCGGTGGTCTTCCAACAATCGAAAACCAAGTTATTCGTCTACATGAAAAAGGTGCAAAACGAGTTTCTCCAATGTTCGTACCAATGGCGATTGCCAACATGGCAGCTGGAAATATTGCTTTGCGCGTAGGTGCAAAAGGTATTTGTACAGCTATCGTAACAGCTTGTGCTAGCGGAACGAATTCAATTGGGGAAGCATTCCGTAACATCAAACATGGCTATTCTGATGTCATTCTTGCTGGAGGAACAGAAGCAACGATTTGTGAGATGGGGATTGCTGGATTTGCAGCTTTAACAGCACTCTCAGAATCAACTGATCCTAATCGTGGTTCGATTCCGTTTGACGAAAATCGGAATGGTTTTGTGATGGGTGAAGGAGCAGGCGTTCTAGTTCTTGAATCTTTAGAACATGCACAAGCTCGCGGTGCCAAAATCTATGGAGAAATCGTTGGATACGGTGCAAACTGTGACGCTTACCATATGACAGCTCCTACTCCAGATGGTTCTGGTGCATCTAAAGCAATGAAGCTTGCGATGGAAGAAGCTGGTGTACAGCCGGAACAAGTCGGATATATCAATGCTCACGGAACAAGTACACCAGCCAATGACCAGGCAGAAGCAAAAGCAATCCAAATCGCATTAGGTGAAAATTTCAGAGATACTTACGTCAGCAGCACGAAATCGATGACTGGACATTTATTGGGAGCAGCCGGCGGGATCGAAGCCTTGGCAACTTTGCTGGCATTAGAACATCAATTTATCCCACCTACGATCAATGTAGAAAAACAAGATCCTGAGATTGACTTGACAGTTGTCAAAAACGAAAGCAAACCTGCAAGTTTTACTTATGCAATGAGTAATTCATTAGGGTTTGGCGGACATAATGCGGTTCTGTGCATGAAACGCTGGGAGGAATAATTTTGGATATCAATGAAATCAGAGAATTAGTCAGTCAATTTGATCAATCCTCGCTAACGGAATTCGATTTGCGTGAAGGTCAATTTGAATTGTATATGAATAAAAATAAAACAAGTCGAGGCATGAATATGGTTCAAACAAACGAAACGTTGCCAGTTTCGGAGCCAGTCAATGTCATACCTGAACAAGCAACAACTGCTCCAGAAACAATGAAAGAAAAAGAATCGGCAGTATTTGATGGAATCGAGGTTGTTTCGCCAATCGTGGGAATCGTTTATCTGCAACCGGCGCCCGACAAACCAGCTTTCAAAAAAGTAGGTGATCAAGTTGCCAAAGGAGAAGTTATCTGCATTATTGAAGCGATGAAACTGATGAATGAGATAACTAGTGAGGCCGACGGAGTGATCACAGAAATCCTTGTAGAAAACGAGTCAGTTGTCGAATATGGACAGCCACTCTTTAGGATTCAGCAAAAATAAGCAAAGCAGGAAAGAGGGAAATCAATGAACATACAAGAAATAAAAGAAATCATTCCACATCGTTATCCAATGCTTTTGATTGATCGAGTGGAAGAAATGGTTGAAGGAGAACGGATCGTTGCTAAGAAAAATGTAACGATCAATGAGCCCTTTTTTCAAGGACATTTTCCAGAAGAACCTGTTATGCCAGGGGTATTGATTGTTGAAGCAATGGCTCAAGCAGGAGCAGTTGCATTACTTTCTCTTGAACAATTCAAGGGAAAGACGGCTTATTTCGGCGGATTGGACAAAGCAAAATTCCGTAAGAAAGTTACACCGGGAGATACCTTATACCTTGAAGTTGAGATATTGAAAGTGAAAGCTTCAGCCGGAATAGGCAAAGGAATCGCTAAAGTAGACGGTAAAAAAGTAGCCGAAGCGGAATTAACCTTTATGATTGGATAGGTGAAATATGTTTTCTAAAGTATTGATAGCTAACCGCGGTGAAATCGCTGTACGTATCATTCGTGCATGCCGCGAACTAGGGATCCAAACCGTAGCGATATATTCAGAAGCAGATGCCGAAGCACTTCATACACAGTTAGCAGATGAAGCAATCTGCATTGGCCCGGCAAAAGCCGTTGATTCATATCTGAATGTTCAGGAAGTACTGAGCGCTGCAATCGTGACAAAAGCCGAAGCAATTCATCCAGGATTTGGTTTTTTATCTGAAAATAGCCGATTTGCCTCCATGTGTGAAGAGTGCAATATCACATTTATTGGTCCTAAAAGTGCAACGATCGATGCAATGGGAAATAAGATCAATGCGCGTCAATTGATGCAAGAAGCAAATGTCCCAGTCATTCCAGGAAGTACTGGTGTATTATCTACAGTAGAAGAAGCATTGGAAATAGCAGACAGAATTGGTTATCCAGTGATGCTGAAAGCAGCTGCAGGTGGTGGCGGGAAAGGCATTCGGAAAGTTCAATCAAAAGAAGAGCTCCCACAGCATTTTTCTTCAGCTCAGCAAGAAGCAGCAGCGGCATTTGGAAATGATGATATGTATTTGGAAAAAATCATTTATCCTGCTCGCCATATAGAAGTTCAGATTTTAGGTGATCATTTTGGCAATGTCATTCATTTAGGAGAACGAGATTGTTCTTTGCAACGTAATAATCAAAAAGTACTGGAAGAATCTCCTTCTGTAGTGATCTCACAAACAAAAAGAGAAGCACTAGGAGACGCTGCTGTTCGAGCAGCTAAAGCAGTCAATTATGAAAATGCCGGAACGATCGAGTTTCTGATGGATGAAGAAGGCGATTTTTATTTCATGGAAATGAATACTCGAATCCAAGTGGAACATCCAGTAACAGAAATGGTCACAGGAATCGATTTAGTAAAAAAACAGGTGGAGATAGCAGCCGGTGAGCCTTTGAATGTGTGTCAAGAAGAAGTAGTATTCCAAGGACACGCAATCGAATGCCGGATTAATGCAGAAAATCCTGCTTTCCATTTTGCTCCTTCTCCAGGGAAGATCCAAAACTTACTGCTTCCAGCAGGTGGGATGGGACTGCGAGTAGACAGTGCAGTTTACCCGGGATATACGATCCCGCCATATTATGATTCAATGATTGCAAAAATAATCGTCCATGGAAATACGCGTTTTGAAGCATTAATGAAGATGCAGCGAGCCTTAAGTGAATTTATCACAGAAGGAATCATCACGAACGCAGAATTTCAGATGGATTTGATTAGTCATCCTGCAGTCATAGCAGGTGATTACAGCACAGCATTTTTACAAGAAGAATTTTTACCGAATTGGACACCAGAAACGGAGATAGGAGGCGCATAGATGGCTCTGTTTAAGAAAAAGAAATATATTCGGATCAATCCTAATAGAGAGAGCAAACCTGCTAACTCGCCATCTGTTCCTGATAACATGTGGGCAAAGTGTCCAAATTGCAAACATATCCTTTATACGAAAGACATCGGTGAAGAAAAAGTATGCCCTCATTGCGGATACGCTTTTCGAATCGGTGCATGGCAGCGTCTAGCTTTGATTATTGATGAAAAAAGTTTTGAAGAATGGGATACGGATCTTGTAACCAAAGATCCGCTAGCATTTCCCGAATATACGGAAAAAATTAAAAAAATGCAAGATAAAACAGGACTTCATGAAGCAGTCCTCACTGGTAAAGCAACCATTCAGGGGATTCCCTTCATTATTGGAGTGATGGATCCTAATTTTATCATGGGAAGTATGGGAACGATTGTCGGAGAAAAGATCACCAGATTATTCGAACGAGCAACAAAGGAAAGTCTTCCAGTCGTCTTGTTCACAGCTTCAGGTGGCGCACGGATGCAAGAAGGAATCTTTTCTCTAATGCAGATGGCAAAAATCTCTGCTGCTGTCAAACGGCATAGCAATGAAGGTCTTTTTTATCTAACTGTTTTAACGGACCCGACGACCGGAGGAGTAACTGCCAGTTTTGCAATGGAAGGCGATATCATTCTAGCAGAACCCCAAAGCTTGATCGGTTTTGCTGGAAGACGCGTCATCGAACAGACGATCAAGCAGGAACTTCCAGAAGATTTCCAAAAGGCTGAATTCTTATTATCTCATGGTTTTGTCGATCAGATTGTTCCCCGCATGGAATTGAAGCAGAAAATCCATACGCTTCTTGAATTGCATACACAGAAAGGATGGATAGATCGTGGATAAGACAGCACATGATGTCGTTCAGTTAGCAAGAGCTAAAGAACGATGGACAAGCTTGGATTTTTTTGAAGAGATCTTCGATTCTTTCGAGGAATGCCATGGTGATCGTTTATTTGCAGATGACGAAGCGATTGTTGGTGGAATCGCTCGATTAGATGGCAAACCGGTAACAGTGATCGGTATTCAAAAAGGAGGGGATCTGCAGGAAAATATCCGCAGAAATTTTGGTTCTCCCCATCCTGAAGGCTATCGAAAAGCTTTACGACTGATGAAACAAGCGGAAAAGTTCAATAGACCGGTGATTACCTTGATCAATACAGCAGGTGCATATTGCGGTGTAGGAGCAGAAGAGCGCGGCGAAGGAGAGGCTATTGCCAGAAATCTGCTCGAAATGTCTGATTTAAAGGTACCGATCATCGCCATCATCATTGGTGAAGGTGGAAGTGGCGGTGCCCTTGCTCTAGGTTTAGCGGATGAAGTCTGGATGCTGGAAGAAACGATTTATGCTGTGCTTTCTCCAGAAGGATTTGCGTCGATTTTGTGGAAAGACGGTAGTCGCGCCGCAGAAGCAGCTGAGTTGATGAAAATTACTGCGCCAGAACTACGCGAGTTAGGAATCGTTGATCGAGTTATTCCTGAAACGTTCAACGGCGAGCAGTTGCCACGATATAAAGTCGCACACATTATGAAAAAAGCGTTGATTGAAAGATTGACGGAACTTGTTCGATTCGACCAGCATGAATTACTGGAAAAACGATACAAGAGGTTCCGCCAATATTAGGTGTTTAACAACTAAGCAAAGAGTAAAGAATGGTTCTTGCTCGCTTAGTTGTTTTTTGTTTCTAAATTTTTCTGTGATCAATCTTTATTTTTGGTCATTTTGTAAAGAAATGCTTTTTCTGAAAGACGAACGAGTATAGAGGTAGTTTTTTTTGCTGATATGCAGTATAATACGGGGTTGAGGAGTACTTTATGTGCTCCTTCATTTTTTGCAGATGAGGAGACAGCATGTTTTCAAATTACAAACCAACATGGATGGTAGAAGCCATCTATCAGATTACACCTGCCCAATTAAAGAATCTAGGCATCAAAGCAGTATTGACCGATTTAGACAATACGTTGATTGCATGGAATAATCCAGATGGAACAGAAGAGTTGCTTACTTGGATTTTAGAAATGAAAAATGCAGGAATCCCTGTTGTTGTTGTTTCAAACAATAATTCAAAACGTGTCGCGCGAGCGATTGAAAAATTTGATCTTTTGTATGTTGCACGAGCAATGAAACCTTTAGCAAGAGGGATCAACATAGCAAAGAAACAATTGGATTTAGCAGATGATGAGATAGTAATGGTAGGCGATCAGATTATGACTGATATACGTGGAGCCAATCGTGCAGGGATACGTAGCATCCTTGTAAAACCCATTATCGCAACAGATAGTTGGAAGACACAATTTAATCGTTTTTGGGAAAAAAGAATTATGGCCTATCTATTAGCAAAACACCCTGATATGGGCTGGCGAGGTGGAATCGAATGACAGAAGAATTACAATGTATCGGCTGTGGTGCCGTTATACAAACAAACAAACCCGGTGAATTAGGATACACGCCGCAAACGGCTTTGGAAAAAGGTTTAGCTTCCGGGGAAGTCTATTGTCAGCGTTGTTTCAGATTACGCCATTATAATGAGATCCAAGATGTCTCATTGACGGATGACGACTTTTTGCGCTTACTGAATGAATTAGGGCAAAAAGATGCATTGATCGTCAATGTGGTGGATATTTTTGACTTCAATGGTTCACTAATCCCAGGACTACACCGTTTTGTCGGTGACAATCCAGTACTTTTAGTTGGGAACAAAGTGGATATATTACCTAAATCATTGAAAAAAACTAAATTAACACAATGGATGAAGGAACGTGCTTACGAAGCAGGAATTCGTCCAGTAGATGTATTATTAACTAGTGCTAAGAAATCTCATGAGATGACGGAACTATTAGAAAAAATCGAAGAATACCGCGATGGACGGGATGTCTATATCGTCGGAGTAACAAATGTCGGAAAATCGACGCTTATCAATCAAATCATCAAAAATACAGCGGGAGTACAAGATGTAATCACAACTTCGCAGTTTCCAGGAACGACCTTGGATAAAATCGAGATTCCTTTAGATGACGGGCATTTTTTGATTGATACACCGGGAATTATCCATCGCCATCAAATGGCGCACTACTTAGGTAAAAAAGATTTGCGGATCATTGCACCGTTAAAAGAAATCAAACCTAAAGTTTATCAGCTGAATGAAGGGCAAACACTTTTCTTGGGCGGACTTGCAAGATTTGATTTTATCAGCGGCAATCGTGCTTCATTTATTGCTTATGTGTCAAATGATGTAAATATTCATCGAACGAAACTGGAAAAAGCAGACGAATTTTATCAAAAACATGTAGGTGGATTATTACAGCCTCCTCGTCCTGATGAAGTCGAGGCATTTCCGGAGCTTGTTCGTTTTGATTTTTCTGTGAAAGAAAAAACAGACATCGTTTTTGCCGGTCTAGGCTGGATCACTGTAACAGCGCCAGCAGTAATTGCGGGCTGGGCGCCAAAGGGTGTAGATGTATTGAAACGCAAAGCATTGATTTAAGGAAGAAGGAAAATTATGAGTTTAAGAGGAAAACAAAAGCGTTTTTTACGTAGCAAAGCGCATCATCTTCAGCCGATTTTTCAAATCGGAAAAGGTGGGATCAATTCAGCAATGATCGTTCAAATTGAAGAAGCTTTAGAAAAAAGAGAACTGATCAAAGTATCGTTACTTCAAAATACAGATGAGATTGTAGAAGAAGCAGCTCAAGTATTAGAAAAAGAAATAGATTGCGAAATCGTCCAAATCATTGGACGTGTTATTGTATTATACAAACCTTCCACAAAAGAAAAGTATCAAAGGCTATCAAAAGAAGTAAAAGCAATATAAGGAGTGACCATGATGAATACGCAAGCTAAGACATTTGTTCGTTCACAATTATTTCCTGAAGAAATGCCTCAATTCTTAGAGAAGAAAAAGCAAGTAGGGATCTTGGGCGGAACATTCAATCCCGTTCACCTTGCACATTTAGTGATGGCTGAACAAGCTGGCCGGAATTTAGGTCTTGACCGCGTATTTTTGATGCCTTCTTATCAGCCACCTCATGTTGATGAGAAACAGACGATTGATGCAAAACATCGACTCAACATGTTGGAATTAGCTGTGGAAGACAATCCTTTTTTGCAGATTGAAACGATTGAATTAGCTCGTGGAGGGAAAAGTTACACCTATGATACTATGAAGGAATTGACGCAAAACAATCCGGATACAGATTATTACTTTATTATCGGTGGGGATATGGTAGAATATTTGCCAAAATGGTATAAAATCGATGAGCTGACTTCTATGGTCAACTTTGTGGGTATACGTCGACCAGGATACACAGCGGATACTCCATATCCTGTAATTTGGGTAGATGTACCTGAGATCGACATCAGTTCCACGAAAATACGTCAAAAGATCAAAGAAGGCTGTTCTATCCGCTACCTTGTTCCAGATAAAGTAATTGATTATATTCAAAATGAAGGGTTGTATGAATATGGACTATAGTAATGAATATACTGCTTATTCTAGAGAAAACCTGATGCAAAAAATACAGATGAGAATGAGCGAACAACGCTTCAAGCATGTGCTTGGAGTAGAAGAAACAGCCGTGGCTCTTGCCAAAAAATACGGTGCTTCTCCTGAAAAAGCTAGTATTGCTGCATTGACACATGATTATGCAAAAGAACGACCAGATGAGGAGTTCAAAATGGTAATCGTAAGAGACGGTTTTGATCCAGAGTTATTGAATTATAATAATGCAATCTGGCATGGTCTTGTTGGCGCTTCGTTTGTAGAGCGGGAATTAGGAATCACCGATGCAGAGATTCTTCATGCAATCCGGGTGCATACGACTGGGGCTGCTAAGATGAGTCTCCTTGACAAAATCATTTATGTAGCAGACTATATTGAACCAGGTCGAGATTTTCCTGGGGTACAAGATGCACGAGCCATTGCATGGGCTGATCTAGACGAAGCTGTAGCATTTGAAACAAAACATACATTGGCCCATTTGCTTGCGCAAGAACAACAGATTTATCCAAAAACAATCGAAACATATAATTACTGGGTAGCAAAAAAATAAGCTGCTCATATTAGGAGGAAATCATCATAGATAGTAAAGAACAATTAAAAATTGCGGTTGAAGCAGCAGATTCAAAACGGGCAGAAGACATTATCGCTTTAGACGTTCGAAATGTTTCCTTGTTGGCAGATTATTTCATGATCTGTTCAGCAAATAGCGAACGTCAAATCAACGCAATTACAGAAGAAATCATTGATAAAGAAGAAGAAAACAAATATGAAGTAAAACGTATTGAAGGAAAAGAAGGCGGAAAATGGGTATTGATCGATCTTGGAGATGTGATCGTACATGTTTTCCATGCACCAGAACGAAGTTTCTATAATCTGGAAAAACTATGGTCAGATGCTCCGCTAGTCGATCTTAGTGAATGGTTGGATTAACATATGGCTTATGAAACATTTGCTTTCATTTACGATGAAGTGATGGACGAAACACTTTATCAGCAATGGCTAGCTTTTTCGAAACGTCATTTACAAGAAGACACAAAAAATATTTTGGAACTGGCATGCGGTACTGGAGCATTAGCGGTTGCCTTTGCAAAAGATGGATATAAAGTGACAGGGTTAGACCTTTCAGAAGAGATGTTGATGATTGCCAGCCAGCGAGCATATGAAGAAGACGCATCGATCCAATTTGTGGAAGGCAATATGCTCGATTTATCAGAAATCGGACAATATCAGGCAATTACCTGTTTTTCTGATTCGCTGTGCTATATGAAAAATAGACAAGAGGTACAGCAAGTGTTTGATGAAGTCTATCAAGCGTTAGAAGAAAATGGCCGATTTTTATTTGACGTACACTCCACCTATCAAGTAGATGAAGTTTTTCCAGAATATAGCTATCATTATCAAGGGGATAATTTTGCTTTTTTGTGGGATAGTTATCCAGGAAGCGAGAAACACAGCATCGAACATTTTCTTACCTTTTTCGTTGAAGAACAAGAAGGGTCTGGTCGATTTATTCGTGAAGATGAACTACATCAAGAGCGTACCTATCCATTGGAAAGTTATCTAAGAATGCTGGAAAACAGCGGCTTTTCGAAAGTCGAAGCATTTTCTGATTTTACAGACGAAGCAGCATCAGAGAAATCAAAGCGCTGGTTCTTTGTAGCATACAAAGACTAGCGGTTTTGCCTGCTCGAGTTAACAAGAAAAGAATAAATCTTCAACATAAATTATATATCCGAACGATATAGGCATTGCTCTTGCAGTGCAGCTTTTCGTCGCAGAAGTATTGTGTTTGCGAGAATAGTTTATATAGTTCGGGTATTTTTTCCGATTTTTGCCTTTTTTTACTTGTCTCTATTTCTTTTTTATCGATAACTATGAAGGAGGATGCGCATGAAAAGCTGCGGGATTATCGTAGAGTACAATCCTTTTCACAATGGACATCGCTATCATGTGGAAATGGCACGAAAAACAACAGGAGCAGAGGTCGTCATTGCTGTAATGAGCGGGAATTTTTTGCAACGAGGCGAACCGGCTATCATCGATAAATGGCATCGCGCGAATGAAGCTTTACAAAATGGTGTGGATTTAGTAGTGGAGCTTCCCGTCGAATGGGCGGTTCAGTCAGCTGATTATTTTGCTAAAGGTGCAGTAAAAATCTTGCAAACACTGGACTGTTACAGTTTGTGTTTTGGAACAGAAGAAGAGACTTCGTTTGATTACAGCAGTTTCGGACGCTTTGTCCAAGAGAATCAAGATAGGATAGAAGAGGCATTTCAAGAACTGTCTGATCAAACGTATAGTTATCCGCAAAAAATGACTGAGGTTTTTCGCAGTCTGTATCCCGATATTACGCTTGATTTTTCTTCGCCAAATCATATCTTGGGATTAAGTTATGCAAAGGAAAATGCCAAGTATGTCCACCCTATGGAATTACATCCGATCCGACGTAAAAGTGCAGGCTATCATGAAAAAATCATCACAGATCAGAGGATAGCCAGTGCAACAGCCATTCGCCATGCGTTAGAAGAAGGAAAAAGAATAGCTGGACTTGTGCCGCTTCAGACAGAAGAAGATCTTTCAATTTGTTCGCTGCAGACTTGGGAATCTTATTGGCCGTATTTGCGTTATCGGTTGTTATCTTCTACTTTGCTGGAACTGACAGATATCTATCAGATGACCGAAGGAATAGAATCGCGCATGAAAACAGCAGCTGCAACTGCTGATAGTTTTGAGGATTTTGTGTCAAAGGTAAAAACAAAAAGATATACATGGACACGGATCCAACGATTATCTTGTTATGTCTTGCTGAATATCAAAAAGCAAGAGATTCCTGTCCAACAAAATAAAAATTATCTTCGACTACTTGGATTTACCGATGCTGGAAGAAGATTCTTAAAAGAAAAAAAAGAGATTTCTATTTATTCCCGAATCGGAAAAAAAGAGGCACAAGAAGCGGAACTGTTAGTTAGAAGTGATCAAATCTATCAATTGGGAGGCAATATTCCGGAACAGAATTTCGGGCAAATCCCAATCCGAGTATAGATAATTGACTAAAAATGAGAAGAATGAAGGAAGAAAGAAAAAAAGCTTCACAGAATCGTGATTCACAAGTATAATGGAACAGGACGTTTTTGCGTTATGAAACTATCAAATCAGAAAGCGAAGTGAAAATATGGGACGTAAATGGGCAAATATCGTAGCAAAGAAAACTGCTAAAGATGCTAATAATAGCCGGATTTATGCAAAATTTGGGATTGAAATCTACGCGGCAGCAAAATCAGGTGATCCTGATCCGCATGCAAACCAAAAACTACGTTTCGTCATTGATCGCGCTAAAACTTATAATGTACCAAAACATATTATTGACCGAGCAATCGAAAAAGCAAAAGGTGCAGGAGATGAAACATACTCTGAATTGCGCTATGAAGGATTTGGACCAAGCGGCTCAATGGTGATTGTTGATACATTGACGAACAATGTGAATCGAACAGCAGCAGACGTACGGGCAGCATTTGGGAAAAATGGCGGGAACATGGGTGTTTCCGGAGCGGTTTCTTACATGTTTGACAATACAGCAATCTTTGCTTTTGCAGGAGAAGACGCTGATGAGATCCTTGAATATCTAATGGAAAAAGACATCGATGTTCGCGATGTAATGGAAGAAGAAGGACAAATCATCGTTTACGGTGAAGTAGCGGATTTCCATAGTATACAAGAAGCATTAAAAGAAAAAGGAATCACTGATTTTTCAATCGCTGAGATCCAAATGATCCCTCAAAACGAGGTAACACTATCTCCAGAAGATCAAGAAACATTTGAAAAAATGATTGATGCACTGGAAGATCTAGAAGATGTACAGCATGTGTTCCATAATGTGGCATTAGAAGACTAAGCAACCAGTTTTAACGAAAAGTATTCAGTCTTTTTCGAAAAGCAAGACAATCTCACTAACAGATTGTCTTGCTTTTTTGTGTGATTTATTTTCTTTTCTAATTCAACCTGTGGTATGATGAGAGCATAAGTATCATGTGAAATGATATGAAGTATGTGGAAGATGGACGGGGAAGAATATGGAAGCAAAAATCACTTTAGAACCTTTTGAACGTATCTTAAGCGGTTACCGCAAAGTAGAAGAGTTAGCTGTGAACGTAACTGATTGTTCAAAATTAGCGCAAAAATACGCAAGATTCGGCGTTGAAGGCTATCGATTAGGAAACTATGTCGGTACAGGGTATCTGAACCGTTATTTAGAGTGTATGGTGGACCGCGCACCAATGCTGATTTATAGACAAAAATATTTGATTCCGCTGCTTTTTCGTCGTTCTGATTCAGCCTTTCGGTTATTTGAAGAAGAGTATCGGATGGAGGCTTTCTTTCTACTATTAGAGTGGAGCTTGAAACATCGTCCTGAAAAAATTCTTATCGAAAGAAATGAGAAGATAGACACGAAAAAAAATAATGTGATCGATAGTGCATACCTAGCATTTCGTGTATCAGAGATTTTGGATTGTGGCGGCTATCCAATCAGCAATTTCCAATCAATTGACCAGTTCATTGAATGGAATCGAATTTACCGATTGATCGACAATGGCGGGATTGGCCGTCATAGCAAGGTATTTGACCCAGAATATCCAGAAAACATGGAAGAACTGAAAATGATTATTTCGCTTGTTAAATTAAAATATCCTGAAACAGATTTGGATTTATATATAGAATAAATGACCTTAAATGATTAAATTACTTTTTCTGCAATTATTATTGTAAATAAAAAGACAACTGCTAACATTAATGATAGCAGTTGTCTTTTTACTTACAGTACTTTTTTCTCATAAGATGAAATATCCATATTGTTTAACAAAGGACTTTCATTATTGGAGGTAAAAAGGGTCAATTCATGCATCGCACGTGTACACATGGTGTAAAGGATCAATTTGTCTTGCTGAGAAGAAAAATGTTCTGCATCTACATCCCACAAGAAAACTCGGTCAAACTCCAGACCTTTTGCTAAAAAGGCTGGAAGTAAAATAATGGAACGTTTCATAAAGTCACTCTCATTTAAAATCAGCTGGACTTGTTGTTTCAACTCGTCTGGCAGTTGAGCATAAAGAGCTTCGCATTCTTCTTGTGTTTTAGCTATGATTGCTGTACGCCAATACCGGACTTTTCCCTGAGTCGTTCGAATGGTATCTGCTAACCAATTCAATTTGATATCATCTGTTGTTCCTTGGATGAGCAAAGGAAGGTCTCCTTTTCTTGCTGTTGTTTCTACTTGATGTTCTTTCACAATAAAATGATTAGCAAAATCAGTGATTTCTTTTGTGGAGCGATAGCTTGTCGTTAATTGGAAACGAGTGACTTCACGGTCCACGAAAAGGTCTTCCAATGATCCAACGATCGTTTCATTTCCAAAGACATTTTGATTTAGATCTCCACAGAAAGTCAAATTTGCTTTTGGGAACAAGGCTTGCAGCAATGCCACTTGTGATGGTGCGAAATCCTGCATTTCATCAATAAAGATATAGCGAGCTTTGTGTGTAACCGTCACTGGATATGTTCGGCGCATCAGTAAAAAGAATAGTACAGCATCCTCTTGACGCAATTCTCTTTGACGCAAGTGTGTACGAACAGTTGTCAAATGTTCCTGCCATCTGGTCTCGCTGATTTTATGTCGTGTTAGAAGAGAAAGTGGCACAGTTTGTAGAAAGTGGAGATATTGTTTCGTTATATTGACAAATTGATAATTCATGATCCCTCGATGGATTCGACGGAATCTTTTACGTACGATTTGGTTGGCCAGTTTTTTACGTAATGAACGCTCCTTTTGTTCTGTATATTCAAGATTTGGATCTGTTGCGTATAGTTCTTGGAGCTGTTCTTCCGCCAGATCTTTGACCCATTGCTGACGTGTTTCGTCTTTTTGCAGACCGCCTAATTTTTTCAGGAGCTTCGTTTGTAATAGAGAGAGTCTATGATGTAAAGGTAATTGTTCATTTGTTTCTTTATACCATTGGCGAATCGATTCCTTTGATAGGATCGTACGGCCATTTATTTTCATATCACGGAACAAGGGACCGTAGTTTGTGATGCCTTGGATATAGCGATCAATCTGATCGACTAAGGTCAATCCGCTTTTCATCACTTGTATCGGATCTTTTTCCCCTAGCAAAAAACCACTTTCTTGTTGCTGTTCATCTAGTAAAGAAAACTCTGGCAGCAGCTGCACCAAATAATTTTTGAATGTCTGTGTAGGCACGCCGCTTTCACCTAATGAAGGCAATACAGTCGAGATGTAATCAGAAAACAAATGGTTGGGTGAAAATAGAAGAACGTTTTCAGCCTCGAGCCACTTGCGATTATGATACAACAGAAAAGCAATACGTTGAAGCAAAGCGGATGTCTTTCCACTTCCGGCGATTCCTTCAATCAGCATTACTTTACTTGTTGTGTCCCGAATGATTGCATTTTGTGCTTTTTGTATCGTAGAGACGATGTTTTTCATATGGTTGCTTGATGATTCATCCAATATCTCTAGCAAAAAGTCATCATTGATTACTTCCGACGTATCTACCATAGATAAAATACGTCCTTCTTGGATTTTAAATTGTCGTTTCAACTGCAGATCGACATCTATTCTATCTGTTTCAGTTTCATAAAATGCGGGACCAATCTCACCTTCATAATAAAGATTGGCAATTGGTGCGCGCCAGTCAATAACGATTGTTTCTTCTGCCAGATCTCTTAAAGAAGCGATACCTAGATATAATGTTTCTGTTTCACGGTCTTCTTTAAAGTCGATACGGGCAAAATAAGGACTATCTTTCATGACAGACAACGTTTGCAGGCGTTTTTGCTGTGCTTCAAGAGTATGGTATTTCAAAAGCAATTCCTGCTCATGTTGGCGATATTCAACAGCAGATTCATAAAAAGCTTCATTGGAACCAGCTCGAATCTTGTGATTAGCTGTGTCTTTTGTCGAATGATTCATTTCCTGAGTCAATTCTTGTTGTTTTGTATCCAGCATATTTTGTTCGATCTGGATTAGTTCGATCGTTTCATCCACGTGCGTTTGTTCTAGTTGTTTCTCATTCATCGCATGTTTGCTCCTTCCGCCGTAAATAACGAATTAAAAGTATAGCATAGTTTTTCGAAAAAAGGTACTTTTTAACTGATGAATCGAAAAAGTAATCCTTGCTGAATATTTTTGTTTGTAGAACTGATGAATTTTGGAAACGCTGATAGTGATAGTTGTTTTCAATTAAGGCCTATTGTTTTAAAAAGTGCTAGTCAAGGACTATGCTTAAGATGAAAGAGGCAGCTGGAAATTTATTACTAACCTCTCTAAGTCACATAAAAGAGGAGAAAAAACAATGACACATTTCAAAAAATTTTTACTTACTTTGCTTATTGGTGGGATAGCTTTATTAAGTGAATTTGTTTTTCACCAGCCGGCCCTTGCATTTGCGATTGTCGCATTTACTGGAGGGATTCTCGCCTTCTTGATGTTTTTGGAAATGATCAAGACGTTACGTTCAGGAAGATATGGCGTAGATGTATTAGCGATTACCGCAATCCTTGCAACATTAGCCGTCAAAGAATACTGGGCTAGTTTGATGATATTGATCATGCTTACGGGCGGAGATAGTCTAGAGGATTACGCTAATAAACGAGCGGGTAAAGAACTGCAGTCTTTGTTAGATAACACCCCAAGAATTGCCCATCGATTCAAAGAAGGAAAATTGCAGGATATAGTAATCGATGAAATAAATATTGATGACCAGTTACTAGTCAAGCCTGGCGAACTTGTACCCGCAGATGGTCGAGTGACCAAAGGAGAATCTTCGGTCGATGAATCTTCTTTGACAGGTGAGTCCCGCCCGGAAACCAAGAAACCTGGAGATCAGATTATGTCAGGGTCTTTAAATGGAGACGGATCGATCCAAATGATCGCTGAAAAACGTGCCGCAGACAGCCAGTATCAAATGATTATTAAACTAGTCGAAGAATCAAAAGAAAAGCCTGCCCGATTTGTCCGTTTAGCTGATCGTTATGCAGTCCCTTTCACGTTGATTGCTTATTTGATCGGTGGTATTTCTTGGTGGTTCTCAAAAGACCCTTTACGATTTGCTGAGGTACTGGTAGTGGCATCACCTTGTCCACTGATTCTAGCTGCGCCCATTGCTTTAGTTGCAGGAATGAGCCGTTCAAGTAAAAACGGGATCGTTGTAAAAACTGGAACAACGATTGAAAAGCTCGCACGTACAAAAACGATTGCTTTTGATAAAACAGGAACGCTTACCAAAGGGATATTGGAAGTAGAGGCGATTCAGCCAGTCAATGGAATAAAAAAAGAAGAGCTACTTCTGTATGCAGCTAGTGCAGAACAGGAATCTAGCCATATCTTAGCTCGTTCGTTAGTGAACAACGTGAAAAACAGCCAACTGTATCCTGTTAGTCAACTGAAAGAAGTGACCGGTCAAGGAATCCAAGCAGTAGTCAATAATCATGAAGTAAAGATTGGACGTGCCTCTTTTGTTTCAGCTGAAGAAATAGAAACGTCCAATACAGCAATCTATGTAACAATTGATCGATCTTTTGCAGGAACGATCCTATTTTCGGATCAGATTCGCCCAGAAGCAGCAAAGACAATCAAGGAGCTAAGAAAACTTGATGTGAAAAATTTGATGATGATCACCGGGGATGGATCTGCCATTGCTCAAACGATTGCAGAAAAAGTCCAATTAGATTCTGTACATGCCCGTAGCTTGCCTCAAGATAAACTGACCATTTTAGAAAGTATCCCTAAAGATCAAAGACCTGTTGCGATGGTAGGAGACGGCGTGAATGACGCTCCAGCACTTGCTGCTGCAGATATCGGTATTGCAATGGGGGCACATGGTTCTACAGCTGCTAGTGAAAGTGCAGATGCGGTCATCTTGAAAGATGATCTCTTGCGTGTAGCAAAAGCAGTAGTGATTTCAAGAGATACGATGAGAATAGCGAAACAGTCTGTACTGATTGGCATCTTTATTTGTATTTTTTTGATGTTAATTGCAAGTACGGGACTAATCCCCGCATTATTCGGAGCTGTTTTGCAAGAAGTCGTGGATACGGTCTCTATTTTGAGTGCCTTGAGAGCAAAAAAAGATCCAGCCATTTTTCCTGATTCAGTACCCAAGACAAACATAGTATGATAGAATCGAGTTGAAAAAAGAACGATCAGAAAGAGGAGAGAGCATTATGCCATTCGTACATGTCGAATTAGTAGAAGGTCGCAGTCCGGAACAATTAGAAAATATGATGAAAGATATCACGGAAGCTGTTCATAAAAACACGCAGGCACCAAAAGAACACATCCATGTCATCATCAATGAGATGAAAAAAGGAACATACGGTGTAAATGGGGAATGGAAAAAATAAGTTTAGTTTCCCACTTGATTTTTCTATTTATTAGTGGTTAAATAAACACATAATTGATTGATGAGAAAGCCAACTGAATTTGAGAGTCTTCGATAAGAGAGGAAAAGCTAGGCTGAAACTTTTCCAGGAGAAAACCAAAGGATGACCACTTTCGAAACCCTTGTTGAAGCAAGGGCGGTCGGACCGTTACAACGCTTGAGGAACGCATTTGCGTTTGAACATTAGGTGGAACCACGAACTTTTCGTCCTAGTATCTCTTTTCAAGAGATGCTAGGATTTTTTTGTTTTTCAGCTTGATGATCTGATCAATCAAAACATTTCAAGGAGGAAACTATTATGATAAAAATTACTTTTCCAGATGGTGCAGTCAAAGAATTTGAGTCTGGAACAACAACATTGGCAATTGCTGAAAGCATTTCAAAAAGCTTAGCAAAAAAAGCTTTAGCTGGTAAAGTGAACGGAAAACTCGTTGATTTGACTCGTCCAATCGAGGAAGATGCAAGTATTGAGATCATCACACCAGACCATGAAGATGCACTTGGCTTAGTCCGTCATTCAGCAGCTCATTTGATGGCCCAAGCCATGCGTCGCCTCTATCCAAATATCCACTTTGGCGTTGGACCAGCTATCGATTCAGGGTTTTACTACGATACAGATAATGGACAAAACCAAGTAACTGCAGAAGATTTGCCGGCAATCGAAGCAGAAATGATGAAAATCGTCAAAGAAAATCTGCCGATCGAACGCCGTGTTCTTTCAAAACAGGAAGCATTAGAAATTTTTGCAAGTGATCCGTACAAAGTAGAACTGATTAGTGAATTGCCAGAAGAAGAAGTGATTACTGCTTATCAACAAGGCGAATTCATCGATTTGTGTCGTGGACCACATGTTCCATCCACTGGCCGTATACAAGTATTTAAATTATTATCAGTGGCAGGTGCTTATTGGCGTGGAAACTCAAACAATCAAATGATGCAACGTGTATACGGGACAGCCTTTTTTGACAAGAAAGCTTTGAAAGAATATATCCGTCTCCGTGAAGAAGCAAAAGAAAGAGACCATCGTAAACTAGGAAAAGAACTTGACTTATTCATGGTTTCCCCAGAAGTAGGTTCTGGTTTGCCATTCTGGCTTCCAAAAGGGGCAACAATCCGACGCACGATCGAACGTTATATCGTAGACAAAGAAGTTAGTCTAGGTTACCAACATGTATATACACCAATAATGGGAGATGTTGAGTTGTACAAAACATCTGGACATTGGGATCATTATCAAGAAGACATGTTCCCGCCAATGGATATGGGAGATGGCGAAATGCTTGTTCTTCGTCCAATGAACTGCCCTCATCACATGATGGTCTACAAAAACACGATCCATTCTTATCGTGAATTACCAATTCGTATCGCTGAATTAGGAATGATGCATCGCTATGAAAAATCAGGTGCTTTGTCAGGTTTACAACGTGTACGAGAAATGACGTTGAATGATGGTCATACATTTGTTCGTCCTGATCAAATCAAAGATGAATTTAAACGTACGCTTGAATTGATGGTGGCAGTATATGCTGACTTCAATATTACAGATTATCGTTTCCGCTTGAGCTATCGCGATCCAAACAATACAGATAAATATTTTGATGATGACGCAATGTGGGAAAAAGCCCAAGCAATGCTGAAAGCAGCTATGGATGAATTAGAACTAGATTACTTTGAAGCAGAAGGCGAGGCAGCCTTTTACGGACCAAAACTAGATGTTCAAGTCAAAACAGCTCTTGGTACAGAAGAAACATTATCAACTATACAATTAGACTTCTTATTGCCAGAGCGCTTTGATTTGACATATGTTGGAGAAGACGGGGAAAATACGCATCGTCCAGTAGTTATCCACCGCGGAATCGTTTCTACAATGGAACGTTTTGTTGCTTATTTAACAGAAGTATACAAAGGCGCTTTTCCAACATGGTTGGCACCTATACAAGCAACAATCATCCCTGTTTCTGTTGATGCACATGGCGATTATGCTTATGAAATCAAAGAACGTTTGCAAATGAAGGGGTTGCGTGTAGAAGTTGATGATCGTAATGAAAAAATGGGCTATAAGATACGTGCCTCTCAAACACAAAAGATCCCTTACCAATTGGTTGTTGGAGACAAGGAATTGGAAGATGCAACAGTGAACGTACGTCGTTATGGAAGTAAAGAAACAGCTGTAGAAGATTTGAATATCTTTATTGATGCTATGGAAGCAGAAGTCAAAAATTACAGCAGAGAAAACTAATAGGTAAATTTCCTGTAAAAAAGTAGTAGATAGAAAACAATCCGAACAATAGATAACAGGTATTCCTCAAAGACACAGATGCTCAATAGAATCTGTGGGATTGATAGGATAAGATATTCTGTTGGGCGGATTGTTTTTTTGTTTTTTTATCCAGTATACGACCGTGAATAAGGGTCTGATATGGTATACTTACATAGACTATCATTAAAAGGGTGGAGGAACTTATGAGCGTAATTAGTCGTATTGAAAGTATGATGGAAGATTATTCTTCAGCAGAAAAAAAGTTGGCCAACTACATTATCGGTAATATTGAGAAGGTCCCTACAATGACAGCTAATGAATTAGCAGAAGCTTCCGGGTTGAGTGCGCCGACAGTTGTACGTTTTTCCAAAAAAATCGGTTTTCAAAGTCTGACGGACTTCAAAATCACGATTTCAACAGAACTACAGACTGGAATCGATGAAGGTTTTAGTGATATAGAAGCAAATGAGTCCTTTTACTCTATCAAAAACAAACTTGGTAACAATGCACAAGTAGCGATAAAAGAAACAGTAGATATTCTAGAAGAAGAAACGATCCAAAAAGTCGTAGAGTGTTTGGAATCGGCAGAGACTGTTTTTTTATATGGGGTTGGCGCCTCTTCTTTAGTAGTAAAAGATATTCTGCAAAAATGGTCTCGTGTCGGTAAGCCAATCATTTTTGAAAAAGATATCCACGTCTTTCTCCCGCAACTTGTCAGCAATGAGAAAAAGAAAGTGCTTTGGCTTGTTTCAAACTCAGGTAGAAGTGCAGATGTAGTCGCATTAGCCGAGCTGGCGAAAAGCATGAATATCGAAATCATTGCGTTGACGCAATTTGGAAATAACCCGCTTAGCAAGATAGCCGATGTACTCGTACAAACATCTAGACCAAAAGAAATCACGAATCGAAGTGCGGCAACTAATTCACTTTTGGCCCAATTTGCTACGATCGATATCATTTTTTATTTCTATATGGCTAAAAACGAAAAGCTTAGCGAAAAAGTGAAAAAAACACGAGAAGCAATCCAAGAATATTTTATGGATTCGAAATAAAAACCTTACTATTTTTTATATAAGTTTTTTAGAATAACAAAACGTAGTTTTCCACAAATAAATGATCCATCAAAGTGTTTCACGACTTAAGAAAACATAATTTTCAAAAATAAGTTTATTTTTTAATGAAAAAAATAGTTGGATATGTAACTTTAAGTGATTGCTGTGAAACAAAAAGTTGATTTTATCTTGAAATTAGGTAAAGAATTTCTTGCTCCGCCCATTTTTTCTTTTTTATTAAGAAGTTTTTGGGTACAATGAAGCATGAATGTAAATAGGCGGAAGGATAGGAAATGATGAAAGATTTTATGAAAAAAATATTAAATACTTCTTGGTTAGAAAAAATAAGAAAAGGTGCACAAGAACCTAAGAACAAAACGTTTCGCCGGTCCCATGTTCCTTTTCGCTTAAATTTTCTTTTTTTCATTATATTTACGTTATTTGTTGCGTTGATTGCTAGATTGGGTTATTTGCAGATCGTGAACGGCGAAGAGATGGAGGCGCGAGTGAAGTCTACTTCTACGATTACGGTCCAAGAAAGTACTCCTCGCGGAATGATCTACGACTCCACAGGAAAAGCTTTAGTTACGAATAAAGCGAATCAGGCCATCACATATACGAGAGGAACACAAGTTACGGCTAAAGATTTGCTTGAAATCGCAACGAAGCTGAACTCGCTGATCGATGTTCCGGTAGATGAAAATCTGACAGATAGAGATAAAAAAGATTTTTGGCTGGCTGATCCCAAACATTTGAAAGAAGCCACAAAAAGACTTTCGGCAAAAGAAAAGCAATTAGGGAACAGCGAACAATATAGTGCGATGGTCAATAAAGTCACAGCTGATGAGATTAATTTAAACGAGGAGCAATTAAAAATTGCTACCATCTTTAAACGGATGAATAGTGCATATGAATTAAACACTGTCTATATCAAAAACTCTGGTGTTACTGATCAAGAGTTAGCTGTTGTGGCAGAACGCGCTTCTGAACTTCCAGGAGTTTCGACTGGCACAGACTGGACACGAGAATATAATGCAGCAAGTTCACTGAAAAGTATTCTTGGCAGTGTGACGACTGAAAAGCAAGGACTTCCAGCAGATGAAGCAGAGAAATACCTAGCAAAAGGTTATTCTCGGAATGACCGTGTAGGACAAAGTTATTTGGAAAAACAATATGAAGATGTCCTGCAAGGAACCAAAACCCAATATGAAGTTTCCCTTGATAATGAAGGAAATGTTTCGAATCAAAAAGAAATCTTCTCTGGGGAAAAAGGTTCTAATTTAATGTTATCTATGAATGCAGAATTCCAATCAAAAGTAGAAGAAATTTTGAAAAGGAATTATCAAACATTGATCAACAACGGCAAAGCACAGTATTCGCCTGGTGCTTATGCAGTGGCTATGAATCCTCAGACAGGAGAAGTGCTAGCAATGACTGGTTTCAGTCATGAACAAGGTTCCAAAGAAATCACCGAGAATGCTTTAGGCACGATTACTAGCGCCTTTGCTCCAGGGTCTGTAGTCAAGGCTGGTACTTTGACAGCAGGCTGGGCAAGTAACGCGATCAGCGGAAATCAAGTTTTGATTGATGAGCCGATTCGTCTGCAAGGTGCTTCAGAAAAAAGCTCTGTCTTTAATCGAAGCGGACAAGTTGCTCTTGATGCAGTCAAAGCATTGGAATTGTCTTCTAATACGTATATGATCAAAGTGGCGTTAAAGATGTTAGGACTAGACTATACACCTGGAATGGGACTACCTAGTTTAGATGAAGAAGCTAAAGCTTACCAGCAATTGAGAGACTCTTTCAAAGAGTTTGGTCTTGGTACAACGACTGGGATCGATTTGCCGAATGAATCTCCTGGGATCTCACGTTCTGTTGATTATATGAAGAAGTTCAATGCGGATAATGGCAAAGAATGGTATACTCCAGGTAACTTTACCGATTTGGCATTTGGACAGTTTGACACATATACACCAATCCAATTAGCTCAATATGCTTCAACAGTCGCTAATGGCGGGAAACGAGTACAGCCGCACCTAGTCAAAGCGATCTATGGCAATGACGAAAATGGAAACTTGGGTGAAGTGAAGAAAGAAATTGGCACAACAGTAGAAAATACGGTCAATATTTCTGCAGAAAATATGGCGATCCTCCGTGAAGGATTCCACCAAGTTGTCCATGGTACCGATCCTTACACAACAGCCAAACCATTAGCCAGTGCGAAAATGGACCTTTCCGCAAAAACAGGGACTGCAGAAACGGTTGCGGAAGGTCATCCAGATATTACGACAGTCAATAGTAATATCGTGGCATACGGACCAACAGACAATCCGGAAATTGCCATCAGTGTTGTCTTGCCGAACTTATTAGACGAACAAGACCACATGAACTTGACGATTGCTAAAGAAATAATGGACGCGTATTATGATATGTTCATGGCAAAATAAAAAAGAGGTCGTGAAAAAGCCGCTTAGTTTCGAGTATGAAGAAAAATTTTGTGAAAATAGCTTCTCACATTTTTGCTTAAATTTGACTTCATACCGAGAAACTGGCTTTTGAACACCGTTTACTCGGCAAAAAAGGTTGTGACAAAAATTGTCACAACCTCTTTTTTGTGGAATCTAATTCTCTATTATAGTTTAAGTAGTTTTTCCAGATAAACAGCTAAACCGTCTTCTTGATTGCTCAAAGGAGTGACATCATTTGCAATGCCTTTGAGTTGATCAGTACCGTTAGCCATAGCTACTCCCCAACCTGCATAATCCAACAATTCCAAATCATTATGCTCGTCACCAAAGGCAATGACGTCTTTTTGATCGATAGACAGGTAGTTAGCAATCTCTTGCACGCCTTTTGCTTTTTGGATTCCTTTTGAAACAATCTCTAAGATGGCAGTAGGTCCACCCCATGTCCGAACATCGACATAACTGCCAAATTGACGTGTTAATTCAGCAGATACAGCTCCTGCAAAACGTTTGTCTGTTCGGACAAGCAAAGATGTAGGATTTGTCGTCAAATTTTTAGGAGAAAGCAAATTCTTCTCTCCTGGACGAGAAGAAGCAAAAATTTTTTCATCAAAGAAATCAAAACTGTCAATAAAAAAAGTATCACGATTTTCAGCAGCGATAAAATCTAAATTTAGCTGCTTTTTTTGCGATAAGATTTCAAAAGCGATTTCACGATTGATCAACGTTTCTCTTTCACCATCCCAGTGCTGATTAGGGATGTGTACTAATGCGCCGTTAAAATTAACCATCGGTGTTGTTAATTCTAATTGTTGGTAAAACTGATGGCTCATTCGGAATGGGCGTCCTGTAGCAATACTGACATGATGACCGGCATTGATTGCTTTTTTCAGAGTCTCTTTTGTTTTAGATGTAATCATCGAATCTTGATTGAGGGTAGTTCCGTCCAGATCGATGGCAATTAATTTTTTATTCAATAAGGGTCCTTCCTTCCTCAACTAGCATTTGTTTTAGTCTAGCATATTTTAGGTAATTAACAAGAGCAATCAGCTATTCCTAACAAAAACTACAGTTATGGCTATATAAATAGCTAAACATAAGCTAAACACGAACGTTAAGTATTATTTTCGCTTTTTTTGTTAAAAAAACGTTGAAAAGCGAATGAAACGTCTATATAATTTGAAATTGTTCGATGGATTTGCCCTATTTTACTTATTTTTTATTATTATAGTTTTCCATCAGAAAAAAATTCAGGGAGTGGAACTTTTTATGGAAAAGTTTTTCGGTTTAAAGAAAAACAATACAAATGTATCAACTGAAATAATGGCGGGAGTAACGACATTCTTTGCCATGAGTTATATCTTATTCGTAAATCCGACGATTTTGTCAGCATCAGGTATGCCCTTCCAAGCAGTATTTCTAGCGACAATCATTGCATCGATTATTGGTACGCTGGTAATGGGATTGTTCGCAAATGTACCATATGCTCAGGCACCTGGTATGGGATTGAACGCATTTTTCACTTTTACGGTCGTTTTTGGGCTTGGTTATTCTTGGCAACAAGCCTTGGCAATGGTGTTTATTTGCGGATTAATCAATATTTTTATTACTGTCACAAATATTCGAAAAATGATTATTCGGGCGATTCCCGAAAGTCTTCAACATGCGATTGGTGGCGGGATCGGTATTTTCGTTGCGTATGTCGGAATCAAAAATGCAGGATTCTTATCTTTTTCAGCAGACCAGTCAGCTATTTCGAGCTCTGTCGTTGAAGGCGGAAAAGCGACAAATGTTACGATAAATGGTGGAATCGTCCCTGCGTTAGCCAACTTTGACAACGCTCCTATCTTATTGGCTGTGATTGGTTTGGTACTGACAGCCATTTTAGTTGTAAAAAATGTCCGTGGGGCTATTCTTATCGGTATCGTAGCGACCACAGTCCTTGGTATTTTTATGGGTGTTGTTGATTTAAGTTCCATTGATTGGCAAACGAATTCGTTAGGTAATTCATTTAAAGAATTAGGAACAACTTTCGGTGCAGCATTTGGTTCTGAAGGCATGCAATCTTTATTCAGTGATTCTTCCAAGATTCCTCAAGTATTGATGACGATCATCGCATTCAGTTTATCTGATACTTTCGATACGATCGGAACATTTATCGGTACAGGACGCCGCACAGGTATTTTCTCAAAAGAAGACGAGATCGCGTTGGAAGATGGTCGTGGGTTCAAAACAAAAATGGATAAAGCACTATTTGCCGATGCGATCGCTACTTCTGTGGGGGCTATCTTTGGTACATCGAATACAACAACTTATGTCGAATCTGCAGCTGGGATCGGGGCCGGTGGACGTACTGGTTTGACTTCAGTAGTAGTGGCAGTGCTATTCGCATTAAGTAGTTTATTCTCTCCACTGATCGCCATTGTACCAAATCAAGCAACTGCGCCAGCATTGATTTTAGTTGGAGTAATGATGATGGCTTCTTTTGCAGACATCAAATGGCTAGATATGGAAGAAGCTTTACCGGCCTTCTTTGCATCGATCTTTATGGGATTGTGCTATAGCATTTCCTATGGGATTGCAGCAGGATTTATTTTCTATACAATTGTGAAAGTAATCAAAGGAAAATACAATCAAGTTTCTGTTGCTTTGTGGATCGTTGATATTTTATTCATTATCAACTTCATCATTCTAGCAACAATTTAACTAAAGAGAAGGGATTGGAACAGTATTTGTTCTGATCTCTTTTTGTTTTACATAAAAAGAACGTTACATATAAAATGACCTTTGCGGGATTTTTCTCTTTTTACTGGCGAGATCGTTGCTTGTTTATTCGAAAATAGGTATGATAAAAGAGACGAAAGAGGGATGATAGATGGAGATTAATTGGAGAAAAAATTTAGTGATTGCGTGGATTGGCTGTTTTTTCACTGGTGCAAGTATTAGTTTAGTTATGCCATTCATACCAGTTTATGTTGAGCAACTAGGAACACCAAAAGATCAAATCGAATTGTTTTCGGGACTAGCAATCTCTGTGACTGCTTTTGCATCTGCCGTGGTTGCACCAATCTGGGGAAATCTAGCTGATCGAAAAGGCCGAAAACTCATGATGATCCGTGCAGCAGCAGGGATGACATTAACAATGGGATCTTTGGCTTTTGTACCGAACGCGTATTGGCTTTTGATCATGCGGTTTTGGAATGGGATTTTGTCTGGATATATTCCAAATGCCACAGCGATGATTGCTTCACAGGCACCTAGAGAAAAGAGCGGATGGGCGTTAGGAACATTGTCTACCGGAGCGATTGCTGGAAATCTGATCGGACCTTCAATGGGCGGTGCACTGGCTCAGTGGTTTGGTATGGAAAATGTATTCTTGATCACAGGGGCTTTGTTGATGATCACAACGGTATTGACCATTTTCTTAGTCAAAGAAGATTTCCATCCGATCGAGAAAAAAGATCTGATAAGCACCAAAGAAATTTTTTCAAAAATGGATCATCTCTCTATTTTGATCGGTCTCTTCATTACGACCTTGATTTTACAGATAGGAATCACTACGATCAGCCCTATTTTGACCTTATATATTCGTGAATTGAGCGGAAGTACAGAAAATATCCTTTTTGTCAGCGGCTTGATTGTTTCGATAGCTGGTGTTTCCGCTGTCTTTTCTTCACCGAAACTAGGAAAACTAGGGGATAAGATTGGGAATCAAAAAGTTCTAATTGGAGGACTCATTTTATCATTTTGCTGTTATTTACCTATGGCATTCGTCACTACACCGCTCCAATTAGGTATACTTCGCTTTATTTTAGGCTTTTCAACTGGCGCTTTGATGCCTTCTGTCAATACACTGATCAGTAAGATTACGCCTCAAGAAGGAGTCAGCCGAATCTATAGCTACAATCAGATGTTTAGCAACTTTGGACAAGTTTTAGGTCCCATGCTAGGATCGACAGTCGCGCATGCTTATAATTACAGTGCTGTTTTTATTGTGACAAGTTTGTTTGTTCTGTCAAATATTCTTCTTTCTTTATTCAACTTTCGTAAAGTTCTTCGCAGCAGATTATAATGGTGGTGAGGAGTAGAAAATAAAAAAGAGCTTGAGAAATCTCAAGCTCTTGGCTGTTTTTTTACGAATGGGCAGAGGTTTCTTTTCTTGGCGCAACTGCACCAATCAAAAGGATAATGACACCCGCAATGAATGAAATGATTGTTGTCAAAGTAAAATCATATGTTCCGCTTGTTAATGCAGCACCAATATAACCGACTACTTGACCTAGAACGACAGCCCAGAATAATGTAACGATATATCGCATAAAGAACACCTCTTTTCTATCTTAATTTTACCAGATTTTCTTTGAATGTAAAGAAACGAGACCAAATCTCAATAAAATTTGAGTTCTTGCGAAAGAACTCATTCCTACAGATTACAAGCAAGCAAATGAAGTGGAATAATCAACTTCAGCGCCTGCTATCTTAATGAAAGTAAAAGGATCAAACCTTTTAACGCTAGTGAATTTTAACGAAAAAAAAGGCGGAATGCAAGATGTTTTTCCCACAACTTTATACAATTACTTCTTATTCTCTTTTACAAAGTACGATACGTATTCGAGAATATGTACAAGAAGCAAAAAAACAAGGCTACACTTCATTAGCCATAACGGATAAAGATGTCTTATACGGTGCACCTGAATTCTATCGTATTTGTGTAGAAGAAGGAGTACAGCCAATCATTGGATTACATCTTAGTTATACTTATGAAGAAAAAAATTATGGCTTGCTTGCGTACGCAAAAGATGAAATAGGTTATCAGCAGCTGATGAAACTTTCCAGCCGAAAAATGATCCAAGAAAAATTGGAACTTGCAGAAATGACAGAAACCGACCATCTAGCGTTTGTTGTTCCGGCAAATCATTCTGTTTCTGAGGCTTTCAATAAAGAGGATAACTTTTTCGGTCATTGGCAGTTTTTACTTGAAAATGTTTTTACTAGAAATTTTTATATCGGCTTGACAGAAAACACGCCTGATCAATTGCCTGAATGGTATCAGTATGTGATAAAAGAAAATTATTCGCTTTGTGCATTACATCCCATCGCTAGTTTACAACAAGAAGAACTTTTTGCACTTGAAGTGATGAAACATATCAAAGAGGGAAGCCAAATACCTTTAGAAAATTTATCTGCATCTTTACCACTAACAGCAAATGGCTATCTTCTTTCAGAACAAGAAATGATCAAACGATTCGAAAAAGCGGGTCTTTCCCAAGCTGTAATAGGCGCCCAGCGTTTAGCTGAATCGATTTCATTTGAATTCCAGTTCCATCAGAAATTACTTCCGCATTATCCAGTTCCTAATGGAAAACAAGCTGGAGAATATTTAAGAGAGTTATGCTATTCGCAAGTGGAACGCCGAATCACTGATTATACAAAGGAATACCAAGAACGTTTGGACTACGAGTTATCTGTCATCCATCAAATGGGATTCGATGATTATTTCTTGATCGTATGGGATGTAATGGCTTTTGCTCATAGAAACAAAATCGTTACCGGTGCAGGTCGTGGTTCTGCTGCGGGTTCATTAGTAGCCTATGTGTTAGAAATCACAGATGTGGATCCATTAGAATATGATTTGCTGTTCGAACGCTTTTTAAACCCCGAACGCTTTACGATGCCAGATATCGATTTGGATATTCCTGACAATCGACGTGAAGAAGTATTGAATTATGTTCGAGAAAAGTATGGACAATATCATATGGCACAAATCGCAACATTTGGCACAATGGCAGCAAAAATGGTTCTTAGAGATGCAGCTAGAGTGTTTGGTTTATCGCAAAGTGAAGCAAACCGCTGGTCAAAAGCAATACCCAATCAATTGAAAATCACATTGACCCAAGCTTATAAAACTTCGCATCAATTAGTAGAATTAGTTCAGGCAAGCGAAAAAAACCAACTTTTATTCAAAACTGCAGTGATTTTAGAAGGATTGCCAAGACATGTTTCGACTCACGCAGCAGGTGTAGTTATCAGCGATAAGAATCTACTTGAACTAGTTCCGCTCCAACGCGGTTCTGATGAAGCTTTTCTGACCCAGTATACGATGAATGAGGTAGAAGCAATCGGTCTTTTGAAAATGGACTTTTTAGGACTACGCAACTTATCGATTATTGATTTTACTTTGAAAGCTGTTAAGCGAGTAGAAGGGTATGAGATCCGATTAAAAGAGATCCCGCTAAATGATGCAAAAACGCTGCTCTTGTTTCAACGAGGCGAAACCTCAGGAGTATTTCAATTTGAATCTGCTGGTATCCGGAACGTTTTACGAAGATTAGATCCAGAAAACATCGAAGATATTGCCGCAGTCAATGCATTGTATCGACCAGGCCCTATGCAAAATATAGATACCTTCATTGCCAGGAAGAAAGGAAAAGAAGCCATTCGCTACCCAGATGATTCACTGATCCCGATTTTGAAAAACACATATGGAGTGATCGTCTATCAGGAACAAATCATGCAGATCGCCTCGACTATGGCTGGATTTACATTAGGGCAGTCAGATATTCTGCGACGGGCAGTGAGTAAAAAGAAAAAAGACGTATTAGATGAAGAAAAGTCGCATTTTGTATCAGGAGCATTACAACAGGGATATTCGGAAAAAACAGCAGCGACCGTATATGAATATATCGAAAAATTTGCAAACTATGGATTCAATCGGTCACATGCATTTGCTTATTCATTCGTGGGATTCCAAATGGCGTATCTAAAAGCCCATCATCCAGGTGCTTTCTTTACCAGCCTGATGAATTCTGTTCGGCATAACACATCAAAATTGAAAGAATATATTGCAGAAGCACGTAAAAATAAACTCAAACTTTCCTCGCCGTCCATTAATCAAAGTAATTCCAGTTTTGAGTTGGTCAATAAGGAAGAAATCAGATTCGGACTGACAGCGATAAAAGGTATTCGGCGTGATTTTGTAGAAGATATATTAAACGAAAGAAAACAAAATGGCCCGTTCCAGTCAGTGGATCAATTCCTCATACGGATCGATAAGCGTTGGCTGAAATTAGAGTTACTGCAATCACTGACAGCAGTAGGCGTTTTTGATGAATTATCTCCTAACAGGAAACAATTGATGCTTGATCTCGAAGGAAAAATCCAAAATATCGTTTACAGTGGTGGAAGTCTTGACTTGCTGGGAATCATGGCATTAAAAGAAGAAGAAGTCGCTGACTATACACTAGAAGAACGCTTGAAGCTGGAAGAGGAGTACTTAGGTATTTATTTGTCAGGTCATCCTGCAGAAGGGTTTGATCGTCTTCGTTTAGCTAAACAAGTTCAGCTGATTACAGATATCGTCCCTAATCAACCAGTCAATTTATTAGTGATGATCAAGGAAGTTAGAGAAATTCGGACAAAAAAAGGAGAACTGATGGCCTTTGTTGAAGGAACCGACAGTAGTGGAGAAATTTCTGTCACAGTTTTTCCAACTCTTTATCGTAAATATCGTAATTTGTTTGCCGTTGATCGAGTGATCTTTGTTCAAGGGCGGAGCGAAATCAGCAAATATAATCAGGAACTGCAACTAATTGGAGAAAGCTTTGCTGATCCTAACCAGTTAGAAGCCCAGTATCCTTCACAAACTTGCTATTTGCGTATTACAGAAGAACGGGAAGATCCCGAGATAATGAAACAATTACAAGTGATTTTTCAGAAACACCCAGGATATATACCAGTAGTTATGTATCACGAAAAAACGCAACGAAAAGTAGTTCTGTCAGATGCTTATTGGGTGGATGACAGCAAGAGTATAAAGGGGCAACTTATTTATCTGCTTGGCGAAGATAATGTGGTTTTCAAATAACTTACGGTAAAAAATACTACTTGCTTTCATTTTTTTTCATTTTTTTATCCGTAAATCAAGACAAGTGAGAAAAATAATGTTAGAATGTTAGTCGTGGTTAACGCAAAAATGGTTGTAAACCTAAGTCATACTTAGGATAAAGTATTTTAATGAGGTGAATGTTTATTATGAAACGCATCGGAATTTTGACCAGTGGCGGAGACGCACCTGGAATGAATGCAGCTGTTCGTGCCGTTGTTCGTAAAGGTATTTACGAAGGACTGGAAGTATACGGGATCAATTATGGTTTTGCCGGTTTAGTTGCTGGAGATATTCGTCGTCTTGATGTGGCAGATGTAGGTGACAAGATCCAACGTGGTGGTACATTCTTGTATTCTGCACGTTATCCAGAATTTGCAACTGAAGAAGGTCAATTAAAAGGAATCGAACAATTGAAAAAATTCGGAATCGAAGGTCTAGTGGTTATCGGAGGAGACGGCTCTTATCATGGCGCAATGGCTTTGACAAAACGCGGTTTCCCAGCAGTAGGTATTCCTGGAACAATCGATAATGATATTCCTGGGACTGATTTCACAATCGGTTTTGATACAGCAATCAATACAGTACTAGAATCAATTGACCGTATTCGTGACACAGCGACTTCTCATGTTCGTACATTCGTTATCGAAGTAATGGGACGCAATGCAGGAGACATCGCTTTATGGTCAGGTGTGGCTGGCGGAGCGGATGAAATCATCATCCCAGAACATGATTTTGATATGGCTTCAGTTGCTAAAAAAATCCAAGAAGGCCGCGATCGCGGGAAGAAACATTGCTTGATCATCTTGGCTGAAGGTGTAATGGGCGGAAATGAATTCGCTGAGAAACTTTCAGAATTTGGTGACTATCATACACGTGTATCTATCTTGGGACACGTTGTCCGTGGTGGAGCACCAAGCGCACGCGACCGCGTGTTGGCAAGTAAATTCGGTGCTTACGCTGTCGAATTGCTTCAAGAAGGAAAAGGTGGATTATGTGTCGGTATCCATGACAACGAAATCGTTGCGTCTGACATCATTGATACACTTGAAAACAACAAACATAAACCAGACTTATCACTATATGATCTAAATAATTCACTTTCATTTTAAGAGTGAAAGAAACCAAGCTATTTAAGCTGTGTACAGCTTTAAATAAACAAAATTGAATGGGAGAGTTTTTTAAATGAAAAAAACCAAAATCGTTAGTACATTAGGACCAGCAAGTAACTCAGTAGAAATTATTTCTCAATTGATTGAATCTGGGGCAAATGTCTTCCGCTTTAACTTTTCTCATGGTGACCATGAAGAACAATTATCACGTATGACTATGGTCCGTGAAGCAGTTAAAAAGACAGGAAAAGATGTCGGTATTCTTTTAGATACAAAAGGAGCTGAAATCCGTACAACTGTTCAAGGCACAACAGAAGCTGATTTTGGTCGTGCAGGATACATCAAATTTGAAGTAGGAGATCAAACACGCATCTCTATGGATCCTGAACATGTAGGTTCAAAAGAAAAAATCGCGGTTACTTACCCAGGATTATTTGACGATGTTCACGTTGGCGGACACATTTTATTTGATGATGGTTTGATCGATATGCAAATCATTGAAAAAGACGAAGCAAACCGTGAATTAGTCGTAGAAGTTAAAAATGCAGGTATGCTAGGATCACGTAAAGGGGTAAATGCACCAGGCGTTTCTATTAGTTTGCCAGGTATTACTCCAAAAGATGCTGACGATATTCGTTTTGGTTTAGACAACGATATCGACTTTATCGCTGCAAGTTTTGTACGTAAAGCACAAGACGTTCTAGATATCCGCGAAATCTTAGAAGAAAAAGACATGACTCATGTTCAAATCTTCCCTAAAATCGAATCTCAAGAAGGTATCGACAACATTGACGAAATCATCAAAGTTTCTGACGGTGTTATGATTGCCCGCGGAGATATGGGTGTTGAAATCCCAGCTGAACTAGTACCAATGGTTCAAAAACGCATTATCAAAAAATGTAATGCTGCTGGTATCCCAGTTATCACTGCTACACAAATGTTAGAATCAATGCAAGAAAACCCACGTCCAACACGTGCGGAAGCTTCTGACGTTGCTAACGCTGTATTTGATGGCACAGATGCAACAATGCTATCTGGTGAATCTGCAAACGGGGACTACCCAGTTGAAGCTGTTTCAACAATGGCACGTATCGACCAAGAAGCTGAAAATGCATTATCAGAATTAGGTACATTCCAATTGAACGAATTCGATAAAACAGATGTAACTGAAACAATCGGTTTATCTGTAGCTCGTGCTGCAAAAAATCTAGGCGTGAAAACAATCGTTGCTGCAACTGAATCAGGATACACTGCAAAAATGATTTCAAAATATCGTCCAGATGCAGATATCTTGGCTGTTACTTTTGACGAACGCACAAAACGTGGTTTGATGTTAAACTGGGGCGTTTACCCAACAGTTGCTGAAAAACCATCAACAACTGATGAAATGTTTGAACTAGCAGCTAAAAAAGCTGTTGAATTAGGTTTCGCATCAGAAGGCGATTTAATCTTGATCACTGCTGGTGTACCAGTTGGTGAACGCGGAACAACTAACGTGATGAAAATTCAAATGATTGGTTCTAAATTATTAGAAGCTCAAGGCGTTGGACAAAAATCTGTCGTTGCAAATGCAGTTATTGCTTCATCTGCTGAAGAAGCTGTAAAAAAAGCAAAAGACGGAATGGTTCTAGTTGTACCATCAACTGACAAAGAATATATGCCTGCAATCGAAAAAGCAGCTGCTGTTATCGTTGAAGAAGGCGGATTGACTTCTCACGCTGCAGTTGTAGGAATTGCACAAGATATTCCTGTAATCGTTGGTGCTAAAGGCGCAACAACAACAATTACAGAAGGTGAATTGATTACCGTTGATTCACGTCGCGGCATCGTTTACCGTGGCGAAACAACAGCTATCTAATTTAGCTTAATAAAAAATAAAAACAGCTCTTCTTTTACGAAGAGCTGTTTTTTTGTGCTGTAACGAATTCATGGATAACTTGGACTACTTGTTCTTGAAGAGGCGTGACGATCTGCTGTGTTCGTTTTGCCAATGAAATCAAGAAGCGAGGCTGAACTTCATCTGAAAGAGGGAGGCAAACTAAATGATCTTCAGGATGGACAGCAATCTCTGCCAAAAAACCGATACCCACATTTTCTCGGACCATACTCTTTAAAATCGTCAAGTCATTGCTTTGATAAACAACTTTTGGATGAGTATGTGTTTGTTTAGAAAGCTTAGTGAATGCTGCGGGGTGGACATAATGTTCGTTCAATAGTACAAACTGTTCATCTGCTATATCTTTGAAAGAGACAGTATCCTGCTTGGAAAGAGGATGTGTAGGTGGCACGACGATCATGAAACGTTTGTCCAAAAGTAACTCTGTTTCTAAATATTGATCCACGATTGGCTGTGTTGAGCCTAATACAGCTAAATCGATCCTCCCTTGTCGGATCATCCCGTATAAGTCCCGAGAGCCTCCATCGGTAATCTCAATTTGATTCATCAATTCATGCTTGATAAAGTAACTTGACAGTTTAGGAAAGTATTCATTGCCGATAATAGGAGGCATGCCAAAACGAAGCTTTTTCTTTTGCAACTGAGTGATTTCAGCTCTTGCAGTAGAAATCTCTTGGAGAATGGTTTGTGCATGGAGAAACAGCTGCTTTCCAGAAGGCGTGACGATTAATTCGTGATGCGATCGATCTCTTGTAATAAGTACGGTGTCAAACTCTTTTTCAAGACGTTGTAATGCATATGTAATAGTAGGTTGGCTCACACGGAAATAATTAGCCACTTTCGTAAAATTTTTTTGTTTGACGATTTGGACATAGTATTCGATATCTTTCGTGTTCATGAAGATCATCCGCTCCTTTAATGGAATAATGATTATTGTAAATGATTCTGAGGATGATAGCAAACAGAGGCTTTCTAATAAAGATTTTTCTGTTTTTTTATGAACTGCAAGGTGTCAAGAAAATTTCATTGACAACATGCTTTTTGCCCTGTATAATTGCTTTTGTTGCTTAGGAGTGATGAAAAATGAAATGGTCTTTATTGGAATTGAGAAAATACCAGGAGACACCGTTAACTTTTCATGAGACGCTCGACTTGAAAGCCGCTCTCATGAAGCGAGACAATTTAATACTTGATGTTGCGCCAGTGGAAGTCGAAGGTTTGGTCTCAGTTGATAAGAAAGGCTATATCGTTCATTACACTGTGCAGACGACTTTGACAGTTCCTTCAACACGTTCACTAGAACCTGTTGAACTGCCCATGGATTTTTCTGTAGACGAAGTATTCATGACAGAAGAACAATTCCAAAGTAGAGATGAACAAATGTCTGCAGATGAGATTTTGCTAATTGAAGGTCCATTATTGAATTTAGCAGAGTCGATTGAAGACAACATCTTATTGGCGATTCCAATGCGGGTATTGACAAAAGAAGAGGAAGCAGCAACAGAACTTCCAAAAGGCAATGATTGGGAAGTTGTTTCCGAAGAAGAATACCAGCGCAGAAAAATGGAAGAAGCCGAGAATAAAATTGATCCTCGTCTTGCAAAACTATCTGAACTTTTTGATTCTAAATCAAAAGACGACGATAACAAGTAAGATTGGAATATATTGTGTCTAATTTAGATACAAGACTTTACAAGGAGGTGTAGCAAAATGGCAGTACCAGCTAGAAGAACATCAAAAGCTAAAAAAGCAAAACGTCGTACACACTACAAATTGACAATCAAAGGGTTAAACGAATGTCCAAACTGTGGTGAAATGAAAAAAAGCCATCACGTATGTGCAAATTGTGGTTACTATGATGGTAAGGACGTAATGTCAAAAGAAGCTTAATACATTTTAATTAGAAAATGTAAAACCTCAAGGCTAACCATGGAGCCTTGAGGTTTATTTTTTTGTAGTCGGTAAATAAAAAATATGTTGTTCTTTAGTTTGCAATGTAGCCGTGTTAAGCTATAATGTAAGAGATTAGGGAGAAATCCCGTATGTAGGAGGAGTTCATATGTCAAAACAACAAATCGGCGTTGTCGGTATGGCCGTTATGGGTAAAAATCTAGCCTTGAACATAGAAAGCCGCGGCTATTCAGTGGCTTTATTCAATCGTACAGGGGCTAAAACAACCGCTGTAGTAGAAGAACACCCAGATAAAAATTTCAAAGCAACATATACAATCGAAGAATTTGTAGAATCTATCGAGAAACCACGTCGGATCTTGCTAATGGTCAAAGCAGGACCGGCAACAGATGCAACAATCCAAGAGTTACTTCCTCACCTTGATAAAGGCGATATTTTGATTGACGGAGGAAATACATTCTTTAAAGATACGATGCGTCGTAATGAAGAGTTAGCCAACTCTGGCATCAACTTTATCGGTACAGGCGTTTCCGGTGGTGAAGAAGGAGCTTTAAAAGGACCTTCAATCATGCCTGGTGGACAAAAAGAAGCCTATGCGCTAGTTGCACCAATCTTAGAGCAAATTTCTGCAAAAGCAGAAGACGGAGCACCATGTGTCACATATATTGGCCCAAATGGAGCCGGACATTATGTGAAAATGGTACACAACGGTATTGAGTATGGAGATATGCAACTGATTGCTGAATCTTATGACTTAATGAAGAATATTTTAAACCTTTCAGTAGAAGAAATGGCTGATATCTTTAAAGAATGGAATCAAGGCGAATTAGACAGCTATTTGATAGAAATCACTGCTGACATTCTGACACGTAAAGACGATGAAGGAACAGGTAAACCAGTAGTAGATGTGATCCTTGATGCAGCTGGGAATAAAGGAACAGGTAAATGGACAAGCCAAAGCGCGCTTGACTTAGGTGTGCCACTTCCATTGATCACTGAATCTGTATTTGCCCGCTATATTTCTGCTTATAAAGAAGAACGCGTACAAGCAAGCAAGATTTTGTCTCGTACGAACGATTTTGAGTTCACGGGAGACAAAAAAGAATTGGTCGAAAAAATCCGAGAAGCGTTGTATTTCAGTAAAATCATGAGTTATGCCCAAGGATTTGCTCAATTACGTGTCGCTTCAAAAGAATTTGATTGGGACTTGCCATTTGGTGAAATCGCAAAAATCTGGCGCGCTGGATGTATCATCCGAGCTCGATTCTTGCAAAAAATTACGGATGCCTATGACAAAAATCCTGAGATCGAAAATTTATTGCTAGATGATTACTTCGTTGAAATCACGAAAAAATATCAGCAATCAGTCAGAGACGTCGTTGCCTTGGCTGTCCAAGCTGGCGTACCTGTACCGACTTTCTCATCAGCCATCGCTTACTTCGATTCATACAGAGCAGAACGTCTGCCTGCAAATATAATCCAAGCCCAACGCGATTACTTTGGCGCACATACCTATGAGCGTGTCGACAAAGAAGGAATCTTCCATTACTCATGGTACCATGAAGAATAATAGTCTTTCGGCTGTTAGGAAATGAGAAAATAAAAAGAGGACGAAAGAGCTGAAGTCGATTGTTATGAGTAGACTTCAGCTCTTTTTTAAAATTGCTATCCATGATAAAATGACTATAGATTTTTAAGCATATTATCGGTATAATGATAGAGTTTTTAAAAAGCCAGTAGAATAGAAAGGATAAAATAATAAATGAGCAATATTCTAATCATTGAAGATGAAAAGAACTTGGCACGATTTGTCGAGCTAGAGTTGAAGCATGAAGGGTATAACGCAGAAGTCCACTACAACGGCCGAACTGGTTTAGATGCGGCATTAAATAATGAGTGGGATGCCATATTGTTGGATCTGATGCTCCCAGAATTGAACGGTTTAGAAGTCTGCAGACGTGTACGCCAAGTCAAAAATACACCAATCATTATGATGACTGCAAGAGATTCTGTGATCGATCGTGTATCTGGACTTGACCACGGAGCAGATGACTACATCGTCAAACCATTTGCTATCGAAGAATTATTAGCACGTCTTCGTGCATTGTTGCGTCGAATCGATATTGAAGGCGATAAAAATGTGGCTAAACAAACTACTATTACTTATCGCGATTTGACTATCGAAAAAGAAAACCGTGTCGTACGTCGCGGAAATGAAGTAATTGAACTAACAAAAAGAGAATACGAGTTGCTGCTTACTTTAATGGAAAACGTGAACGTGGTATTAGCACGTGACGTTTTACTAAATAAAGTGTGGGGATACGAAACAGAAGTTGAAACAAACGTAGTGGACGTATATATTCGTTATCTTCGCAACAAAATTGACGTTCCCGGGGAGGAAAGCTATATCCAAACTGTACGCGGAACAGGTTATGTGATGCGCTCGTGATAAAGCCGAAAAAATCGGAAAAAAGAGAACTGAAAGGGCCCTCCTTGACAATCAAGTGGGCCTTTGCGAGTTCTTTCTTCATATTCGTTGTGTTTACAATTTTCGCTGTCATTACCTATAAATCATCTATCAATCTGATTGTGGCAAAAGAAAGAAACAATGTAGAGCGTACGATTTCAGAAGTAGCTTCTCGTTTGGCTAACTCGGATGAAGAACTGACATTAGTAAATACGTATCGTAATCTGACGAAAGCGACAAATGACGGAGATGAGGTCGTAGATCATACTTCACTGGTCGAAGGAAACTTAATGAAGATCGATTCCTTTATAGCTGAGCTAGGGCAGCCATCAATGGATCTTTATGTTTATGATTTGGACGAGAACTTGATTTTTAAAACCCATGAAAACAGTCGAAACCTGATTCAGACTACACGTAAAGTTCCAACGATCGTTACACTAGAAGGAAAAACTGGCTTTTTATCTATCCAGCCTATATATTCTAAAGGTACAAGAGAAAAGATCGGCTATGCGCAAAGCTTCTATGAATTATCTTCTTTCTATGATATTCGAAATAAGCTATTATTGACTCTTATTGTTTTAGAAGTTGTTTCTTTGATCTTAAGTAGTATTTTAGGTTTCTTTTTATCTTCTTATTTCTTAAAACCACTCAAGGTACTCAGAGATACAATGGATACTATACGTAAAGATCCGCAATCAGATATCTACATGCCTGAAATCGACACAAATGATGAATTGGCAGATTTAGTTGAAATATTCAATGAGATGCTTGACCGTATGCGTTTGTATATTGAACAACAAGAGCAATTCGTGGAAGACGTATCTCATGAGTTAAGGACACCTGTTGCAATTATTGAAGGGCATCTTAGTCTGCTAAATCGTTGGGGGAAAGATGATCCTGAGATATTAGAAGAATCATTAAGCGCCAGCATGCAAGAAATCAGCCGTATGAAAAGCTTAGTTCAAGAGATGCTAGACTTATCAAGAGCAGAACAAGTAGATGTTCATTATGCGAATGAAACAACTAAAGGAAAAGAAGTCACCTATCAAGTTTATAATAATTTCAAGATATTATATCCAGACTATGTGATCACTTTAGATGATGATTTGACAAAAGAAGTGACCCTGCAAATTTATCGTAATCACTTTGAACAATTAATCATTATCATATTGGATAACGCAGTAAAGTATTCAACTACACGAAAAGAAGTCCATATCTCTATTTCTTCCACTCTGAATGAATTTGAGATCGCGATTCAGGACTTTGGCGAAGGAATACCCAAAGAAGACCTTAATAAGATCTTCAATCGTTTTTATCGAGTGGATAAAGCAAGAGCTAGAACGAAGGGTGGAAATGGTCTGGGGTTGTCTATCGCTAAACAACTGGTTGAAAACTATAAAGGACGTATCTTAGCAGAAAGTGTAGTAGGGCAAGGGACAATTTTTAGAATCTTTATTCCTATCGCAAAGGCAGAAGACAAGTAAAGCATGTGCTTTACTTGTTTTTTTATATATCCAACAAAGAATAAGGTACAAAATACAAGCAAGTGAGAAATTCAGGGATGTCATTATAAAAAAACTAGCGAACAATTAAATAGAATAACATCCGTTAATTAAATGTAAGTAGCTTTTAGATGAACGAAAAAACAATAAAATGCTGTAATATTCGTGTTTAAAAATAATAAATAAAAATAGGGAATTTTCTATTGCAATTTTATAAAGAGATTGCTATATTATTATTTGTTCTAAATGATTCCTTTAAGGTGTCACTAAAAATTATAAAAAATAGTGTTGACGCACTTTTGATGTCATGTTATAATAACGAAGTCGTTTGGATGAGATAGCTAATAAAGCTTGATTTTATCGAAAAAAACTTCGAAAAAGTTATTGACAAATAACAATAAAGATGATATGATAATCAAGTCGCTGCTAATGAGTGGCAAAGACGTTTAGAAAAAATAAACAAAGAAGTTGTTGACATTCTCTTCTGAATCTGATAAGATTAAAGAGTTGTTGAAACAAAAAGATTAGACCTTTGAAAACTGAACAAAGTAAGACAAACCAAATGTGTAGGGCGTCTTGATTCAATTCAAGACAACAAACATTTTTAACAAGCAAGCAATATGCTAGCAAACAAATTGAGCTTAACAATCGCAAGATTGTTCGAACTTTTTATGAGAGTTTGATCCTGGCTCAGGACGAACGCTGGCGGCGTGCCTAATACATGCAAGTCGAACGCTTCTTTTTCCACCGGAGCTTGCTCCACCGGAAAAAGAGGAGTGGCGAACGGGTGAGTAACACGTGGGTAACCTGCCCATCAGAAGGGGATAACACTTGGAAACAGGTGCTAATACCGTATAACAATCAAAACCGCATGGTTTTGATTTGAAAGGCGCTTTCGGGTGTCGCTGATGGATGGACCCGCGGTGCATTAGCTAGTTGGTGAGGTAACGGCTCACCAAGGCCACGATGCATAGCCGACCTGAGAGGGTGATCGGCCACATTGGGACTGAGACACGGCCCAAACTCCTACGGGAGGCAGCAGTAGGGAATCTTCGGCAATGGACGAAAGTCTGACCGAGCAACGCCGCGTGAGTGAAGAAGGTTTTCGGATCGTAAAACTCTGTTGTTAGAGAAGAACAAGGATGAGAGTAACTGTTCATCCCTTGACGGTATCTAACCAGAAAGCCACGGCTAACTACGTGCCAGCAGCCGCGGTAATACGTAGGTGGCAAGCGTTGTCCGGATTTATTGGGCGTAAAGCGAGCGCAGGCGGTTTCTTAAGTCTGATGTGAAAGCCCCCGGCTCAACCGGGGAGGGTCATTGGAAACTGGGAGACTTGAGTGCAGAAGAGGAGAGTGGAATTCCATGTGTAGCGGTGAAATGCGTAGATATATGGAGGAACACCAGTGGCGAAGGCGGCTCTCTGGTCTGTAACTGACGCTGAGGCTCGAAAGCGTGGGGAGCAAACAGGATTAGATACCCTGGTAGTCCACGCCGTAAACGATGAGTGCTAAGTGTTGGAGGGTTTCCGCCCTTCAGTGCTGCAGCTAACGCATTAAGCACTCCGCCTGGGGAGTACGACCGCAAGGTTGAAACTCAAAGGAATTGACGGGGGCCCGCACAAGCGGTGGAGCATGTGGTTTAATTCGAAGCAACGCGAAGAACCTTACCAGGTCTTGACATCCTTTGACCACTCTAGA
>NZ_CP118955.1:300000-427500 GCF_029023785.1 Enterococcus faecium | reverse complement strand
AGCGTCAGTTACAGACCAGAGAGCCGCCTTCGCCACTGGTGTTCCTCCATATATCTACGCATTTCACCGCTACACATGGAATTCCACTCTCCTCTTCTGCACTCAAGTCTCCCAGTTTCCAATGACCCTCCCCGGTTGAGCCGGGGGCTTTCACATCAGACTTAAGAAACCGCCTGCGCTCGCTTTACGCCCAATAAATCCGGACAACGCTTGCCACCTACGTATTACCGCGGCTGCTGGCACGTAGTTAGCCGTGGCTTTCTGGTTAGATACCGTCAAGGGATGAACAGTTACTCTCATCCTTGTTCTTCTCTAACAACAGAGTTTTACGATCCGAAAACCTTCTTCACTCACGCGGCGTTGCTCGGTCAGACTTTCGTCCATTGCCGAAGATTCCCTACTGCTGCCTCCCGTAGGAGTTTGGGCCGTGTCTCAGTCCCAATGTGGCCGATCACCCTCTCAGGTCGGCTATGCATCGTGGCCTTGGTGAGCCGTTACCTCACCAACTAGCTAATGCACCGCGGGTCCATCCATCAGCGACACCCGAAAGCGCCTTTCAAATCAAAACCATGCGGTTTCGATTGTTATACGGTATTAGCACCTGTTTCCAAGTGTTATCCCCTTCTGATGGGCAGGTTACCCACGTGTTACTCACCCGTTCGCCACTCCTCTTTTTCCGGTGGAGCAAGCTCCGGTGGAAAAAGAAGCGTTCGACTTGCATGTATTAGGCACGCCGCCAGCGTTCGTCCTGAGCCAGGATCAAACTCTCATAAAAAGTTCGAACAATCTTACGATTGTTAAGCTCAATTTGTTTGCTAGCATATTGCTTGCTTGTTAAAAAATGTTTGTTGTCTTGAATTGAATCAAGACGCCCTACACATTTGGTTTGTCTTACTTTGTTCAGTTTTCAAAGGTCTACTTCATCAGGAGTGTTCCCCGATTCGTTTTTGGCTGCCGTAGCAACTTTTATATCATATCAGAGAGACAAGTAATTGTCAACTCTTTTTTAAAAGTTTTTTTGATTTCGTTTTTCGAAATCTTACAGCAACTCATTTATCATAACTTATCATTTGTTATTTGTCAAGAACTTTTTTTGAAGTTTTTTTCGATAGAATCAAGCTTCACAAGTGGTTCTTTTTTAAAAACTCAGTTATCTTATCATGTCATTTCTAACATGTCAACAACTATTTTATATGTTTTTTAAAATACTATTTTATTGCTTTGCTACTTAAAACAACAGAAATGAATATATCATGTAAATTTACACATGTCAATATATTTTTAACTCTATATCCCCACCTAGATTTGAATTTTGACCACATAAATTGAGCATGTCTCTATAGTAGAAAAATAAAGTCAAAAAAAGAACACATAACACGCTTGATGCTAAGTGTTCGACTGTTACAACTGTATGAAATGCTCAGTGACTTGATTAAAACAGTTAAAGTCTATTTATTTAAGATAAGCTGTTCCATCAACTGCTCATTGTATCCAATAAATAGAACTTCATCGATAATAATCAAAGGACGTCTGAGGAGATTGGTATGTTGTGTGCATAAAAAAATCAGTTGTTTTTTTCCTACACAGGAAAGGTCAATCGCAATGTTGTGAAAAGCCTCAGACCAAGTCGCAAATAGCTGTTCTGCTTGCACTTCTTCAAAACTGCATAATTCTTCTGCTTCTTCTGTACTTAGATCGCGTTCTTCTAAGTCAACAAATTGATAAGGCAATTGATGGTGTTCTAACCATTGTTTCGCCTTCAGACTTGTTACACAGTGCGCTGATCCATAGACTTTCACTTCCACGAAGGCTCCCTCCCTATGAATTTAAGATGTTATTGTTTTGTAAATAGATCAGATTTCTGGCAACACATCGAATTTCACGAGGGACAAATGACCGGATCTCATCTTCATTAAATCCGATTAGTATTCTTTTTTCATCAATCAAAATAGGTCGTCTCAATAATGAAGGATATTCTTTGAATAAGACGATCATTTGCTTTAAAGTTAATTCGTTAAAATCTATGCCCAGCTTTTCGTAAATTTTCGACCGAGTGGAAATAATATCTTGAACTCCTCCTTCAGTCGCTGCCAAGATCTTTTTGATCTCACTTTCTGTTAACGGTTCGGCAAAAATATTCTTCTCTTCAAATTCAAGTTGATTCGCTTGCAACCATGCTCTTGCTTTTCTACAGGAAGTACAGCTAGGCGAAGTATATACTTTTATCATTTTCTCACTCCTTTTTAATTATAATCCAATTCTACAGTAATTTCTTTTAAAATACCAATTATTAGCTAATAAAATATAAAAAAAAATCAAAATAACTGATTATTTACGTTTGAATAATGAGAATTTTTCTATATATTCTCTATTTTGATAATAGTATTCTCATTTTCAAAATAAATAAGGGAGGTGTGACAAAATTCTTGTCACACCTCCCTTTTCCGAATAAACTGTGTTCCAGAAATAGCTTCTTCGAAAATAAGCTGAAATTTCACAAAAATTTGAGAAGCAATTTTCGTACATTCCTTCTTCTTTCTTGAAACTGACCACTTCTGTCACACCCTCTCTTCTATCACTTTCCTTTTTTCACACGACTCCCGGTTTCTTTGATAAATCTCGATACTTTCAATTTTCTTGAATTTTTCATTTGAGGTACACATAGATACAGACGATTTCTTGCTCTAGTCATCGCAACATAAAATAGTCTTCGTTCTTCTTCTATCGTCGTCACTGGTTCTGCTTTTATTTCATTAAAGTCGATTACTTTCTTTTCTGTCGCTCCGTTATAAGGCAAACTTCCTTCGTTACAACCAATCAAAAAGACATTTCGGTAACTAAGACCTTTACTTTTGTGAATGCTCTGGATACATAGTGCATCAAGTTTTCCTTGTCTGTAAGCAATCAAGCGGGTTTTTAATTCTTTAGCTGTCGCTTGGGTTTCTTGCGATAAGGCTTGGAGTCTTCTGAAAGTAGCATGCTGCTTTACTTCTTCTCGTATCCATTCTTGATCACTCTGGTCGATTTCCTTAGCTATACGTGGCAGATGAAGATAGCTTTGAACAAGCGAATAGATTTCTTGATGCTGGTCTGTTTTACGCAACGCTTCCTCAAACTCTCGGATTTCTGCAGATTTCGATTTTAAATTGGGGCTTATCGACAAAATATAATCTGCAACGGCTATATTTTGATATTTAGGAGAAAAGTATTGATCGCATTCACTTTTTTTCAGGTAGCAGTCTGCCATCAGCTGCCGGAGCAATTGCTGGTAGGCCTGATTTTTCTTTTGCAGATTCAGTGCTGTTTGCCAATGAACAATTTTTTGATAGAAATGTTGGAAAGACTTGATACCAAAGATACCTTCATATGGACTATCTGCTTCCAGTACAAAAGGAATATTCGTTTTCAGCAGAGATTGGACAAGCTGCTGCGTTTGTGAAGCTGATCGGTATAATATGATTGATTCCTTATATTTCCCATTTTTTTGAATAAATGTCTGAATTTGTTTGATTAGCCACTGACTTTCTGCTTTAGTATCAGAAAACAAATAGGCTTCCATAACACCTGCTTCTTTTTGTGCTGGAATCATCGCCTTTGGTATCCGATCATTTTTATTATAGCTGATCAATCTATTTGCTCCTTGGACAATAGCTGCCCGAGAACGATAATTAGTTAATAAGAAAAGAGTTTTGGTAGGATATTCTTTTTCAAAGTTCTTGATGTATGCTGGCTCTGATCCTCTGAATCCATAGATACTCTGATCATCATCTCCAACAACAATCAACTTGATCCTGTTTTCCTTTGTCATCCGTTTCACGATTTCCCATTGAAGTGGATTAGTATCTTGAAATTCATCAATGAATAGATAATCATATTTTTGGCCGATATAATGCTGGATCTCCTCATTCTCCAAAGCGCTTTTCAGATTTTGGAGTACATCATTGAACTCTAGCAATTGCTGGCTTCTTTTTTGTTCTTGGAGTTCCGTGAGCAATCCATACAGTCGTTCTGATATCGGCTGTCGTGCATTCTTATCAATGGAATCATATTTTTCTTTAACTAACTGAACCATTTCTTCTACTGAAAGGTTCATATTCTGCCAATAGTCTAACCGAGAAGCAATCGTTTTTTCTCCATATTGATCAAATATATAAAGATTATATTTACGTATCAGCTGTTGCAAAACAGCATTCACTTTTTGTGCAGTATCCTTTGAAAAGTCTCCTTGTATTCCTTGCATTGCTACTTCAGGAAATTTTCGACAAATTTCATTGTATATCCTAAAAAAGATACTATGGAATGTTCCGATATGGACAGCGGTTTTTCTCTGGCTGAAATTATCTACTCGTTTTTTTAGTTCATTTGCAGCGTTCCTTGTAAAAGTGATCATTAGTATGCGTTCTTCGTCTACTTGTTTTTGCGTCATCAGATAAACAGCTTTTGCACAGATTGTTTGCGTTTTGCCGCTCCCAGCTCCTGCTATGATTCGAAGATGTTTCTTCATATCATATGTGATAGCTGCTTTTTGTTCTTGATTGAAGCGATTATAGGAACGTTTCTCCATCATTTTAAAGAAAGAGCTGTTTCCTTCACTTTCTTTTACTTGTACTTCTTCCTCAATAAGTCCGGGTGCTTCGCCATAAGCCGCTTCATAGGTAGCAATGATTTCTTCTTGTAGCCGAAAGACTTGTTGAAGCTTTTTATACTTGTTCTCCCAGCGTTTCAATTCTTTTTGTAATCGGAGAATTTCTTTTTCATTCAACTGATTGATTTCCTTCCCATCTTTCTTCTTTGAATTTGTTTATTTCAAGTTGGTTATTTAAAGTTTCGTTGTCTATTTTTTCTTTATACTAACAGACCTTTCTAAAAATGAAAATGGGAAGCGATATGATTTTAGTTTTCTGAAAATTTTTCCTTTTTTTCAATCGTTTATGCTAAGATAAGGAAGACAAAAATATTCATAAAAGGTGATGAAAAAAATGCAGACTTCCTTTCACGAGGGGCGTACAATAGGACTTTTGCTGACATTTATCGGAGGAGCCATGGACAGTTATACTTATATCCAATATGGTGCTTTTGCCTCTGCTCAAACTGGCAATATCATTCTATCGATCATCCAAGCATTTGACGGAGAATGGCTAAGTGTTGGTAAAAAAGTATTGTCTACCCTTTTCTTTTTCTTAGGGATTCTTCTAACAAAGTATCTAATTGATTATTTTAGAAAAAAAGAAAAACATTTCTGGCGCTTGTTTGTTCTATATTATGAAGCAGTGATTTTTTTCTTTGTTAGTTTGACACCCGTCCATGAGCATCCCGCATTAGTAACGATTTTGATTGCTTTTACTGCATCGATCCAGTGGGTAGCTTTTGATAAAATCAACGGGCGTGCCTACACTAATTTATTTACAACTGGAAATTTAAAAGGGGTAGCAACGAACTTATATGATTATTGTATTTCTAAAGAAAAAGCAGATTTTGATCGATTTTTCCACTATCTAAGTGTCGTTCTTGCCTTTATCGCAGGAGCTATTGTCCTTGTTTTCTGTCATCATCTGTTTGGCGCCCATTCGATTTTGATCGTTTCCATTTTATTTTTGATCATGGCCCTCACTCAGACATTTCATTTATGGCAATTTTATCATACGAATCGGTTCACTATTTGATCTCAATGAATCAAAAAAACTAAGCAAGATGCTGCTCACAGAGAAATATCTGCGAGTGAGCAATTTGCTTAGTTTTTATATTATTTAGTTGTAAAGATTCCCTTTGCTTTCGGGTTATTTGTAGTGTAGCGGATCGACTGGGCATCTGCCTCTTCTGTCATTTTCTTTGCCCGCATCTTGATTTCTTGTACGATTTGTTCTCCACATGCCGGATCGGCTACGAAATCATATTTGTCCCCATCGATCACTATTTTGGGACATATATCAAACTGTTCATACCACTCTTCGTATCGTCGATTGAGTTCTTTATAGTAGGAATAGAGTTCAGGATCTTGTTCTAGCTGTTCATATTCCCGGCCTCTTTTTTTGATTCTCGCTAACATAGTTTCAAAGGATACACGAATATAAACCAGTAGATCTGGTTTCTTTTGTGGCGAAATTTCTTCTAACTCCTTCAGCATCGTTTCTAAAAGACCTTCATACTGCTTTACTTCTACTTCAGAAACACGCCCTAAATCTGCATTCAAATGAAACAGCATACTATCTTCGTAGATGGAGCGGTCTAGTACGTTGTCATCATGGCTGAAAGCATCTTTGATTGCCAAAAAGCGTTTGTTCAAAAAGAAAATCTGTAATAAAAAAGTATACTTTTCTGGATTAGAATAAAATAGCGGCAATACTTCATTATCTTCCACGTTCTCATAAAAAGGTTTTGTTTCTAAATCTTGGGCAAGCATTTCAGTTAGTGTGCTTTTCCCTGCACCGATCGTTCCTGCAACAATGATCACAATTATCGGCATCCTTCCTGTAATAAAATCTGTTCTTCATTTTACTACTTCATTTATAGAAATAAAAGCCTTGACTTTATCTGCTCCTTAAAAGCTACTTCTCTAAAAGTAGCCAAAAGTAACTCCTATTCATGAAAATAAAGGCTGTGACAAAAGTCTTGTCGCAGCCCTTTTTTCAAATAAACAGTATTCTCCTGCCAACACCTCGGTCACAAGGCAATATTCATAAAACATGAAAAGCTGTTTTTTAACATTATTCCTTGTAACTCAGAGCTAAACGGGAGACTCACAACCTCTTTATGCTCTCAACATTTTATCTGTTTTTATTCTTCTATTGTACTTGATTTGCGTACAACTAACTGCCAGTGCAGATTATGAGCGGTATCATTGTCTTCTACTGCGCATTTCATGACACGTATCATCACACTATTTTCATAGATTTTTTCTATTTTTCCTTTTATTGGTGATTCAAATAAATCAGATTTAAATGCATATGTTTCGCCGACTTCAAACAATTGTTCATTTTCCATAAGAATCCCTCCATCACCTTTTATAAGGTCAGTAATTTTTTAACATAAATCACTCGAAAAAGCACAAACTTGTCATAAAAAGTACTTTTCGTATCAAAACTGTCACTTTTTTTGGTAAGGTTCTTGGAAAACGAAGATTTTTTTAGGAGATCATGACGGTTTTGATGTCAAAACCACTTTTTATGAAACAAAAGACGTTTTTTATTTTTTTTAGCATAAAATTTGTGGTGGAGGTACGTATGAGATGAAAGATAAAGTTGTGAACAAATTATTAGAAGCCTTATTCAGCGGAGACAAATCGGAAGAAGATATGGTGTATGTCCAAGTAAAATTTGCCTTAGAAGTTTTATTGAATAATCTTGGAAAACTAGCGGTCGTTCTAGTCTTTTCTCTGGTGACAGGCTCATGGGCGGAAACAGGAATCACCTTTCTTTCTTATATCTGCATCCGCAGATATGCTTATGGATTGCATTCCGACTCTGAATTCGTTTGTCTGCTGTGGACACTACTTTATTTATGGGGCGTTCCCTTGGTGATGAAACATCTGCAATTGACTATCTCCTTCCCAATGATGGTCTTTTTGTTAATCAGCTGCTTTTTGTTACTGCTTCGCTATGGATCAAGAGGTACAGCAATCAATCCCATTGAACCCGAGAAACGTCCCCCATTATTAAAGAAGGCGATCAGCATGTTTCTAATTTTTTCTCTCATTACTTTATTTTTCTCAGCTTCTTACTTTTCTACCTATTTGCTACTTGGGATTGTTTTAGAAATAGCTACGTTGCTTCCTATTACAAACTACTTGATGAATTTTGGAGGAATCTTTCATGAAAAAAACAATCATTAAACAATTAACTAACTTATCTGACTTTTTTGTATCTGGCTGCTGCTTTGGTATGAGTTCTGAATTCAAAATCCCTGAAAAATTAAAAAAATAATACGCTAATTGTGCTATAATTTGGTAAAAATCAATGGGAGCTGTACTTTATGTTTTTATGGTCCATAGCGTTGCAATATTTGATTTACACAATTTGTATCTTATTGATTGACCATCACATCCGATACAAATATCTGTTTGCGGGAGTCATTCTGATTTCTTGTATTTTGATTGGATGGGTCTATTCGATTTTAGGGATTTTTACTGCTCTAATTGCTATAGGAATGCTGATGCTTACTTTTTTCTTCTTTTCGACTTCGCGTCAACAATTGGTTTACGCGCTTCCTTTTGGGTTATTGACGTCGCTTTTAGGAGATCACTTAACAAGCATCGACGATTTTTTTGTTTTGAAATCTTCGGTTATTGAACCAGGAGATTCATTGCAGTATTTTCACATTGTCTTATCCGCTTTTTTATCTGCTTTATTAGCTTTTTGTTTAAAAAAATCGTTAGAGACTTGGTTTCACACTGTGGACCGCCGTATGATCGGTACGATCGGGACATTGATATTATTTACATACTATATCATTATTTTTTATACCCGTTTTTCTGGTGAAACACCTGATGTCTTAGCTTTGAATACGAGTTTTTTCATTCTATATCTGTGTGTTGGCCTGATCATCTTGGTTTATTATTGGAAAATCTCTAATAAGAAATTAGCTGATCAGTTATTAGAGCAACAAGTCAGGATGCAACAGGATTATATCAAAGATCTAGAAAAAAACTATCAAGACTTGAGAGAATTCAAACATGATTACCAAAATCTGCTTTTTTCTCTTCACAGCTATATTTCAGAAGGCGACTTAGAAGGATTACGGTCTTATTATGATCAAACGATATTACCTACACGCCAGATGATGAACCTTTTTCCGGCCAATCTAAGTATGTTGGATAATATGAAAGTTCCTGAGATCCGTAGTTTACTGTCATTAAAACTCATGATGGCACAGGAAAAAGGGTTGATCGTCCAGCTTCATTTTCCTGAGCCAATCGAACTGGATACGAAACATACGGTAAACCTTGTACGTATGCTTGGTATTATCTTGGACAATGCGATTGAAGGAGCTAGTGCTGCAAAGAAGAAAAAAATCGAATTGACCATACTCAAGAAGAATCATTCCGTGATGATTCGTGTGATCAATACAACAACAAATACATTACCGTTAAACCAGTTGAAACAAAAAGGGTTCTCAACAAAAACAAATCCAAAAAACGAAGGCCTTGGCTTGTTTATCTTGGATGAATTGACAAAGACCAATCCTTATCTTTTCCTTGAAACATCAATTGAAAACCAGCGTTTTTCTCAAACGATTTATATACAAATAAAATAAAGGAGTAATGATATGATTCCCATTTATATTTGTGAAGACGATCCAAAACAATTAGAAGTTTTATCAACGGTGATCAAAAATAGAATCATGATTGAAAACTTAGACAGTTATGTCCATATTTCTACCTCTGATCCGGAAGAACTTCTCAATGCAGCCAAGATCAGAACTTCTTCTTTTGGTATTTACTTTTTAGATATCGAACTAGAAGACAGTGAAATGGATGGTGTAGCGATCGGTAAATTGATCCGTGAATTAGATCCTTTAGGAAAAATAATCTATGTGACTTCCCATACGGAAATGTCGATGAAAATCTTAAAAAGCAACATCGAACCGACTGATTATATCGTCAAAGAAGATCTTTATGATTTAAAAGAAAATGTCGAGCATATCCTGAGCAAAATTTTCGAAGATTTTCAAATGTCCCAAATCCAAAAAGATATCTTCAAAATAGAGTTTAATGATGAGATCAAATTTTTACCGATCAAAGACATCCAATATTTTTCTACTTCGCTAGGAGCGCCACATAAACTGGAAGTCCATTTGACTCATGCCCAATTACAATTCTATGAGAAGATCAAAGAAATCGAGAAAATGCATCGGAATTTTATCCGTTGTCATAAATCCTATGTTATCAATACACAAAATGTGCGGTCGATTAATAAAAAAACCAGAGAAGTCACGTTGGCAAACGGCGAGACCATCCCAGCCTCTATCCGTGGATTAAAGAAATTGATTTCATAAAAAGAACCGAATAGTTTGGACCGACTAAATGACCAGCCGATCCAAACCCTTCGGTTCTTTTTTGCCTATCAGTGCAAAAGCATTTCCTGTGCAATTTCACGTCCATCCATTGTATCTGGATAAAATGTTGGCCAATTCTCCATTTCTTTCAGCAATACTTCTTGACTTTCATTTCCTGCATATAAATGAAAATGTTCGGAGTCAGCCGGTGCAATCGTGTGATCACTGAATTGAATATATCTAAAAGCGCCACTTTCCTTATCTTCTGCTTCGAATAGATACCTTACGCCACGGTTTCCTGCCTCGTAGGTCAAGATTTCTTTCCCTACATAACGATAATTTGAACGTTTCGTTGTTCCATCCTTAAACGTAAATGCCATCTCTTTCTCACTGATCTTGATTGAAGCAATATCTGTTTGATAGCCCTTCGTATAATATTCTTTATATTCTTGTGCTGTCTTATCCTGATTCAATTTTTCTTTATATTCAAAAACAGGATCAAAAGTCCCATCTTCTACATACGTATCTACTGTTTGCCAAGTTCCTGCCCAATCTGAAAGAGAGCGATCTTGTACATCCTCGTCTTCAAAATAACCGTTGTAGACGCTCTTTTCTTTTTTGGGGGTCAAAGTATCTTCTAGCGGGTTTTCTGTCTCTGTCGTTTTTTTCAACGCTTCGAGGTTTGCTTCCATGATAGAAAGATAGTTTTCTCCATTTTCTATTTGTTCATTCGTCAATCCTTCCAAAGGATTCAATACTTCTAAAGATACACCTGCTTCGTTTGCTAACGTTCTGGCAATACTATCTTTGGCGTTTTCTTCAAAATAAATATAGTTGATTCCATGTTCTTTAACAAAGTGTTTCAGTTCAGCAATTCTCGCCGCAGACGGTTCTTCACTAGAAGAAAGACCAGCAATCGATACTTGATTCAATCCATATTCTAACGCTAGATAGTTGAATGCAGCATGTTGCGTGACAAAAGATCTTTGTTTTGCTTGCTTAAAGGTTTCTTGATAAAGCTGATGGAGTGCTTGAAGTTTCTCGGTATAGGCTGCTGCATTTTTTGTCCATACTTCCTGTTTTTCTGGGTAAGCTTCAATCAGCTGATCACGTATGTTTGCTACCTGCTTGATTGCTAAACTTGGAGCTAGCCATACATGTGGGTCTAGCTCATGTGTATGGCCTTCTTCCCCGTGTTCATGGTCATGATCATGTCCTTCTTCACTTCCCGGAAGTAAAAGCATACCTTCTGTCGCTTTTATCGTATGGACATTGCCTTCTTGTAATGTTTTTTGGATTGCGGGGACCCATGTTTCCATGTTTTCATCATTATAAACAAAGATATCTGTATCTTGGATCTTTGCCATGTCTTTAGCAGAAGGTTCATAATCGTGGGAATCAGTCCCTGCTGGAATCAATAACTCTACTTCTCCTTCATCCCCGACGATTGCTTTTGTAAAATCATACATGGGATAAAAGGTCGTCATCACGCTCAATTTTTCTTTACTGTCCTCGGCTTTCCCACTTGCCCCGCAAGCAGTTAACATACCTGCTAAAACCAGCATGGCCAATATACCTATCAATCGTTTCATTTATGACACTCCTCTTCTCATCTTCTTTCATTTGAATGTTCCGATTCGCTTTTCGCAAACCGTAATAGTTACGTTTTAGCAACAGGATTTAATTTATCATATGGTTAAAAGAACTGTCAAGCGTTTTCTTATTTTAATTGATGAGAAAGTTTATATGAATGATTGACGATATTTTTGCAATCAACCTCTATCATTTTCCTTTTATACCCGCTTTTGTCTATAATGAAGTTATAGATAAAGGAGGAAAAAGAGTGAAAAAAGAAACAGATACAACGAATCGTTTGATCCGCTTTTTAGGAGGAAAAACCTCTTACTATGTTTTAGGAATAGTTATCTTACTTGCGCTGATCATTTATTTTTTCCATCAGATCTCGTTTATATTCAAGCCTGTCGGAATCATTATCGCTACTATCTTGCCCCCATTATTGTTTGCACTGATCTTGTATTATCTTTTGGAACCAGTCATCAAACGTTTGAGCAAGCACCTTTCGAGGAACTTGTCAGTCATTATCGTTTATGTGATTATTTTATTTTTATTGGGGCTTGGAAGCATATGGCTTATTCCTTTTCTTGAAGAACAGGCAAAGACATTGATCAGTAGTTTGCCAGATTTGTTTCAAGATTTTCAAGAGAGTCTCCGACAATTTTTGGAGAAAACACCTTTTGCCGATTCATTTAATCAATTTTTTGCTTCTATTGACGACGTGACGTCTGATATAGCTGGATTTATTGGAAATTATTGGGAAAGTGGCGCACAACGGATCAGCAACATTTTTTCAACTGTTACAGCTATTTTTATTACTTTATTTACTGGTCCAATTGTCGCTTTTTTCCTTTTGAGAGATCCTCAAAAATTTTATCAGTCAGTTTTAGCGATTGTCCCACCAGCATTTCGTACAGATTTTAAAAATTTGACAAAGATTGCTAATCAACAATTGGGTTCATTTCTAAAGGGGCAAATCATTGCTTCATTTATCCTTGGAGCAGTCTACTGGGTTTGTTTCTTACTGATCGGATTAGAATTTGCTAGTGTTTTAGCTATTTCTGCTGGGTTGTTATGTATCATTCCATATATTGGGCCGTTTATCGCCTTCTTTCCAGGTTTGATCATTGCATTCCAAGACTCTACTTTTATGGCTGTCAAATTTGTCATTGTCTGGTTTGCCGTACAACTTCTCCACGGTGACTTGGTGATTCCTCGAGTAATGGGTGATCGTTTACAGATCCATCCGATTACGATCTTAATCGTTTTACTTGTCATGGGTGATCTAATGGGAATTGTGGGCGTTATTTTTGGTATTCCTATCTATACGTTAGTCAAATTACTCGTTACTTTTATTTTCCGTAAATTCAAACAACGCTACAATAAATTTTATGGCGATAAAGGAGAGTATGAAAACTCTTCATTTTCTGAAGAAGATTATTTTAAATAAAACACAAAACGTCGATCTTACGAGAATAGCTCGTAGGAACGACGTTTTGTGTTTTTGTTTTAATTTTTCAGCAAAGCAATTGCCTGGTATGGTTTTAGCTCCAGACTTTGATGAAGAACAGTATCGGAATAATTATCGATAAGAATATTGGCTTCTGTGAATCCTTCTGGGATGGCGATCCTTGTATCTTTATCATAGAAATTTGTTAATACAAGCAGCTGCTGTCCTTCAAATTGGCGAAGAAAGCCATAAACTTCCGGATGATTTGCTTCATAAGCATGATAATCTCCTTGTGCAACGATTGGATATGTTTTTCTCAGCCGAATCAATTTCTTGTAATAGGACAAAATAGAATCTTCAGAAGATAGTTCTTTTTCTACATTAATCTCTTCTAGCTTGCCTCCAACTTTTAACCAAGGTTTCCCTGTAGTAAATCCTGCTTGTTCTGTGTCTGACCATTGCATGGGTGTTCGAGAGTTATCGCGAGATTTTGCTTTGATCCGACGAAACGCTTCTTTTTCTGTGAATCCTTGTTCAAGGAGTAACTTATAAGCATTCAAACTTTCTACGTCAATATAGTCGGAAATCGATGAATAGTCTGGGTCGATCATGCCGATTTCTTCTCCCATATAAATATAGGGCGTCCCACGGTTCAAATGGATCATGGTTGCTAGCATCTCTGCTCCTTGTTTTCGATACTGATCGATAGCTACAAATCGATTGAGCGCACGTGGCTGATCATGATTATTAAAAAATAGAGCATTCCAGCCGTTACCCTCACTCATCTTTTCTCCCCATGTATGAAATAGTCGCTTTAATTCTGCAAAATCAAATGGAGGAGTAGACCATTTATTCCCATTTTCATAATCGACTTTCAAATGATGGAAATTAAAGACCATTGATAATTCTTCTCTACTAGGTTCTGTATACAAGATACAATTTTCGATCGTCGTAGAGCTCATTTCACCGACTGTGATGATAGTGGAATCCGTCCCAAACGTTGCTTGGTTCAATTCTTTTAGATACGTATGGGTGATTGGTTTGTCCGTATATTCAGGTTTGCCATCATTTTCTTTATTATTTTTCAATTGTTCGTCTTTACCGATAACATTGATAACATCGAAACGGAATCCTTTTACCCCTTTTTCCATCCAAAAACGAACAACTTTGAATAGTTCCTCTCTTACTGCTTGGTTCCGCCAGTTCAAGTCAGCTTGTGTCCGATCATATAAGTGCAAATAATATTTCCCCGTATCTCCAAATGGCGACCAAGCACTTCCACCAAATTTTGATACCCAATCCGTTGGCTCTTCTCTTAAAATGAAGAAGTCCTGATAATGCTGGTCCCCTGCTAGTGCTTTTTTGAACCATTCATGTTCTGTCGAAACGTGATTCAGCACCATATCGAGCATGATTTCTATCCGGTATTTCTTTGCTTCGGCTATTAGCTGTTCGAATTCCTCCATCGTACCAAAGATAGGATCGATGGCTGTGTAATCAGAGATATCATAACCGTTGTCTTTTTGAGGGCTTGGATAAATAGGGTTTAGCCAAATCATGTCGATGCCTAGATCATTCAGATACGGGAGTTTTTCTTTGATTCCTTTTAAATCTCCAATTCCATCACCATTACTGTCTTTGTAAGATTTGGGATAGATTTGGTAAATGACTTTGTCTTTAAATGTCATGGATATTTACCTCCATTCAACTGATTTATTACCTACCACAACTTATATATACAAGTTATCATTTATTATTATAACTGAACCGAAAGCGTTTGTAAAATTTATCTTTATACATTCTAAGAGGTCTGTTGCCCAATAAAAAACAAGAGATCAGACATGTATTTGTCTATCCTCTTGTTTAAAATAGCAAAATATTCTTGTTTCTTCTATAAATGGTGTTCAAAAGCTTTTATCTACGGCAATCAGTCTTCTCAAATGTAAAACATGAGGAGCTAATTTTATTTGAGTATTCTTTTTGCTCGATGCAGGACGGCTTTTTTACAACCTCTGATTCATGGTGTTCAATTAGCAGCTGACCCTCGTTATTAGCTCAAAACGCTGATTTCACAACCTCTGTTTTTATTCATTCGATTTCAACGCATCAATCATATCGATATGCTTTAATTTGAAATGGGTAACAATCATCACAATAACCGTAAATACGATAGTTAATCCTGCTGATAAGACATAAGCCCACCATGTGATCACTAATGGAAAGATGACATTCTCCATAGACGCTTGTTGCAAGATGAAGTCAGTCAATATATATCCTACACCAAATCCTCCGATGATTCCTAAAAGAGTAAAGATGATATTTTCTCGAACAATGTACATCGTGACTTCTTTATCAAAAAATCCAAGGACTTTTATTGTAGATAATTCGCGTACACGCTCGGAAATATTGATATTAGTTAGATTATACAAGACGATAAAAGCCAGCAGTCCTGATAATACGACAAAGATTAAGACAACCGAGTCTAAGTTCGCCATTGATTCTTCTTGCGTTTCGATTTGTTTGGACATGAAAGACGTATTTGTCACAGCGTCTGTGGCAAGCAGTTTCTCGGAAAGCATTTCTTCTTCTTTTGTTGTCATCTTATCTGTACGCAGCAAAAATGCATTATCCATCATCGATTGATCAGTAACTGAAGCATAATATTCAGGGGACATATAAATAAAGCTACCTAGATAGTTTTTCACGATTTCTTTTACTTCGACTTTCCATTCTTTTTGATCTTCATCATAAAGCGAAATATGATCTCCTGTAGATAAGTCAAATAGTTCTGCTACTTTTTGCGTAATAGCGATTCCTGTTTTAGGCAAGGAGCGTGGGTTCTCTTCAAGATCAGTTAAATGGATAAAACGATCCAAATCAGCTGTTTTACTTGGTACGATCACTGTCAGACTTTGCGAAGCATGTCCTTTTTTTCTCAATTCTACGGTTTGAGTATGAATAGCTAGGATCTCATTTACTTTTTCTTGCTTCTGCAGCATATCCGCTGCTTTTTGACGACTATCTTCCGTGGATGAATCCAATGTAACGATTGCTTGATAGTCAATGATCGGTCCAAATTGTTTGGCTGAAACAGAACTTAGAGAATCTTTCAATCCCACGCCTGCAACCATCAGCCCGGCACATCCAGCAATTCCGATAATCGCCATAAGCATTCTTGACTTATATCGGAAGAGATTTCGGTAACTGATTTTTTGATTAAAGCTAAGGCGTGACCACAGCGGAGTGATGTATTCAAGAAAAATGCGTTTCCCTGGCTTCGGTGCTTTCGGTTGAAGCAATGCAGCAGGCCGTTCTCTTAAATCTTTGAATAAAACGATCATTGCAGCGCCAAATGCGGCAATGAAGAATGCGGCAGCTGCTTGTAAAATCGGCGGCCAGTCATAAAAAATAAGCGCACTCCCAATATCATACCGCTCGTTAGACAGCTCAAAAATGATCCTTGGCAAAAGATTCGTTCCTAATATCGTTCCTAAAACAATACCTATCCCTGAGGCTAGACTTGCATAGATTGCATATTTTTTTGCGATTTCAACTTTCGTATAACCTAACGCCTTTAATGTCCCGATTTCCCTGCGGTTTTCTTCTACCATACGTGTCATTGTCGTAAAGGTGATCAATGCGGCAATAAAGAAAAAGAAAACAGGAAAAACATTGGCAATCGCAGCGATACGATCAGACAGATCACCAAATTCTTGAAAACCGACATTTTCTGAACGTTCATTGTATAGGTATGATGGTTTAGTTAAATTTTCAATTTTTTCTGCATTTCGATTCAATTCTTCCTCTGCAGAGGCCAGTTCACGTTCTTTCTCAACTAATTGCCTTTCTTGTTCAGCAAGTTGAGCTTCTTGTTGAGATAATGTTTGAACAGCGATTGTTCGTTGCGCTTCAGGAAGCTGCTGGATAGTTGCTGACTGTTGCGCTAACTGTTTTTTAGCATCTTCTAACCGTGTTCTTGCTTGCGTTGTTTGTGCTTTGCCATCCGCTATTTTTTGCTGTGCCGGTTCTAATTCTTCGTTGGCCGATTTTTTCAGCTCTTCTAAGCGTTCTTCGGGTCGATCTTGTAAATACTTTTCTGCCTTTTCTTGATTTTGCTCCATTTTATCTTTGTAAGCTTTGCTGTACGTATTCAAATTCTTTACGTTTGTAAAATCAAGATATAAGACAGAATAAATATCTGTTTTAAAAACGGATTCAGGTAAATAGACAAAATAATCGACGCTACCATTTCCGACGTTCGCGTATCCTCTCTCCAAATTGTTGATGAACAATGGAGAACGGACAAAGCCCGTGATGGTATACTCTTTTTCTTTCAATTCATCTGAATCAATCTGATAAATATCACCGATTTTATACCCTTCATCTTCCGCTTTTTCATCCAATACAAGCTGGTTTGGTTTTTCCGGGAGTTTTCCATCAGTTAATTGTAGCTTGTTCTGCTTGTTATTTTTGTTATAAGAAAATATTTGAATCACTTCGTTTTTGCCAGTATTGGAATAATAGATCTGTTTTCCTGTTTCTACTTTTGCATCTGGGATCTTTTCTGCTTGAGCAATATCTTTTTGTGTCAAGCCACCAGTAGAAACGATTTGCAAATCAGAAAGTCCTGCTGTACCAACATAGTGATCCATCGTTTTTTGCATGACAGGTCCAGCAGTTTTGACACCTACAAATAAAAGTGTTCCTAGCATGACAATAAGGATGATTGCAATGAATCGTCCTTTAGATTGCCGAATTTCGCGAAAACCTGCTTTAAGATATGTTCTTGTTTTCATAAAATCCCCCTACCATACAATCTCATCAATGGATGAAGGATGATCATTTAATTCAACAGACCTTACTTTAGCATCATTAATGTGAATGACTCTATCAGCGATGGGCGCTAAAGCAGAATTATGTGTAATGATCAAAACGGTATTGCCGTGTTGTCTGCTAGCGTTTTGCAATAATTTCAATACTTGCTTGCCCGTTTCAAAATCCAGCGCGCCTGTCGGTTCATCACATAAAAGAAGTTTGGGATTTTTAGCTAGTGCACGAGCAATTGAAACCCTCTGCTGTTCGCCTCCTGATAATTGGGACGGAAAGTTATTCAATCGATGAGCTAGGCCCACTTGCCTCAATACCTCTACAGGATCAAGCGCATCAGGAGAAACTTCCGTTGCCAATTCCACATTTTCTTTTGCTGTTAGATTAGGAACGAGATTGTAGAATTGGAAAACGAACCCTACATCTGTTCGTCGGTAAGCAGTAAGCTGTTTATCTGAAAATTGCGCAATATCTGTGTCATCAATAATGATCTGACCTTCATCAGGTGTATCCATCCCACCTAAAATATTAAGAATCGTTGACTTTCCTGCTCCACTTGGACCAAGTATAATCACTAATTCGCCTTTTTCAATTGAAAAAGAAATATCGTCATTTGCTGTAATGGTCGTTTCTCCCATTTTGTATCGTTTGTATTCATTTTTTACTTCGACATACTTCACTCTGATTCCTCCATTTTCACGATATTTCTCGCTATATCTATGCATCGAATGCGTTTTCTCACACTTATTTATTTTACCACTGAATTTCTCTAGACTAAAGAAAGGAATCCTTTAATTTAGTTGACAAATAAACGATTTATGATTTACTTACATAAAAAACATTGTTATTTGAAAGAAGGAACATCATGAATGATTTAAAGGAAAATATGATTTTTGATTTATCAAAAACTGCTTTTGTCGCGATCGACATGCAAAAAGAGATCGTAAATAACGGTACACTCTCTCCACACACTGCAGCATCTATTCTGACAAACAATGATTTGTTAGTAAGAACATTGAAACGTACCGCTGCCTTGAAAGTTTTAGTGAACGTAGACATCTCCACTTTCCCTTATTTGAGTCAACAAACTGATATGGGTGGAATGACTGCTTCTGTACCTCCAGAATTCACTGATTTACTTTTGAAGGATTCTTTGAAAGATACAGATAATATGTTGACTATCACAAAATACAATCCAAGTGCTTTTTTTGGTACTTCTCTTGATCTTCAACTTCGCCGGCGTGGAATCGAAACTATCATTTTAAGCGGTGTAGCGACAACAAACGGTGTATATGCTACTGCATTAGATGCCTTTCAACACGGGTACCATATCGTGCTTGCTGAAGATGCTTGCAGTGATCGTGACAAAGAATCCCATCAATTGTTCATAAAAAAGATATTTCCGAAAACTGCACGAGTACGCTCAACGAAACAAATAATCGAAGCTATCCAACAAAGCAAATAAGTACTGGCACACGTGATTTTCATTTACTTCTTTTTGATTTCATGGGAAAATAACCACAGGATTTAGATAGGAGTATGAACATGGTGAAAAAAAAGATCACAATCAAAGAAGTCGCTAAACTTTCCGGCGTTTCAATCACAACTGTCTCCTTGATATTAAATGGAAATACGGAGAAATTCAGTCCGAAAACTGTTCAGAAAGTTTTAGCTGCCAAAGAAGAATTAGGCTATCAGCCTGACTATTTTGCTAGACAAATGATTACCAAGGAAACGAAAACAATTGGTGTACTCGTTCCTGATATCACGAATCCATTCTTCAGTACACTGATGCGAGGAATTGAGGATATCTTGTATAAGCAGAATTTCGTCACGATATTATGTAATGCTGATTCTGATCATCAAAAAGAAATCGAATATCTAGCCGAGCTCACACGTCGAGGTGTGGATGGATTCATTATCGCGACTTCTGCTGTCTCTACAGATGCAATCAACGAAAATTTGAAAAAACAAGGCCGGCCCTTCATTGTTTTGGATCAGAAAAAATCTGAAGGATTTAGTGATGCCGTACGAACAGACGATTTTCGCGGTGGTTACCTAGCGGGCATGCACTTGCTTAGTCTAGGACATCAAACGATCGCCCTTGTCTATCCTGAAAATCCACCGGAAAATGTCCACGCTCGGATTGAGGGGTTTAAATCTGCTCTTGATGTTTACCAAATCCCTCACGACCAACTGATCCTCTTACCTACACAGTTCTCAAAACAAGGTGGCTACCAGATCACAGCAGAACTTCTTGATTCTGCTGCAACTGGTGTGTTTGCTTTAAATGATGAATTAGCTTTTGGATTATATCGCGGATTAGAGGAAGCTGGAAAAAGCATCCCTGAAGACTACAGCATTATTGGCTATGATAATATAGATATGTGCGAGTATATCAAGCCGAAACTGACAACGATCGCACAACCAATCTTCGAATTGGGACAAACATCTGCCAAGTTATTGTTAGATCGGATCCAATTCCCAGAAAAAGAATGGGAAGAAAAAAGATTACCTGTACGATTAGAAAAAAGATTTTCAACTGCACCCTTGAAATAGCTTTCAAGGTGTGCTATATTTTTATCGAACTATTAAAACGTTTTACTAAAACGTTTTAAAAAATAATTTTCCCATCAAAATAAATGAGATAGTTGGAGGTTTGTAAAATGAACACGGTTACAGTAATTGGAAGTATTAATATGGACACTACCCTTCGTTTAACCAACATGCCCAAGCCAGGCGAAACGATGCATGCGCATGAGATTTTTCACGCTGGCGGAGGTAAAGGTGCCAACCAAGCAGTGGCAGCCAAACGTTCAGGCGCACGGACATCTTTTATTGGAGGCGTTGGGGCTGACAGCGAAGGACAACAGTTATTAGATCTACTGACAAAAGAAAACATCGATACATCTGGGATAGCTGAAATCCAAGGCGCCACAACCGGACAAGCAATGATTATGGTAGACGCAGCAGGAGAAAATAGTATCTTGATCCATGCAGGGGCAAATAATGCTTTCCATGAACAAGAAGTCCTAAAAAACAAGCAACTGATTACAAACAGTGACTTTATTATTGCTCAGTTTGAAAGTAGCTTAGATGCGACGATCCTAGCTTTTTCTATTGCAAAAGACGCAGGAAAAACAACGATCCTGAATCCTGCACCAGCTCGTGAAACGATTCCTACTGAACTACTTGAAAAGACAGATATCATTATACCAAATGAAACAGAAACAGAAATCATTACAGGAATCAGAGTGACAGATCATAACAGTTTGGTCGCAGCAGCCGAAAAACTCCATGAATTAGGTATTGGAACAGTAATCATTACACTAGGCAGTGCCGGCGCTTTCTATCATACAGAAAAAGAACACGGTATCGTCCCTGCTTTTAAAGTGGATGCCGTTGACACAACAGCCGCAGGTGATACATTTATTGGCGCATTAAGCAGCACACTTCAGCCAGACCTTAGTAACTTGAAAGAAGCGATCCTTTATGGAAATCTAGCCTCTTCTGTTGCTGTGCAGTCTTATGGTGCGCAACCTTCTATCCCTTACCGCGAAGCTTTAGAACAATCAGCAGTCTAAAATTAACAATGAGAGGAAGAAACAAACATGAAAAAAGGAAAAGTAATCAATTCAGATATTTCACGAGTAATCGCACAAATGGGGCACTTTGATAAATTAAGTATCGGGGATGCAGGCATGCCTGTCCCCTTTGGTACTGAAAAAATAGATTTGGCTGTCTCAAACGGTCTTCCAAGTTTTTTATCTGTTTTAGAAAACGTTTTAGAAGAACTTGAGGTACAATCGATTGAATTGGCGGAAGAAATAAAGACAATGAACCCGGAAATATTGGAAAAAATCAAATTATTGTTACCAGATACACCGATTAGCTTTATCCCACATGAAGAAATGAAAAAAGAGTTGAATAACTGTCATGCATTTATTCGTACAGGCGAAATGACACCTTACGCCAATATTATATTAGTGAGTGGAGTGGTCTTCTAATGGAAACGACAATGAATCCTGAACAGATGGTACTGTCCGAGCAGATTCATATGCTGATTGAACAGTTGGGAGGAAAAGACAATATTGATTCTGTCCTTCCATGTGCGACTCGGCTTCGTATCAAATTGAAAAAACAGCCAGTAGCCAATGCAGAAAAATTAAAACAGCAAATCCCTTCCATTAAGTATTTCATTTTACTCGATAGATATGCAGAAATAATCATGGATCAGGGATTGGCTCCTGCTTACAAGGAATTGACGCGTCAAATCGATCATTCAGCTCCGAAAGAAAAGCTAAATCCGATCGAAAAACTATTTGGTTTGATATCGGAAATCTTTACGCCGATCATTCCGCTGTTTGCCGGTTCTGGTATATTAAAAGGTCTGGTTGTTTTAGCGACTACGATTGGCTGGCTTAGTGAAACAAGCGGAACTTATCATATTTTGTCTGCTGCGTCGAATGCCGTCTTTTATTTTCTGCCAATCTTTCTTGCTTTTTCTGCTGCCAAAACGTTTAAAGTGAATGGATATATTGCGGCTGTCATTGCTGCAGCACTGATTGAACCGAATCTGACCTCTTTACTTTCAGACAGTGGCAAAGCAGCTACTGATTTTCTGGGGATTCCTGTAGTACTGATGCAGTATACGTCTACTGTCATGCCGGCGATTTTAGGTATTTTCTTTTATTCTTTTGTTGAAAAATTCCTCAAAAAATATATTCGCGAAAATATGCAATTAGTATTTGTACCTTTACTTTCATTAGTTATCACGGTTCCTTTGACGTTAATGGTATTCGGGCCTGCGGGTGTTTACCTTGGCGAAGGTTTAGCTGCCGCAATTACTTGGATGATGGATATTAACGGACCGATCAGTGGCGCAATCATCGCTGGTGGTTGGAATATTTTGGTAATATTTGGTATCCAATGGGCTGTAAACCCTGTCATGATCAGTAATATCTCTGCTTATGGGTTCGACCGAATCGTTCCGTTGACAGGAGCAGCCAATTTTGGAATGGCTGGTGCAGCTTTAGGTGTATTTCTGCGAAGTAAACGTTCAAAAACCCGTTCGATCTCCGGTTCTGCTTTTGCTTCGATTTTACTTGCGGGAGTGACCGAACCAACTGTTTACGGAATTGCGATCCCATTGAAAAAACCATTTGTTGCTGCTTGCATTGGTGCAGCTGCTGGTGGAGCTGTAATGGGATTTGCCCAAGTGAAAGCGATCGCTTTTGTATTTGGTAGTCTGACCACATTGCCTGCATTCATTTCCGGTACTTTTTTCTGGTACTTAGCAGGACTGGCTGTTAGTCTAGTCGTAGCAATGATCACTACTCTCGTTAGCGGGTTTGATGAAGACCTAATGTCTTATGAATAGTTAATGAAAAAGACTGAAGTATGAGATGTTTATCACATATTTCAGTCTTTTTCTTTTTAGGATCATTATTTTTATAAATTTTTGTGATACTTTCCAAACTTTGGTATAATTTACATATGCATAACCATTTTTATCCCCACTTGTTTATCCCCAAACAAAGGTGGTCTATGCAATAAAATGAACGTCAAAGAAAAACGAATGAATGCTCGTTGCTTATTTACAAATTGTTTTATTTAGAATACACAGACAGATTTATGAAAAGAAAAAGCTTTTCGACACGATTATCTGTTCCAAAAAATGTCTAATGAATGCTGAATAAGACAGAAAATCAATGAAAGGAAAAGGACTAGTTTATTATGAAAAATAAAAAAACGATACGTTTGCTAGCTGCTACTTGGCTGATTGCTCCGTCTGTTTTGTCGACCAATACCGTATTTGCCGTAGATAATCAAATAGCTGATCAAACAGTCACAACAGATACGACTACATCCAGCTCAGCTACTAGTGAAACAACGGATTCTTTTACAGAAGACCCAACTGGAACAACTAACTCAACAACAGGATCGACCGAGCCAACTGAAATTGATCCGGCTGATCCATCAGAAAATGAAAAGCCAGCCGAGACATATTCCCTTACAATTGCTCCTTCTTTGATTGGTAAGATCCAACTGACTGCTTCGACAGCGGATTCCCCTGAACAGCAACCTTTGGATATTACGGAAAGTGGAACGGTAGAAGGTTTATTAGCGGAAACGAAGGTAACTTACACTATTACGCCAGCTGAAGGTGAACAAATTGCTTCAGTCGCTGTTAATGGTGCCAAAGAAGTAAATTATGATGCAAAGACCTTTACAGTAGGTACGAACAATTTATCTATTACTGCAGAATTTAAAGCTGGACCGGATACTTCAACAGAGAAACCAACTGATCCTAGTGAAGAAGTCCCTAGTACACCAGATCCGGAAACGCCAAACAAACCAGATGTGGGTAATAACAACAATAATAATGGTTCAAATAATTCAAACAATAATAACAATAATTCGAACAGCGGGAATTCTTCGAATCAAACAAACCCATCTGGATCGAATAACAATGGAAATACTCAGAGAGAACCAAACCATCCAAACAATGGTTCATCGAATGGCGGAACGAACAATGCTTCATCTCGTCCAAATACAGCAAATCAAAGCGGTATAGAGAATCCATCTTCTGCTTCTTCTGATTTTGTTGTAAAATCACCAATTGATGCTGTATTGCCTACAAATACAACGAATGTCCAACAAGCAATCGTTCGAGAAGCATTCAAGCATCTTGGAAAACCATATGTATGGGGAGCAAAAGGTCCAAATACTTTTGACTGTTCTGGTTTGACTTATTACGTATATATGAAAGCAACCGGTCATTATATCGGTGGCTGGACAGGCGAACAGCAATATGCAGGTACGCAGATTCCAGTAAGTCAGGCCCAACCTGGCGATCTCGTCTTCTGGGGACCTTCTTCCGGTGTTACTCACCATGTAGGTATCTATATTGGGAACGGACAATTTATCCATGCGCCTCAACCAGGAGATAAAGTTCGAGTAACTTCTATTTCAGATTTCACGCCTGATTTTGCTGTCCGAGTAAACTTAGCAGGTTTACCTGCTGCTTCAGGTTCGCTGACAGGCGGCTCATCTATTTTAGATGGATTAGATGGCTCGTTCCATTTCAGTCAAAACCAAACAACTGATCAGTTCTTGAAAAAGATTGCAGATGATGCACAGGAAATCGGGCAAAAAGAAGGAATCTACGCATCAGTCATGATGGCTCAAGCTATCCTTGAAAGTGGATCTGGAAACAGCTTATTATCAAGCGAACCAAATCATAACCTTTTTGGTATCAAAGGATCATATAAAGGAAGCAGCGTGACCTTCAATACACTTGAACAAGATAGTTCCGGACAAAGCTACCAAATCCGCGCACAATTCCGTAAATATCCTTCTTACAAGGAAAGTTTGGAAGACTATGCCGACTTGATCAAAAATGGACTGACTGGCAATCCTGATTTCTACAAACCAACTTGGAAGTCGGAAACAAAAGACTACAAAGAAGCAACCAAATATTTGGAAGGACGTTATGCTACAGATCGCCAATATTCACAAAAATTGAACGCGATCATCGAAGCGTACGACCTGACAAAATATGATGAACCGAAAAAAGAAGCAGCAACAACTGAAGAAGCAAACGCTGAAATCCTCAATATGTCTAAGCGATTCGATGTGCCAATCAAATGGACAACAGATGGCGTGCCAATCACAGGATTAGAATTTTCAACGATAAAACGCGTCAACAACGCTTCTTCCATCTTCCGTGTCGCTTCAATCTGGGATTTGTGGAACAATTTTACGGCAAGACAGATACCAGAAACAACTACTCGTACAGTTAAAGCTGCAACTGTTCCTGTACTAACCTTGTTAAGTTTAGACAAATCATTCTGGCTTGATCTGCCTTTAAAGAAATAGAATAAATTAAAAAGGGGATGTGACACTGTCACACTCCCTTTTTAATTTATTCTATTTCTTTATATTTATTTTGTATTCCGTTACAAACTCGCGTACTTGGTTAGGTTCCAGAGTGACATCTCCAAAACTTTCAAGTCGCTCCGCTCCTGGCAGTTCTTGAGTCTCAAATGTGATACCGCCATGATTTACTAATTTATTCCCGCGCATTTCCGGTCCATCTTCTCCAAAATTTGCTGTAAAAATCACGATTCCTGAAGCATCTGTTTTTACTTGGATCGATACTTTTTCATCTGGGCTTGTCAATTCCGCAGCATTTAGTAAACCAGATTGTTTTTTCAACAAAAATGGATGATCGATGCCGCCCACTATCATTGATTGGCGAAAATCACTGGCAAAGACCTCACCTAATTTTTTAGGACGTTGGAAGTCAAATGCTGTGCCACTTACTGAAACTACTTCTCCTGTAGGCGTTGTATCTTTATTGAGCGTAGCAAATAATCGGCTATTCAACCAAAGTATATGTTCGTCGATTGACTGTGCTGGATCACCGGTTAAATTGAAATAGACATGATTTGTAGGATTGAATACTGTTTTGCGGTCACTGATCCCTTGGACCGTCACTCGCCATGTATCATCGTTCGTCAGCGTATACCGTACTTCTACATCTAAAGTTCCAGGAAATCCGTTTTCCATATCTGGGCTAGTCTGATAGAAAATGACCGATGCTTCGTTTTCACCATTGATGACTGTATAATGCCACTGCTTGGCTTCAAAGCTAGGTGCACCACCATGTAAACAATGACCAGTGTCCGGGTCTGTTTTTACTTCGAACGTTTCATCATCTAATTTGAATGTGCCATTCGTAATCCGTCCAGCCATACGTCCGATTGAAGCACCGATATAAGGGTCTTTTTCTAGATATTCTTTTGCTTCATCAAAACCTAAGATCAACTCTCGTTTTTCATTATCGATTATTGTTTGAAAATGAACAACCCGTGCCCCAAGATCACTGACAGACAAAGATGTCCCATTTTGATTCGTGATCGTAATCAAGTGATAGTTTTCGCCAAAATTTTGTTCATTGATTTCCATGTTCCTTGCACCCTCTTTTCTTTCATTTGCACTGATTCCAGTATACATGGAAACCGTTTTCTTAACAGCTTATTCCGTGAGTAACGAGAAAAAATTTACTATATTCTAATAAAAGACCGTGAAAAAAAGGTTGTGACAAAAATATTGTCACAACCTCTTTTTCCGAACAAACGGTGTTCAAAAGCTTGCATCTGCGGTAATAAGCCCAACCAAACGAAAAATATGAGGAGCTATTTTTGCTTGGCTGTTCTTATTACTTGATGCAGGACAGCTTTTTCACAATCTCTTTTTCAATACGATTCCAGTATATAACCATGTCGTCAGTACATAGTAGATGAAATACAATACGAAGAAGATCGTAAACGGAACCCAAATATCTTTGTATGGATTTTGCATGAATAGACCAAACATTTGTAATCCGAATAAGACATGGACTACACCTAAGATTCCTGGTGCTAAGAATAACACGCCTACTTCTCTACGGATCGATTGTTTAAGCAACCCGCGTCGTGTTCCTATCTTTTCAAGCATTTCATAACGAGCAATGTCACTCTTGCTTCCTGACAAGATCTTGAACATCAAACAGCTAGCAAGCATGGTCAAGAAAGCTAAACCTAGGAAGAATCCCATAAATTCAAAACCAGAGAATAGACCATTATACACTTCATACATTTCATATTTCTGGTTGCTGTACTCTACTTTTTGCAAAGATGGATTGTTCATTTTATTTTGAGCAACAAGTGTTTCGATTGGTTTCAGGTTTGCTTGGAAGTCTTTTACCTGAACTAGCTGTAAAGTGGATTGTGGCAAGTTCAGTTGATCAAATTCTGATTGACTGACTACCTTGATTTCTTTTTCTTGCTGTTCCGGCAATTCATAGCTTCGAAGTTCCTCTTGTACAGTCAGTTCATTCATTTTTTTAGCAGGAACTTTTTCTTTCGTGATCTTCGGCGGTGTTCCATCTTCATGTTTTATCATGATCAATGGTTGAGCCGCAAATTCACTTGCATTATAGTAAATCGTTCCCGCATCTTCTTTTTGAGTATAAGAAGCAGAAAGTGTTGGTGAAAGTTCTTTGATTTTTTGCTGATCTTCTGCCCGAGGATTATTCATCACTAGATCATATCCAGAATTGTTTTCTGTCAAGTCTGCAATTTCATTTTTAAAACCTAATCCTACCGTCAAAGCGCCCAGTGCCAAGGCAAACAGCATAGCGACCATTGAGAGCATTTGTGTATATTCACGAATACGAAAGTTTAACTGTGACAATGTGAAATTGTTCAATTTTTTCAATGAAATCTGTTCTGATTTCTTTAGTAATGATAAAAAGAAAATGATCACAGAATGGAAAATGAAATAAGTTCCTAATACGATCGTAACTAAGGCTACCCCTATACCAAAGACTTGATAGGTCCCCACGTGTTTCATCATATAGTAACCGCAGCCTAGAAAAGCAATTCCCAGTACTACTTCAAGGAAAAACAAGAATTTATGCTGCTTGATTCTTGTTGGTGTCTGATCCGCACGAATCAATGCTAAAATCGGTTTTTTGACAATCGAAAAAGCATTGACAACAGCAGCTAATAAAAACAAAACAGCAAAAAACAAAACAGTGATCAACAACCCGTGAATACTAAAAGGTGTAAAATGCGAAATATTGAGATCTAACTGATCCACTAATAATCGGTGGACGATACTTGTCAATCCTACACCGACAGCTGAACCCACTAAAGTAGCTGCGATCCCTACTAAGAATGTTTCAGAAAAAATCATCTGTGCGATTTTTCTGCCTTTTGCTCCCAGCATCATAAACATTGCATAGTCTTTTTGCCGCATCGTCATCAAAAAGGAATTTGCATATAAAATATAAACGAATGTGATGATCCCTAGTAAAACAGAACCGAATCGGAAAATGATAACTGTAGCCGCAACGATCGTATTACTTTTCAAAAAAGCTTCGTTGCTTGCCATTGATTCAAACATGTAAAAAATAGCAGATGCCATAACTAATCCTGAGAATAACACCAAGTAGTCTCTTAAACGGCTCTTGATCCCAGTAAGTGATAATTTCCAAAGCATAGTCAATCTCTCCCTACTGTTCCAAGTTTCCAAGAATAGATAGTATTTCTCGATAGAAGGAATCACGGCTTTGATCTCCACGTTTCACTTCTTGATGGATACCGCCATCCTTGATGAATAAAATACGTTGGCAATAACTTGCAGAAAACGGATCATGCGTCACAAGAAGAATCGATACATGATCTTTTGTATTCAATTCGTCCATCGTATCTAAAAGATCCCGGGCACTTTTGGAATCCAGCGCACCTGTAGGCTCATCCCCTAATAGAATCGTTGGTTGTGTGATCAATGCACGTGCGGCGGCGACCCGTTGTTTTTGTCCACCGGAAATCTCAGAAGGATAGCTTTCCAAAATATGAGAGATGGATAAACGTTCTGCAATTTTTTGGACACGTTGCTTGATTTCTTTTGGTCTGACGCCTTGTAAAGAAAGAGGAACAGCGATATTTTCTTGTGCTGTCAAGCTTTCTAATAAATTGAAATCTTGGAAAATAAAGCCAATCTCATTCGCACGAAAATCTGCTAGTTGATTTCCTTTTAATGTGGTCACATCTTTTTGATTGATTCGGATATGCCCATCTGTTGGTTTATCTAATGTGGATAAAATATTCAAAAGTGTCGACTTACCAGAACCAGAAGCGCCCATGATCCCAATAAATTCGCCTTTTTCTACATCGAAGCTGATGCCGCTTAATGCTTGCGTCTTTTTCTCATTGTTTTTTCCGTATACTTTTGTTACATTCTGTACTTCGACTATTTTGTTCATTTCTTTCCCTACCCTTTAATTAGTTTTTCCAGTGCTGTTTTCGGCACGTCTTTTTTTTCGACTTCTTCATACGAAGTGACACCTTTATTTTTGTTCCAGGTGATTTTTAAATATGCTCCTTTACGAAGCGGTCGAGTCAATTGTCCCTTGAAGTCCAGTTCTTTTTCCTTACCCTCTTTCGTATAGCCAGGCAGGATATATCTATAGTTGACTGTTTCTTGTCCAGAGTCTGATTTTGAAACTGTTTTTGTACCATCTGTCGTAATTTGTACATAGTATTCTTCTCCACCCATAACTACGTAATCTGCGATTTTCACCCCTGCAAGTACCACAACGATGAAAACAAGTAGACCGATCAGAAGTTTTTTCACTTTTTCCCCTTCTCTCTTACTTTATATACTGATTATAGAAAAAAGCGAACAATTCTGCCTTCGAATCAACTATCATTCTTCTTTCAATTTTGTCATTTTCTTTAAAACAACTAAAAAAAGAGTTCAAGACAATAATCCGTCCTAAACTCCTTCTTCCTATCTTACAAAAAGTATGTCACTTACGGTCTTTCATGTCGCCTGTATTGATAACAGGTTGCGTTCCTTTGTCTGTAATGATTGAGACAAGTAAATTATTGATCAATTGGACTTTCCGATCATCGGTGAAATTGATTTCTTGTCCATCTTCGATTTGCTCTAAGGCCATTTGAGTGATTGTGACAGCTCCTTCAACAATGGTTTGTCGAGCAGACAAAATGGCTTTTGCTTGTTGACGTTGGAGCATGGCACTAGCGATTTCTGTTGCATAGGCTAAATGGTTCAAGCGTGTTTCGATTACTTCGACACCTGCTACTGCTAAACGCTCTTGCAGCTCTTTTTGCAACTCGTCAGACACTGCCGTCGTGTTTCCTCGAAGCGTCAAATCATTCTCATTGAATGTATCATACGGGTATTGGCTAGCGATATGCCGAATGGCTGTCTCACTTTGGATTTCTACAAAATCTTGATAATACGCTACATCGAATAATGCCTTTGCTGTATCAACGACTTTAAAGACTACTACTGCTGAGATTTCGATGGGGTTTCCATCCAAATCATTGACTTTTAAAACAGAACTATTGAAATTCCGAACTTTCAACGAAACAGTCATTTTTTGTGCCAAAGGTATCGTAAGGAAAAAGCCATTTTCTCGAATCGTACCTAAATATTGTCCAAAAAACAAAATTACTTTTGCTTGATTAGGACTGACTACAGTTGCCGAACTTAACAACAATAACGTGATCAACCAAAGAAAAATACTTAAAAAAAGTGCCCAAACTTTCGCTTGCCACATACCTAAATAGAAGAAAAACAATCCAACTAAAGCTAATACGACCAATCCGACAATCCCTGCATAACCATTGATATAAAATGCTCTTTTTTCTCTCATGCTACTTCCTGCGCTCCTTTATCCTTCAATAAATATCTAATGTTACTTTTTTAATTTTTTTTTCGAATACGCGCCATTACACCTTCTAGTTCTAACTCTTTGTCTTCAGTGATGTACCAACCGCTTGCCTGTGTCCCTCCGGCTGCCTGCGGTAAATAATCCAATTTTGTTCGAACCCAGTGCTTTTCTTCTGTAAAATAGTCTTCTACCAAGACCTCTAGATCCATCCCTGCTGAAAGAGGCAAATCTTCCCGAACAGATTTAAAGATAAATCGTTCCTTCTTCCCATCATACTTCAATATTCCTGTATCGATAATCGGTAAAGAATAATAATCCAGCTCTTTCTTCACCGTCAATAAATGTTTGAAAACTTCATGGTACACTTGCTCTAATTGGCGACCTTCTGAATTGTTCGGGTAATTAACCATCACTTTTTCTTTGTCTGGATCATAGAAGGTTTGGCTTAGTTGAGTGATATAAGTATGTAATCTTTCCATTTCTGTTTTTAACTTTTCTCTTTGACCTTCTTCTACCTTCATATACTCTTTCACCCTGTTTTCTTTTTAGATATTTTCTTTCTTATTTTACTATAGTTATGTGCGTTAAGCGATGAAAAACAGCAAAGATTGGAAGGATCTTTGCTGTTTTTTCTTAAAATATCCAGTTGAGTACAGGATCAATCTGTTTCATTGTCCTCTTGATCCGTCGTAATATTGATCGATGTGTCTTTAGCAGTGATCTTTAGCTTTTTCTGTCCTTGTTCTAACAAAGTATTTGTTATTGGCTGGTAGTCTTTTTCAATATAAGATTCACCAGACGTTTGGATAGTATAGCCACTGTTTTCCATCTCATGCAAAGATAAATTGCCACCGTTTAGGATGACTTTTCCTTCTTTGCTGATCAAACTGTCTTCTAGATGGAAGTTGCTGTTTTCACCTGTGACGATCAAGTTATCCACATTGGCCTCATCTAATCGAAGTGAGCCTAATTCATCTTTCGCAGTTATTGTTCCTCCTGTAAATTCATTGAACGATACCCAGCCATCATGTGTCTTAGTATTCACTTTTTTGATTGATACTTCGTTGATATCAATTGCACTATTATTCCCTTCGATTGTCAATTCAGATAATTCATGATCTGCAGGGACAACAATAGTGATTTGTGCACTTGTGTCTTCTAAACTAATGATTGCACCTGTTGATTTTTTGACTGCATTCACAGTCAACACGCCATTTTTCTCCTTTATTTCTGGCTTTTCTGTCTTATCATAAGTCGTTTTTATCTCAAAATCCAATCCGCGTATGACCGAAACTGTTTGATTTTCTGCATGGATGACGATTTTGTTTGCATCCTTGATTTTTTTTGTCTCAGTAACCATATCGATCAACCGAGGACCATTATCCCAAGTCAGACTCTTTTGAGCGCCTAATGTATAAGTTGCACCTGCTAGGAGGCCACCAGTAAGCATCAGACCAATACCGGTAATCAAAAAATGTTTCAATCTCAATTTATGTGTCCTCCTTCAAACGCCCGCTGAATGCAGATCTCTTTTTGTAATAAAACGTCGTCCCATCCATTTAACAAAGTTCATCATGACATAAAAAAGCCCTTTTGTTCCTTTCAGCAACAGTGGCGAAATAAATACTGCGCTTCCTGTGGCGAACAGACCGACACCGATAAAGAATAATCCACTCAGAATCGATTGTCCAAACACACTGATTCCTGAGATGATCATGAATAGGCCAACACCTAAGATACTGATACATAAAACATAGATACTAAAAATGAGCGCTAGTAAAGCAACCAATAGTCCCCCAATAACCAATATAAACCCCAGTGCTAGTGGAATGAGGACAGGAGAAGCAAATAAACCGATAATGATTAACCAAATCAGGCGAATTTGTCTTTTTGGATTTTTCACTAACTCGTTTTCTGCTTGTTCTTCTTCTGAAAAGTAACTGATTTTTAATTTTAAGGCAAACTGCTTTGGTGTACCATATTCATCAATGATCTGATCTAATGTTTTTCCAGAATCTAAAAAATATTCCTCATAATACTGGATCAAATCAAAACGATCGTCTTCAGGAATTTCTTGAAGATGATCCACAACTTCATTCAAATATTCATTCATTTGTGCTCTCCTCCAATAACCGGTCTAAAGAATCTCGAAAAACAATCCATTCATCAATAATTTCTTCTAAATGACGACTTCCCATTGGTGTCAACGAGTAATATCGACGGTTTCTGCCTTCAAAAGGTTCATCATAGGTCTCAAGATATCCTTCTTTTTTCAATCTTCTCAAAACCGGATATAGTGTAGATTCACTGACAGAGAGACTTTCTTGTACGATTTTTGTTAAGGCATACCCATACATATCTTCCTTGCTTAATGCTGCTAGCACAGTACCATCAAGAAGAACAGTTGGAATCTGGATGTGCATTACGTCACCTTCTATTCTCAAGTGTAATATTTTATTTCAATCTATATTATACAACATATAATATAGTTTCAAAATCAGTTTGTCAAATACAAAAAAACTGACTAAAAGATTTGATCCTTTTTAGTCAGCAAAAAATGGCTTCTCTTTGATTTTTATTATAACAGTGGCATAATCCAATTTGTCCACATCCAGCTCAGTGGCATGATAACGATCATTGCAGGTATCATGTCAGCTACTGGGAACATTTTCACGTTGATCATTCTAAAACCGGTAGCGACCATCAAGAATCCGCCGCAAGCTTTAAAATCTAAGATCATGTCTGGTGTAGTCAATGGATAAATAAATTTTGCCAATAAGAACAAAATATAAAAAATAATGAATTGGGGAATTGCTATCACAGAAACGACATACCCTAAATTACACGCAAAAATAGCTGCTGTGAAAAAATCAAGGACAGATTTAGAAATCAAAATCGTACTGTCTCCTGTCATCCCAGAATCTAAACTTCCATAGATCCCCGTACCACTTGCACAAAATAGAACAATGACCGTCACTAATGTGCTGATAAATTCATCGTGGGTCATACCAAGCTTTTCACTAGGGAAGATTTTAGAAATAGGTACTTGCATCAGCGCAGCCCCCTTATTTATCCCATTACCTAAATGAACAATCAGACCAATCGCTGTTCCTATCACTAAAGCAAAAATAACAGCCGGCATATTTTTCATCGGCGCAATGGAATAGATTCCCATCCCCATCGAACACACACCAAAAACCATCGTCAGCTGTGCTTTAAAATGTTCACTTAATTTATTTCCTACTAATCCGCCAATTAGTCCGCCAAGCAAAACGGAACCTACATTGATCAAAACTCCAGTTGGCATCAAAAAACTCCTCTCTTTTTCTACGAAGCGAAAAAAATCAGAAAAATTTCTGTAATTATTGCTTTCGCTGCAAGAAAGATTGTAACAGACAGAGAAGATTACACCAATTCATTTTTTGTGTTAAAGTATTCTTTATTGGAATAAGTAGGAGGAATATGATGGATATCCATAAATTCGAAGTTTTTCTTGATTTAGCCGAAACAATGAATTTCACCAAAACTGCTGATCGACAATTCACCACCCAAGGAAATATTTCTAAACAGATTCTTTCGTTAGAAACAGAATTAGACGTCAAATTATTCGAACGCGCCCATAGAAAAATCGAATTGACCGAAGCTGGAAGCTTATTGCTCCCATATGTAAAAAATGTCGTAGAACAATACCATGCTATGCAAGAAGTGCTTGAAACCTATACGAAAGACAACAATCTTTCATTAAATATCTTAACGATACCGACAATGATCAATTATAAAGGTTTTTCCAAAATCACCGAGTTTTTGAAACGCCATCCTGAATTTACAGTCCAGTTGAAAGAAGTGGAAAGTGTCGAATTAACTTACAATGACGCCAATGAACATAGTGACACGATCCACTTTGCTAGAAGTTTCCAGGCCCCACCAAGTTCGATTGAGTGGTTGCCTACTGAAACAGACGATTTTGTAGCAGTTCTACCTAAAAATCATCCTTTAGCTAGTAAAAAGAAATTGGATCTAAGCGAACTGAAAAAGGAGAACTTTTTGCTCCTTGGCCCCACTACGAACTTGTATCAACCTGTACTAGATCTGTGTCGCGAAGCTGGATTTGAACCAAAAATCTCTTATAAAGGAGCAAGAATCGACTTGATCATCAATATGATTGCAAATGACATGGGGATTGCTATTGTTATGGAAAAAACAGTCAAGAATCTATTAAAAGAAAATACTGTGATTCTCCCTATTTCTCCAACAACAGAGAGTTATCTTGCATTTACTCGTAAAGTCGGTGAGCATTCTTTGGCTTCAGATACATTTTGGGAGTATTTAAATCAAGAAGAAAACTAAGCCCTACATTTTCTGTCCATCTATCCACCCAAAAAAAGAGAGCGACGCATGACTTTCGCTCTCTTTCTTGCATCATGTCCTTGTTTCAATGACACCTCTAACATTTCTCGTAGTTCAATAAGAAAGCAGCGATTTTTATGCCAAAAGAACCGTAAGAACATTTCCCTAATCACAAAAAAACGACTAAAAACCCCTAAAAACCTTCAATAGAATTTTTAGGGGTTTTATTCTTTTTCCTATTGTTTACTTAACCGTATCATTGCTGTCGTTCCTACTCCTTCGATACTGCTATAATCAATACGTCCATCATGCAGTTCTAGAATTTTTTTAACCAGTGAAAGTCCTAGCCCATTCCCAGAAATTTGACGACTTGTATCTCCTTGATAAAATTTTTCAAACATTCGATCTCTGGTCTCTTCATTCATTCCTACACCTGAATCGGTCACTTCCAGTACAATCTCTGTGGCTGTCTCAAATAGTTTGATATGAATCTGTCCATTGATTTGATTGTACTTTATGGCGTTATCCATGATATTCAGCCACACTTGGTACAAAAACTCTTCATTGCCTGTGTAATTTACTGCAGCAAGTTCGATATCCAATTCTAGCTGTTCTTTCTCCCATTTAGGCTGCAAAAAAACGATTACTTCTCTGATTTGTTCATCTAATCGATACTCTTTCTTTTCCAGTTGGATACGCTGGTTTTCCAGTTTGTTCAATTTTAAGATGTTCTCTGTTAATTGTGAAAGCTGCGTGATACTTTCGATAATCCGATATAAAAATATTTGGCGTTCTTCGTCAGAGAGATTTGGGGCTTGTAACAATTGAACATATCCTTGGATTGTTGCTAGTGGTGTTTTGAATTCATGGGATACACTGGACACAAAGTCATTCCTCAGTGTCTCGATACTATTGAGTTCTTGGACCATAACGTTGAAATCTTTATACAGTTGCTGTACTTCTGCTACTTTCTGCTGTTCATCCATTCGAATCGAAAAATCTCCCGTTGCTACCAGACTCATATTTGTCCCTAGCGCACTGATTGGATGCAGGATACGCCGCCCAACAAAAATCGATATTCCTGTACCCACGACCATACTGAACCCCGCAAAGACGAATAACGGGTATAACGTTGGTTTTCCAGCCGATTCAGCAGGCGAGATAGAATGTCGAGACAATAAGAAAATAAAACCGAGAAAACACAGCAGTGTCACTAAGATCGAAATGAAGACAATACTAGCAAAATAGATCCATAATTGTGAAAATAGCTTTTTTTTCATCTTTAAATAACCGCCTTATAGCCTAGTCCCCGTACTGTGATGATTTGAAAATCTTCCGTCTTTTCAAAACGGGTCCTTAAACGTTTGATATGTACATCGATCGTTCGTTCTTCTGTATTCGTATCTAATCCCCAAATATCATCCATCAACTGTTGGCGAGTGAAGATCTTGTTGGGATAAGACAGTAATTTATACAGAAGCAGAAATTCTTTTTGAGGCAGAATCAACGAATGCTGATCTTGTAACACTGTATAAGCATCTAGCTCTAATTTTGTTTGTCCGATTATCAAGCTACTGCTGTAATTGATCTTTGAACGTCGAAGCAATGCTTCCACACGTAGGATCATCTCATTGACATCGATGGGTTTTGTCATATAATCATCTGCTCCTAATTTGAACCCGCGTTTCTTATCCTCAAAATCGGCCTTTGCCGTAATCATTAGAACAGGTGTGTCAAATCTGGTGCTACGTAATGAGTCTAGCAAGTCATAGCCATCCATTTTCGGCATCATGATATCTGTAATGATTAATTCTATACGTGTCGCTTCTAGTTTTTTCAGCGCATCCTCTCCATTCAATGCGGTGATGACTGAAAAGCCCGCTCGTTCCAACACAGAACGGTAAAGCAACTGTAATTGCGGATCATCTTCTACTACTAAAATACGATTCATTGATCTCCCTCTGTTTTTTGAAAAATTTCTAGATTTTTTCTTGTAGTTCATCTTCAGTTAACATTTATTTCGTATACTACGATCATTGTTCTGATATACTTATTAGTATACCGAATATTTCAATACGGGAGAAGGGTGATTATGCTTCAATTAAAAGATATAAAAAAATATTATAAAGTCGGCGAAACCACCACCAAAGCATTGGATGGTGTGTCTGTCGCTTTCAGACAAAAAGAATTCGTAGCGATTTTAGGTCCTAGTGGTTCTGGTAAAACGACTATGCTGAATGTGATTGGTGGACTAGATAATTATGATTCCGGTGATATGGTAATCAACGGAAAGTCTACTAAAGACTTTAAGGACAGTGACTGGGATGCCTACCGAAACAACTCTATCGGTTTCATTTTTCAAAGTTACAACTTGATTGGTCATCTAGGCATTATTGAAAACGTTGAACTTGGGATGACATTAAGTGGTGTTTCTAAAGACGAAAAACGAAAACGGGCAGAAGATGCATTGCACCGAGTCGGCTTGACAGATCATATGCATAAAAAGCCAAATCAGTTATCTGGTGGACAAATGCAGCGAGTGGCCATCGCTCGAGCACTAGCCAATGACCCAGATATCCTTTTGTGCGATGAACCAACCGGAGCGTTAGATACAGAAACAAGTATCCAGATCATGGAATTGATCCAAGAGTTATCGAAAGAAAAATTAGTGATCATGGTCACACATAATCCTGAACTGGCCCATCAATACGCAGATCGGATCATTGAATTTTCTGATGGTAAGATCTTAACAGATTCCCATCCTCACATCGAACGACCAAAAGATGATCAATTTAACTTACGCAGAACAAAGATGAGTTTTTGGACAGCGTTAAAGCTTTCCTTCAACAATATCCGAACAAAAAAAGGACGTACTTTCTTGACCTCCTTTGCTTCCAGTATTGGGATCATCGGAATCGCGATCGTTCTGTCCCTTTCTTCTGGATTCCAAAAACAAATCGATAACACGCAAGCTGAAACGATGGCGAAATTTCCGATTACTATTTCTAAGGTAACGACTAACCAGACTCGTGACGATGCCGGATTGGGTGCAAGCAAAGCGGATTATCCAGACAGCAAAACGATTACTGCAAAAGTCAGCGAAGAAGATAAAGCACAGCACACGAATAAGATTGATCAAACATACGTCGATTACGTAACAGACATCGATCCTAACTTAAGTAATAATATCGGATTTACCCGTACTACAGGAATCAATCTTTTACGTGATGTAAATGGCAAAGTACAGCCTGTCAGCTTCTCGAATCAAAATCCTGATACGGAATCTCTTTCTTTATCTAGTACGATGTCAGCAATGACAGGTGTGGGAGTGTCAAGTTTCCCTACACAGCTTGACACTAGCAAAGAAAACTTTTTAAAAGACAATTATTCTTTACTTGCCGGAAGTTATCCAGCCTCAGCAACAGATGTCGTGCTGATCGTAGACGGCAATAATAATACTAATATCAACGCATTGAAGAATCTTGGATTTGATGTGAAAGAAGACGAAAAACTTGATTTTGATGATATCGTTGGTACAACATTCAAATTAGTAAACAACAATACTTACTATACAAAACTTCCAACTGGGAATTTTATCCCTAATACAGATTATGATGCGATGTATCAGAATGCTTCTGATGAATTGAAGATCTCGGGGATCCTACGCGTGAAATCTTCTTCTACAATGAATCTCTTATCTCCAGGAATCGCTTATAGCGATCAATTAACGACTCAAATCGTCAACGAAAACAAAGAATCAGAAATCGTCAAAGCTCAAAGAGACAGTGGTGTAAATGTCTTAACTACTGAAAAAGTTGACGAAAATGCCAAACAAACATTGCTTAGTTATTTAGGTGGAGACAGCTTGCCTTCAAGTATCATGATTTATCCGAACAATTTTGAAGACAAAGAAAAGATCTTGGATTATCTAGATGATTACAATAAAGGCAAATCAGATGAAGATAAAATCATTTATACTGATTTAGCTGGAACGATGACTGAACTGACTGGCGGATTGATGGATGCTATCACTTATGTCCTTATTGCTTTTGCAGGGATCTCTTTAGTAACAAGTATGATCATGATCAGTATCATTACTTATACATCTGTGATTGAACGGACAAAAGAAATCGGTGTACTAAAAGCTTTAGGTGCACGTAAAAAAGACATCACTCGCGTATTTGACGCAGAAACGTGTATTTTAGGTATTTCTTCTGGGATATTAGGTGTGTTTATTGCATGGCTAGCTACGTTCCCTATCAATAGCATCTTATACAACATGACGGATCTAAAAAATGTTGCTCAACTAAATCCTGTCCATGCGATTATTCTAGTGATCGTCTCTACTATATTGACGATGCTTGGCGGTCATCTTCCTGCACGAATGGCAGCGAAAAAAGACGCCGCTATCGCTTTGCGTGCAGAATAAGGTTGTGACAACCACATTTAGATTTGAGTCATAAGAGCGCTGAAATAGTAGAAAACAGCAAGAAACGAGGAAGTAATATGTTCCTTGTTTCGCGCTGTTTTTTTTAATTATTTTTTATAATTCTGGTATACTTTTCTTTCCTTTGTACCACAACTCTTCTGGCGTATACCTGTCTTTTCCATTTATGAATACTGTTCCATCTGCTTCAATCGTTACTTCAGTCCCAATCCACATATTACGAGAAAGTGCGAGAATATTTTTTCTTTTTCCTCTTCCTTTTTTTCCAAATTGCAAGGCATCGGTTATCTCTTCTGTCCAATGAGATTTCACGTATTTTACTTCTCCGTTTTCAAATGTAACTTTCAAAATATTCGCTATATTTTCCACTTTTACTGCTTTAGGAAATGACTCCTTCATTTTTTTCACTTTCCTTCCTCCAACACTAAGTATGCGCTTTCTTTTAGTGATAAGTATATCATAGTTTATTCTATTATCAAAAAAACGCATCCATTCCATTGTAGAATACTTTACCGAACAAGTTGAATTGTTTTCCTCTTTTTCACCTTTTACTATAGATAGGTAAAGACAACTAAGGAGGAATCTCTCATGACAGATCAACCGTATGATTTAAGAAAAGTCATCGAAGAACTAAAAACACTTCCAGGTCAATATCACGAAACAGATATTGAAATCGATCCTGAAGCAGAATTATCTGGTGTTTACCGTTATATCGGTGCTGGCGGTACAGTAAAACGTCCGACTCAAGAAGGACCAGCTATGACTTTCAACAATATCAAAGGTTTCCCCGGCACACGTGTGAACATCGGAACAATGGCTAGTCGTAAACGTGTAGGTGAAATTTTGCACCATGATTATCGAACACTTGGTCGTTTCTTGAAAGACGCTGTAGAAAATCCAATCAAACCTGTGAAAGTAGACAAAGCAGACGCTCCAGCACAAGAAGTCGTTCATCTAGCTACCGATGCAGACTTCGATATTCGCAACATTTTGCCTGCACCTACAAATACTCCTGAAGATGCTGGTCCATACATCACAATGGGTGTAGTCTTAGGATCAGATCCAGAAAAAACAATGAGCGATGTAACGATCCATCGTATGGTTCTAGAAGATAAAGATACGATCGGTATGTACATCATGCCTGGCGGACGCCACATTGGTCACTTCCAAAAACAATTCGAAGCCTTGAATAAACCAATGCCTATCACTATCAATATTGGTTTAGATCCAGCAATTGCCATTGGCACGACTTTCGAACCACCTACCACTCCACTTGGCTACAATGAACTATGGTGTGCAGGAGCTTTGCGTAACGAACCTATTCAAATCGTTGATGGTATAGCAGTCGATGAAGTGGGTATTGCTCGTGCTGAATTCATCATTGAAGCAGAAATCATGCCAAATGAAACAATGCAAGAAGATATCAACACGAACTCAGGAAAAGCAATGCCAGAATTTCCTGGCTATACTGGGGATGCTAATCCAGCTGTACAAGTAGTGAAAGTCAAAGCAGTTACTCACCGAAAAGACAATCCAATCATGCAAACAACGATTGGTCCCAGTGAAGAACACGTATCTATGGCCGGTATTCCTACAGAAGCAAGTATTCTTGCCTTGGTCGATAAAGCTATTCCAGGAAAAGTAGTAAATGTCTACAATCCTTCTGCAGGTGGTGGTAAATTGATGACCATCATGCAAATCCGTAAAGAAAACGAAGCGGATGAAGGTATTCAGCGTCAAGCAGCTATTCTTGCTTTATCAGCCTTCAAAGAATTGAAGACAGTCATTTTAGTCGATGAAGATGTTGATATTTTCGACATGAACGATGTAGTTTGGACTTTCAACACTCGTTTCCAAGGAGATAAAGATATCATCGTGATCCCAGGAATGAGGAACCATCCATTGGACCCATCAGAATTACCAGAATATAATCCTGGCTCTATTCGTTTCCGTGGGATGAGTGCAAAAACTATCTTTGACGGTACAGTTCCTTTCGATATGAAAGAACATTTTGTACGTGCAAAATTCCAAGAAGTAGAAGATTGGGAAAAATATTTGAAATAATGAATGATCTGCAACTGTTTTGACATCATAAAAAGGAGTGCGGAAAATGGAACAATTGGCACAACGGAAGAAAAAAATCGTGATTGGTGTAAGTGGCGCTTCAGGCACCATTTATGCCATCAACCTAGTGAAGAAACTAAAAGAATATCCGATGATAGAAACACACGGAATCATCAGTCCATGGGCAAAACAGAACTTAAAGCTGGAATCCGACTTATCACTAACTGAATTCGAAAGCCTGTTTGATTACCATTATTCAAACAAAGATTTAGGTGCTGCTGTCGCCAGCGGATCATTTTTGACCGATGGAATGATCATCGTACCGGCAAGTATGAAAACAGTCGCAGGTATCTCTGTTGGTTTAGGCGACAACCTGATTGCACGTGCTGCTGATGTAACAATGAAGGAGCAACGAAAGTTAGTCATTGTTCCTCGTGAAACGCCATTAAATGCCATTCACTTGGAAAACTTGACTAAATTAGCACGACTAGGTGTGCAAATCATACCACCAATTCCTGCTTTTTATAATCAGCCTCAAACGATCCAAGATCTTGTTAATCACCATACAATGAAACTTTTGGATCAATTTGGAATTGTAAATGAGCATTCAAAACGTTGGCAGGGTGATTAATATGGAAAAAGAAACGATAGTTGAAGTAACCAAACTAGGTTTCACGATCCAAGCTGCTGTTAAAGTAATCGGTAAAGACTTATTGATCACTTTAACAGGCGGAGATACACCACATATCGGAACAGTCACTACATTTTCTCGTGATACAGAGATGCAAACTGTACGTTTCCCTAGCCACGATGGTCGGTTCCATAAAGACGATGTCTTAGCCGAAAAAATAGCTGTGATCATCAAAACTGCCGTTCCGGGAAGTTGTACGATCACTTCCGGTATCCATGTTGACCATATCTCCAATGCACAAATCAACGCCTCTTTTCCGATGTCAGAAGAGTTAGGTTACAAGATTTTAGATTGGTTGGAAAAAATAGATTTCCATATCAAAGAACCAGTTTATTATAAAGATGGTGAAAAACCATTATGAAAGAAGAGGTTGTGAAATCAGCGTTATGACCTGAGTATGAGAGAAAAAAATGGAAAAATAGCTTCTCATATTTTGCCGTTTTTGAGCTAATACCGAGGGACAGCTGATTGAACGCCGTTTATCAAGAGGTTGTGATAAAGCCGCTTCGTTTCGAGTAGTAAGAAAAATTTTGTAAACATGGGTTTCCACATTTTTGCATAAATTTGACTTACTACCGAGAAACTGGCTTTTGAACACCGTTTATCAAGAGGTTGTGACACGTCTTTTGTCACAACCTCTTTTATTTTTGCTTCACTGTAACTGCTACAATATCACCGATTTCTTTTCCGATGTTTTTACGAATATCTTTTCGTAGTCCAAGGATGTAGCAGACTGAACCATCTGGATTTTTCACGCCCATATTCACGATACTGCCTTCATACGGCACATTGTCAAAAGTTGCTTGGACTTTAACTCTTCCAGCACCGAATTCTTTTCTTATATCATACGGAAAAATAATATATGCCCCGCCCTTGTCGACTTCGGAAGCATAGATTTTTGATTCAAAAGAATAAATTTCCCTCATTTTATTTCTCCTATTTTTTACATCTAGTATAGCATAGCAAAAAAAAGAAGGAACTGTGACAAAAGTCTTGTCGCAGTTCCTTTTTTCGAATAAACGGTGTTCTCCTGCCAACTCCTCGGTCACAAGTCACAATAGTCAACAAACATGAGAAGCTGTTTTTTGAAATTGCTCCTTGTGACTCAGAGTTAAACGGCAGGCTCACAACCTCTTCCTTAAACGGTGTTCAAAAGCTTGCATCTACGGCACTAAGCCCAATCAGATGAAAAATATGGAGTGCTATTTTTATCTGATTGTTCTTACTGCTTGATGCAGAGCAGCTTTTTCACAACCTCCTACATGGTGTTCAAAATATTATTCGCCTTTTGCTTCTTTCACTAATTTTGCGAATGCTTGTTGTTGGAATTCAGCAGCTAAGGCTTTCGTACGTTGTTCTTGCTCTGCTTTGCTCATTTTTGGATTTTCAGTCATTGCTTTTACCATACCGTCTTGAACATAAGCTTTTGCTTCACTTTCCATCGTACTTTGCTGTTTCTTCACTAATTCAGCTAACTTGGCTGCTTGGTCCGTACTTAATTCTACCCATGTCTCTGGGATTTTGAATGTATTCACTCGGCTGTCATATTCGTGATTGTTATCAGCAATATTGAACCAGAATTTATACATGTCGTTTTTGTATTCCCAATAAGTAGTTTTCGTCACTTTTTCAGCATCGCCGTCTGTCTTTTCTACTTTATTTGTTTCGTTATCCGTACCAGTTGCTTTTGGTTTTTCTTGTTTTTCATTTGTTCGGTAAAGATACACTTTTTCTTTTCCATTCCCTAAAGCTTTATACAAAAGCATATCTGCTCCTTGGGAATCAGCACTGGAAACAATTTTTTCTGTTTTTGTTTCCGTTACTTTTTCCATTCCAAAGTGATTGGACAAATTAGCGACGATCAAACTTAGTGAAGCGACGAAGATTAGTCCGAAAATCAAAGATAAAAAGGTTTGCCATGTTTTTTTAGCGAACACGTTCGTTAAAGCAAAAGCAAGCAAGCTGACAATCAAAACTCCAATAATCATGCATTATCCCCCGCTTTCATTAGAACAGGTTCTTTTTTCTTCAATAAAAAGGCAATAATAAAGCCAAGAATCCCAAAGATGATCGCTACGATAAACGCGGCATGGTAACCTGACAGTGTGGCATTGATTGCCTGATCTTTATAAGCTAATGGCGTATTATCCAATACAGATTTGCTTGGGATATTTGCTTTTGTCACATTCGTCAACACACTGATCAAAATAGCTGTACCAATCGAGCTTGCGATTTGACGGAATGTATTATTTACCGCTGTCCCATGACTGATCAAGTTATTTGGCAATGCATTCATACCAGAAGTCGTTACCGGCATCATGACCATGGAGATCCCAAACATACGGATCGCATAAAGGATCACGATATATAAAACTGGAGTCGTTTTTGTCAAGAAAGCAAATGGTGCAGTTGCCGCTGTCAAAATGAACATCCCTGTGATGGCTAAACGTTTCGCGCCGTATTTATCGAAAATCGCACCCGTCACAGGCATCATAGCCCCCATGATCAATGCACCCGGCAACAACATCAAGCCAGAATGGAATGCTGATTCTCCACGAATATTTTGAATATACAATGGTACGACCATTTCTGCCCCTACCATCGCCATATTTGTTACACCAGCTAAAACAGCTGCAATCGTGAATGTAGATGATTTGAATACACGAAGTTCCAAGAATGGATGTTCCAAATGTAATTGACGCCATGAGAACAAGGCGATGAAAATCACACCAACAACTAAGAAACCAATTACTTTCAAGCTTCCCCAGCCGTCATCTCCTACACTAGAAAATCCGTAAAGTAAACTACCGAATCCAATCGTTGATAAAATAGCGGATAAAATATCAATGCTAGGATTTGACAATGGAATAACACTTTTCATTAGGAAGAATGCTAAAACCAAGACAAGAACAACGATTGGCAGTACCATACCAAACAAGTCACGCCAATGGTAGTTATCAATGATATAACCAGATAATGTAGGGCCTAAAGCAGGAGCAAGTCCAATAACGATCCCTGACATCCCCATTGCTGATCCTCTTTTTTCTGGCGGGAAAATAGATAGCATGATATTTTGCAATAATGGCATCGATACTCCCACACCGCAAGCTTGGATCAAGCGACCGATTAGTAATGTACTAAAATTAGGTGCTGTAAAGCAAGTAATCGTTCCGATCAAAAAGATCGTCATGGCAGAAAGATATAAATTTCTTGAACTGAATTTATTGATCAGCCATGCTGTTATTGGGATCATGATCCCGTTGACTAGCAAGAAACCAGTCGTTAACCATTGCACATCAGACGCTGAAATATCGAAAGCTTTCATCAATGTAGGAAAAGCTGTCGTCAATAAGGTCTGATTCAAAACGGTACAAAATGTACCAATTAATAAGACAACAACTAAAAGTGTCCGATTATATGGTTTTCCGTAAATATCTACGGGTTGGTTGTTACTCATATTTCTCCTTCTTTCTGAATTTTTTCTGAAACTACTAGAATACTTTAGTCCTAAATTCGCTATTTGTCAACCTACTTGACACATAAGTTAATACGGATATAATTAAGGGAAGCAAGAGGACAAAAGGAGTGACAAAAATGGTTGGGGCTTCCCTTAAACGTTTGTTGGAAAATGATCAATTGGTTGTTGGCATCAGTGAATTAAGTGATATCGTAGGTGTGTCTCCACGTCAATTAAGGTATTGGGAACAAAAGGGATTCATTCGTTCGATCGAAGCTGATGCGAATTGTCCTAGAAAATATCGTTTACCTACAGTCATAAAAGTAGAACTGATCAAAAAATATTTAGATGACGGATTTACTTTGTCAAAAGCTGCAGAAAAGGCAGAAATCCGCCAAAAGAAAATGCACCATGTCCGTAAAGTTTTTTCAAAAGCAATCAAAGATATCGAATTGATCGACGAACGCTATACGATTTTACAAATCGGTAACTTCAAAGAAGAGAATGCTAAGATGTACATCATTCATGACAACGAGACAGACGAATTAACTTACAAGCTCCTTCCTGTCGATGAAAAAGCTGACTACGAACAGTTGTTAAAAGAACTCTAAACGCCACTAATCTCCTAAGTACCAAGCTTTTTAATAAGTAGATGCTACATAAATACTTGAAAAAAGGCCTGTTTGAACATAAGAATATCCGAACGGTGATCTGCGTTTCTTTCATATAGAAAGGAATTCTCCATCACTGTTCGGATATTTTTTTATTTTTTTCGGTTACTTTCTTCTAATACATCTGTTAGCCAATTTGCATATTCTGTTTCCCGATTGATCGCATGCGCTAAAATCAGGTAGTGTCCGTAATTTTCATGTTTTTCTTTTTCAGTAGGAAAGATCGTTTTTTTTCGCTCTAATAGATGAAGTCGTTTTTCTTCATGAAGGTCACGCTGCTGCTGAATAATTTCTACTAATGCCGGATCATTCACGTCTTTGACGAAATACAATTTCAGAACAAATTCGTCTCGATTAACCGGTAGTTCATTGGTTGGTGTATGAATCCACTCTGCCAATTGTTCCTTCCCTTCTTCTGTTAATTCATAAACTTTCTTTTCCAATTTTTCACCTGTGATCTCTACTTGATGCTGAATGATTCCTTGCTCTTCCATTTTTGCAAGTTCAGGATAAATCTGACTATGTTTTGCTTGCCAAAATTCTCCTATTTCATTTTTGAACGATTGATTCAATTCATATCCTGTCATCTTCTTCTTACTTAATAACCCTAACAAAATATATCGAAGTGTATTTTTTCTTGCCATCAGTTTTCCCTCCTTGACAAATCTTTAAATCCATTCTATCATAAATGAGTAATCGAAAACATGTAGTTTATTACATGTTTTAATTTATAAGGAGATGCTTAAACATGAAAGAATTTAAAGAATTGGAAGATTTTATTGGAACTCACTTTATCTATACGTATGACAATGGTTGGGAATATGAATGGTATGCCAAAAATGACCATACTGTTGATTACCGTATCCATGGCGGAATGGTCAAAGGCCGTTGGGTAAAAGACCAAGAAGCTGATATCGTTAAATTGACGGACGGCGTATTCAAAATCACTTGGACAGAGCCAACAGGGACAGACGTGGCATTGGACTTTATGCCAAATGAAAAGAAACTTCACGGAATGATCTTTTTCCCTAAATGGGTTGAAGAACATCCAGAAATCACTGTTACTTTCCAAAACGAACATATCGCAGAAATGGAAGCAGCTCGTGAAAAATATGAAACTTATCCAAAATTACTTGTTCCTGAATTTGCTACGATCACTTATATGGGTGATGCAGGTATAGACAATGAAGATGTTATTAGCGAAGAACCATACGATGGAATGCCAGATGATATCCGTAGCGGAAAATACTTCGATGAAAATTATAAACGAGTAAAATAAGGTTGTGAAAGAGAGGTTGTGAAATCAGCGTTCTGACCTGAGTATTAGAGAAAGAAACGGAAAAATAGTTCCTCATGTTTTGCCGTTTTTTGAGCTAATACCGAGGGTCAGCTGATTGAACACCGTTTATCAAGAGGTTGTGAAATCAGCGTTATGCTTTGAGTAATAAGAACGCTAGTTAGAAAATAGCTTTTCATATTTTCTAGGCTAGTGGGCTTATTACCGAGAAGCAGCCGTTTGAACACCGTTTATCAAGAGGTTGTGAAATCAGCGTTTTGACCTGAGTATTAGAGAAACAAATGGAAAAATAGTTCCTCATATTTTGCCGTTTTTTGAGCTAATACCGAGGGTCAGCTGATTGAACACCGTTTATCAAAGATTGTAACAACTGCATATTCACACAGTTAAATTAGTGACTTCAAAATGAAATAATGCTCCCAGCAAAAAATTAGGCTGGGAGCATTATTTCGTTATTCTGTTCATCAAAAATCAGCGTTTTGATTCCATTTCATCACAAGTTCCTCCTCATTTACTGCTTCATCTTTTTGCTGTGTTTGAATTGTAAAACCTTGTGAAAGATAGAAATGAATAGCTGATTGATTTTTTTGATAGACTGTCAAAGTCAGTGTTTTATTGGTTTCTTTTATTTTTTTCATTAGTTGCGTACCGATTCTTTGTTGCCGGTATTCCCTTTTCACAAAGATTCCTGCGATAAACTGATCAATCACCCCAGCAAAACCAATAATTTCTTGATCTATTTCTGCTAAGTAAATCACTGCATCTGGTAAAGCTTTCCTAACAGATTCTACTTGATTCTCCCAATAAGTTGATGGAATGAATTCATGAGAATCCAAGTTAGCATGCAGCCAAATCGATAGAACAGATTCCAGTTCTTTGGCAGACAATTTTGTTGTTGTGCGGATCATTTTTTCTCTCCTTACTTATTCATTGATTTTAAAATAAAAACCATTTTTTTGAAGCTCTTTTACAAGTTTTCGCCCCTCAAAAAAGTATATCTTCTCTTGTTTTACTTTTCTAATACCAAAAGAAACAGCAACTTTAGGATCATCAGCTGAAACGATTCGATAAGTTCCACCAGGCAATTGATCCAGCTTGACTTTCCCATGATGGTCGCTTTGTACTGAAAACGGCACACCATTTCTAGTAAGTGTTTTTTTCTTATGTTTCAAAATGAATGAACTACCATTTACCGGTTTCCCTGACGAATCACTAATAATAAATGAAAAATCAAGCACTTTTTTACTTAATCTATACTGATAGATTAGTCGTCCGATAAACACTAACAGTATGACTACAGCTATTATCGTTCCTGCAAGAATAAACCATTGCCGCATGGTTCTTTCCTGATTTCCTTTTCCTTCTTCTTTTTTTACCGATTTGTTATAAGGAATCCGATGTCCTGTCACTAGCAAACGATGCGTGTTGATCATATACGGCGTACATGTAAGCAAGGTAACTAAGTCTTCTCCTTCTGAAATCGTTAGAACAGACGTGTCATCTGGCAGTACCACTTGTATATTTTTAACTTGATAAGCCAATTTCTCCCCCAAAACAGTCAAAATAAACGTGTCTCCGTTTTCTAAACGATCTAATTCGGTAAATAACCGTCGATTAGGTAAACCGCTGTGAGCAGAGATCACTGAATGCGTCGAATTTCCACCAAGCGGGAAAGAGGTTCCTTGCAAGACGCCTGCTCCATTTTCAAGGATCCTACCATTGAGCCGATCATAAAGTGAAATATTTAATTGGATCTTAGGTATATTGATACTTCCGATCAGCCATTCCTCTAATTGGCTGGATGTTGTACTTTCATTTCTGTTCTTTTCATTGAAAGGATCAGTACCAGGATTGAATCCTTGGTCAGTTAATCGTTGGTTTTTCTCCTCCATTTTCTTTCGCTGCACTTCAATTTCAGCTGCGGTCCGTTTTTGTACTTGTTCGATACGTTTTTGATCAATAAAACTATTTAAAGAATCCACATAAAATGGATATAAAGCGATCAGTAACCCTACGACGATACATATTAATAAAAACAAACGAAACAAAAGTCGACGAGACTGTTTTTGCTTACTCTGCTTCACATGTGTCCTCCCTTGCAAGTTTTTTTGTTCTTTCTTTTATTATATGGGTTCAGGAAAAAAATAGAAAATGAAAGCCGATGAGGTTGTGAAAAAGCTGTCCTGCATCAAGTAATAAGTACAGCCCAAAAAAATAGCTACTCATATTTTTTGTTGGGTTGGGCTTATTACCGCAGATGCAAGCTTTTGAACACCGTTTAAGGAAGAGGTTGTGAAAACTGCGTTATGCTTTGAGTAATAAGAGCGCTAGTCAGAAAACAGCTTCTCATATTTTCTAGGCTAGTGAGCTTATTACCGAGAAGCAGCTGATTGAACACCGTTTACCGAGAGGTCATGAAAAAGCTACTTTGTTTCGAGTATTAAGAAAAATTCTGTTTCAAAACAAGGAGATGCAACAAAACTTATGTCGCATCCTCTCTCCTTAGAACTTTCACTTATGTTTTTCTTGTAAAATTCATAAATATTTTCATGAATTTTCTAATTTCTTGCCTACCTCTCGCATAGGATATATGATGAATTTATCTAAAGTTTGCAAAGGAGTTCGACAATTGAAAAAATATGGCCCATTTTTAGCAATTTTTTTCATTGCTTTGGCATTTCTCATGCCTCATTTATTCACACATAAACTAATTTTGGGTGCTGATGCCCCATTCCATTACAATCGGTTCTATGATGCCGCGCAACAAATTAAATATGGGGATTTCCATTATTTTCCTTCCCTTTATGGATTCCAGCAAAGTGGCAGGATCGTGAATGCCGTTTACGGCCCATTTTTCGCTTATTTACAAGGATTGATCGTGTTGCTTGCAGGTAGCTGGTTTCATTATCAGATTCTTTCAAATTTCATTCTTTATCTTATTTCAGGATTTTCTATGCTGATTTTACTGAGATATGTCAATGTTCGAAATTGGGTAAGTGTACCAGTAGCCGTTTTATTCATGAGTACGTATTCTATTCAATACTGGTCTATCAACCAAGGATTCACTAGCTGGGGGACTTGTTTTTATCCTTTATGTATGATCCCTATTGCTGATTTCGTCCTTCATAAAAAGTTCCCTGTTATCAAAGTCGCTGTCTCAGTGGGACTTATGACACAGATCCATTTACTGTCTTCGATCATGTTAGCTTTGATGTATATCCCTTTTTATCTTTATTACTTTTTTAACCAGACTGAAAAAGGAAAAGCACTGCTTCAACTGATTAAGTCGGTCTTGCTTTATTTTGTTCTGACAGCAAATATTTGGGCAGGATTAGCTATTGTTTACAGTAGGAATAAGATTCTTCCTCCCTTTGTTAACAGAGAAATGAGTCAAAAGGCGATAGATCTGGATGGCAGTTATTGGCTCCATTACCCTAAGGCCTTTCCTATATTGATATTATCAGGTTTTTTGCTTTTTATTTTCTTTCAACAAAAGAACACCTTATTCCAAAAAATCGTGTTGTACACAAGTCTTGTTTTCTTTTTTCTTTCTACTAGCTTGATTCCATGGACGACATTGATCGAAAAAAATGTGCCTTTTATTAGTTTGATCCAGTTTCCATTTCGATTTTTCGTGCCATTTACGCTATTGCTTCTACTTTACCTTGCCCTTTCACTGAACCAGTGGTCTGAACAAAAGTGGTTCCGTCTTTTAAGTATATTTGGCATTCTTATTTTTTCAGCACAGACGATCCAGAACTTATACCAGCATCTGGAAAAGTGGGAAAATGAAACATTTGTCAGTCGACATACTTATCTATTCGATACGCCGGAAGAAGCAAGGAAAACATTCTTCAGCAAAGATATGTCTACCAGCTTGTTCGTTTTCCAAAAAACCACACCTGACTATCTGCCAATCTATAAGGAGACAAAAGACAATAAATACGACCGGTATAACGAAGAAATACTAGAAAACGAAACAACTTTTATAAAAACACATCCAGGCGGTCTTTTGACAATCAAGTGGAAAAACACTGGGGACAAAACTGTTCATATCCCTGTTATCGTCTACGATCGGACTGTGCTACAGCAAAATGGAAAAACATTGACTGATTATGAAGTAACAGATATCGGGACCCCAATCGTGAAGCAGAAAAAAGGAATCAACGAGCTCACGCTTCATTATCAAACGCCAATCTATTTCTATTTCATTCTTTCTCTTACTTTGATTGGCTGGTTTACCTTGCTATGTTTATTTATTTATCATAGATACAAGCTTTTACGTGCTTAGGCAAAAGGGATAAATACATCCGATCAAAAAACTCTCCAAACGGTATAATCGTTTGGAGAGTTTTATTTTAATCAGTTTTTTTATGTTATATGTTATATTTTTTATTCGTTCACATCTAATTCGATTTCCACCCCGTAGTGATCACTGATGATTGGACTATCGATCCCATCAAAAATCCGTTGATATTTTTTAACCTGCATTCCTTCAGGGACGAAAATAAAATCTATACGCAATTTTTCTGTATTTTGTTCCCAACCATCTATTTTCTTTTCCACAGTAGCTGCTTTTCCTTTTTCATTCGCGACAACATACGAATCTTGAAGAAGAAGGCAACTTTCTCTTACAGTATAATAACCTTGAGAGTCTACTGGATTATTGAAATCACCTAGGAAAAAAAGTGGTACGCGAGTTTCCAAAAAGTAGTTTTCCAAGTTTTTCCACTCAAAATAAAAGCCACTTTTTTTATCTGTCCACCAAGAAAAGTGGCAGCTCGAGACAAAAATGTCCTGATCATCTATCTTTGTTTTCCCAATCAAGATCTTGCGTGTCTGATAATCTTCTTTCTTTTGAGATTGGGAGACGGTAAGGACCTGACTTTCCAATGTTTTTTTCGTAAGCAGTGCATTTCCTTCTTCATATTTATCATAACCGATGTGGCTCATTTCCCAACTCCAAAAATACTCTTTTCCGTGTTCCTTTAAAAGCTGAACTAAACGGTAGGCAAAATTATCTTTACGGATAGGTACTTGATTCTTTACCTGACAGAACTTCATTAGCTTCGCAGGTTCTACTTCTTCAGATTCCAGTAATTGGTTGATTTCTTGTAAAGCAATCACTTCATAATCTTCTAACAGGATCTTATCTGCTAATTCTTGCAATTTTTTCTCTGGTTCTGGCTCAAGCCAGCTATGCGTGTTGAGTGTCATGAATTTCATTGGTTTTCTCCTTGTCTTCATTTCGAAACAAAAGGGTTGTGACAAAATTTTTGTCACAACCTCTCCAGCAAATAGTGTTCTCCTGCTAACTCCTCAGTAATAAGCTCAATGGACCAGGAGCTATTTTTTGTTTGGCTGTTTTTATCACTTGGTGCAGGGCAGCTTTTTCACGACCTCTCCACTAAACAGTATTCAAACTGCTGCTTCTCGGTAATAAGCCCAACCAAACGAAAAATAGGAGGAGCTATTTTTGTTTGGCTGTTCTTATGACTTGATGCAGGACAGCTTTTTCACAACCTCTCCTTACATTTTAATGGAGCCGATCACTTTACCAGCTGTCACTGTACCTAATTGCTTGATCACTACTTCTTCTACTTTATCGTTTGTAAATACGATCATGATCGTTGGATCTTTTTCTTCGTTTTGGATCACATCAAGATCCATCTCAGCTAATTTCGTTCCTGTTCCTACTTCTTGGCCTTCTTTGACAGCAATCTCAAAAGCTGGCTGATTCATTTGGACTGTATCGATTCCCATATGGATCAAAACTTCGATACCATCTTTCGTTTCCAGCCCAATTGCATGTTTGCTAGGGAAAATACTTGTCACTTTTCCAGCGATCGGCGCAACAACTTCTCTTGATGTTGGAATAACAGCAAAGCCGTCACCCATCATTTTTTGTGAGAATACCGGATCTTTTACTTCAGATAAAGGAATCACTTCTCCAGAAGCTGCGGAAACTAGTTCTTGTTCTATACCTAAGTATTGCTTACTACCTGCTTGTCCATTTCCTGTAGAAACCATTTCTGGCTCTGGAATCTCTGCTCCTGATTGCAGCAGATCTTCGATATCTGATTTCAAGACATCTGCTTTTGGTCCATAAACTGCTTGGACTCCATTGTCTTTGACGATCAATCCCATCGCCCCTGCTCGTTTCCAGGCTTCTTCAGTCCCTACTTTTTCTCGATCATTTACACTTACGCGTAACCGAGTCATACAAGCATCGACATCTTTGATATTTTCTTTTCCTCCCAGCAAATGAATGATCTGGACCACTTGCTGATCTGCTGTTCCTGTTCCGCTGTTAGATACAACGGTTTCTTCACTGTCATTGTCGTAATTTCCGTTACGTCCCGGTGTAGCAAAGTTGAATTTTTTGATCAAGAAATTTGCTAAGAAATACGTAACAACACCAAAAGCGATCACACACAACACGAAGTTGATAAGATCTCCACCTAGACCCGCTTTGATAGCTAACGGTGTCCGAGTCAGCAATTCGATATTCCCAAATGAATGGACCCGCAATGGCAAGATATCTGCCATCGCAAATGCAGCCCCTTGGATCACTGAATAAATGACATATAATGGCACAGCAGCAAACATAAACATGAACTCCAATGGTTCTGTTACACCTGTTAGAAAGACAGCCAACGCTGCTGAAAAATACATTGATTTATATCTTGCTTTCTTATCAGGATCGACATTACGATACATCGCAAAAGCCATTCCCATCAAGATACCTGAAGAACCAATCATTTGTCCTACTTTGAAACGAGCCGGCGTCCAGTTATGCAACACAAACTCATATTGCGACATATCCCCTGCACCTTTAAGATTCACTAAATCAGTGGCCCAAGCCAACCATAACGGATCTTGCCCAAATACTTGTGTCCCCGCCTGTGCGCCTGATAAAATCTCATACGATCCGCCAAGCTGTGTATAGTTGATAGGAATCGTCAGCATATGATGCAATCCAAATGGCAATAGTAAACGTTCTAATGTTCCAAATAAAAACGGTGCTAGAATCGGTGCGCTTTCTTGTGATTCTGCAATCCATAAACCAAAATTATTGATTCCAGCCTGTACGTTTGGCCACACCACAGCAAGAATCAATGCCACGATTGTTGACCATAAGATAACAACAAACGGAACAAAGCGCTTTCCATTGAAAAATGACAAAGCATCCGGCAATTTTCTATAATTATAGTACTTATTATAAGCCATTGCCCCGACAAATCCAGCGATGATCCCTACGAATACTCCCATATTCAAAGCTGGTGCTTCCAATACACTTGTAAAAAATCCTTTAACCATGATCTTCGTACCGAACAGAGTGTGGGTAAATGCATCTTCATTCGCAAGCATGTCACTTGTGACACCAAAGATAGCCCCAGTGATCCGATTGATTAAAATAAATGAGATCCCAGCTGCAAATGCTCCGCCTGCTCTTTCTTTTGCCCAACTTCCTCCTATTGCTAAAGCAAATAAAATATGAAGATTACCAATAATTGCCCAACCAATATTTTCAATTACTCCGCCCGTTGTGACAAGCGGCGTCCAATCAGGATTGATCAAGGGAATTGATTTCCCTATACTGATCATCAACCCAGCTGCCGGCATAACTGCTACCACAACCATTAAAGCCTTTCCAAATTTTTGCCAAAACTCAAAACTAAATATCTTTTTCATTCCGTTTAGCTCCTTTACGCAATCGGTTTCGTTAAACGTATTATAGCGTGCGTTTTCTTTTTTGTAAATGCTTTATTTTTTATTTTTCTGTCTATACCATTCTATAAAACCTATAATACGTGTGTTCCCTTCTATAATTTTCTCCTAAAAATTTATTTTTTTAAGCTTTTTTCTATGAAATATTTTCTTTTGTCTATTGACTTGTGCAATCGGTTGCGTTTATTATGAACGTATAAAACAGCTCATTAGGAGGAGAAAAATGAAACAGATCAAACGACTATTTGCTATTGATCCATGGAAAATCAGCACGACACAATTAGATAAAAAAAATCTTCGACTGCAAGAATCTTTAACAAGTATTGGAAACGGTTATATGGGGATGCGCGGGAACTTTGAAGAAACTTACTCAGGGGACCACCATCAAGGTACTTATTTGGCGGGTGTCTGGTATCCCGATAAGACACGTGTCGGCTGGTGGAAAAATGGTTATCCAGAATACTTTGGAAAAGTGATCAACGCCTTGAACTTTATCGCGATAGATATTTCGATCAACGATCAGCTGATCGACTTGGCTTCTTTGGAACCAGAAGACTTTTACTGGGAATTAGATATGAAAAATGGTGTATTATCTCGTACATTCACAATCACTACTTCTACTAATAAAGTACGCATTTCCTTCGAACGTTTTCTGAGCATTGTCAAAAAAGAATCAGCTTATATCTATTTAACTATAGAAATGCTTGAAGGTAGCGGAACAGTCAAACTCGTATCAAAATTGGATGGAAATGTTCAAAACGAAGACAGCAACTATGATGAACATTTTTGGAATGAGATTGATCGTGGAACTATAGAAGAAATCGGCTATTTGACGACTAAAACTATTCCAAACAACTTTGGGATTGAACAATTTACTGTTACTGCAGCAATGCGCCATTTCGTTAATGGAAAATCAGTCATCCCTGACTATCACGAAGATACTTTAGCATTACATGGTTGCTTGTCTGCAGAATTATCTCAAGGTGAGACATGGTCAGTGGAAAAAGAAATTATCGTTCTTACTAGTAGAGATATTCCAGAAGCGCAGCAAGCAGAAAAAGCTGTCTCAGAATTAACGAACCAGACAAACAATTATATCCAAGCAAAAGAAGAGCAAACAGCGGCTTGGGCAGAACGATGGAAGCTTGCCGATGTGGTCATCGAAGGAGACGAAGAAGCACAACAAGGTATTCGATTCAATTTGTTCCAACTATTCTCTACTTACTACGGCGAAGATGAACGATTGAATATCGGCCCCAAAGGATTCACAGGAGAAAAATACGGCGGAGCCACTTACTGGGATACAGAAGCGTATGCTGTCCCTCTTTATCTTGCTTTAGCCAAACCTGAAGTAACTAAGAATCTGCTGAAATATCGGCATAATCAACTGTCGCAAGCAATCCACAACGCTCAGCAACAAGGATTAAAAGGCGCGCTTTATCCTATGGTCACCTTCACTGGTGTCGAATGCCATAACGAGTGGGAAATCACATTCGAGGAGATTCACCGAAATGGCGCGATTGCCTATGCAATCTACAATTATACGAATTACACCGGCGATACGGAATATTTGAAAAATGAAGGACTGGAAGTTTTAGCAGAAATCGCACGCTTCTGGGCAGACCGTGTCCATTTTTCAAAACGAGCAAATAAATACATGATCCACGGTGTGACCGGCCCAAACGAATATGAGAACAATATCAATAACAATTGGTATACAAATACGATCGCAGCTTGGGTCTTGCGTTACACGCGAGAAAATTATTTAACTTATCAAAAAGAAGCTGCTATCACTATCAGCGAAGAAGAACTAGCCAAATGGAAAGATATCGCAGAGAACATGTACTTCCCAGTTGACGAAGAATTAGGAATCTTTGTCCAGCATGACACATTCTTAGATAAAGATCTCATGCCTGTATCCGATATTCCCACAAGCGATCTTCCTCTGAATCAGCATTGGTCTTGGGACAAAATCCTTAGATCTTGCTTCATCAAGCAGGCAGATGTACTACAGGGGATTTATTTCTTCAATGATACTTTTACAAAAGAAGAAAAGCAAAAAAACTTTGATTTCTATGAACCAATGACTGTCCATGAGTCTTCCCTTTCGCCAAGTATCCATTCGATTTTAGCAGCAGAATTAGGAATGGAAAGCAAAGCTGTAGAAATGTACCAGCGAACAGCTCGCTTGGATTTGGATAATTACAATAACGACACAGAAGACGGCTTGCACATCACTTCCATGACTGGTAGCTGGTTGTCGATTGTCCAAGGATTTGCTCAAATGAAAACTGCCCATGATCAGTTGAGATTCGCACCATTTCTGCCAAAAACTTGGAAAGCTTATTCTTTCCATATCAATTATCGCGGACGTTTATTGTTCATCTCAGTCACAGATGAACAAGTTACTTTCGAGTTATTAGAAGGTTCTCCTCTAGAAATTTACGTCTATGAACAGTCTTATTCTTTAGCGGATCGTCTAGAAATAACGCTAAGAAAGGAGGAAGCAAATGTTTAAAGGGGTATTGTTTGATTTAGACGGTGTCATTACCGATACTGCTGAATTCCATTATCGTGCTTGGCGAAAGCTTGGTCAGGAAATCGGCATTACGATCGACCACACATTCAACGAACAGCTAAAAGGCGTCAGCCGAGAAGACTCACTCTCTTTGCTTTTAGCTTATGGCGGAAAAGAACACTCTTTTTCAAAGGAAGAATTTGCAGAATTAGCGAAAAGAAAAAACGATTATTATTTAGAGATGATCCAGACGATCGAACCAAAAGATGTCTTCCCCGGGGTCGTGCCTTTACTGGATTCTTTAAAAGAAGAAAAAATCAAGATTGCTCTTGCTTCTGCAAGTAAAAACGGGCCATTCCTACTTGAAAAAATGGGTCTTACACCTTACTTTGATGCTATTGCCGACCCGGCAGAAGCAACAAACGGAAAACCTGCGCCAGATATCTTCCTCCTTGCAGCAAAAGCTGTCGGACTAAAAGCAGAAGAATGTATCGGGATCGAAGACGCGCAAGCCGGTATCCAAGCCATCCTCTCAAGTGGCGCTCAACCAATTGGCGTGGGACGTGCTGAAGACCTTGGAGAGGAGATCCCGCTTGTCCCTGATACGACTTTTCTTACGATCGATTACTTGAAAGAAAAGTGGCATGACCATGGATAATCCAGAGATCTCCGTCGTACCAGTTCCAGAGACTGAAATAAAGAAAATCACATTGAAGAACGACTACTTAGAAGTCGTTCTTCTCAATTACGGTGCCCGCCTGCACCAAATCTTCGCACCAGACAAAGAAGGAAAATCAGAAAATGTTTTATTGTCTTACGATCGTTTCGAAGATGTTCTAACAGACAAAAGCTTTTTTGGAGCAACTGTCGGACCTGTAGCCGGAAGGATCCGGGATGCTTCTTGGGGTGAGCATAGATTGGAGAAAAACTGCGGATCACACCATATCCACGGTGGCACGAAAGGCTGGTCTTTCCAATTTTGGGAAGTAGAAGTTTTCAAAACTCCATCATCAATAGGTGTGGTCTTTTACTTAAAAGATGAATTTTCTACCTATCCAGGACCAATCACTGCTACGATCACTTACCGTTTAACAAAAAACGAATTAGAGATGACAACCTCTGCTAGTAGCCTTGTTGAAACCATCTGCAATCCGACCAACCATGCCTACTTCAACCTTTCAGGAAATGGAACAAGAGACATCTATGAACATCAGTTAACGGTCTTTTTAGATGGTGTGCTTGAATTAGATCAAGAAAAACTGCCTACTGGAAATTGGACAAAAAAAGAAAAACTGCCAATCGACTTTAGAAAATCCCCAACACTGCAAGAGATCCTTGCATGTTATCCAGATGGACTAGATGATGTATTTCTTTTGCATCATCCTAGGCTTTCCAAAACTTCCTTACAATTATTCGAGAAGCATTCTGGTCGCCAAATGACTATAGCAACTTCTAATAAAAGTATGGTATTATTTTCTACGACTGGATTCGAAGCTGATTTCTCTGTCAATGGAAAACAGATGCATTCAAACTACGGATTAGCAATCGAACCGCAAGAAATCCCTGATATCGTTCATTTCCCCAAATTTGGATCGATCAACCTCCATCCTGGTCAAGAACGGATCAGTCAGACGATTTATCGGTTCTCTGCACAATAACAAGAGAAAGGTGTTTTTATCATGGCTATTACCGTAAAAGATGTGGCGAAAAAAGCCGGTGTTGCCACCTCGACCGTCTCTCGTGTCATCAACGATCATCCTAGTATTTCCGAGACAACAAAGAAGAAAGTCCGAAAAATTATGGATGAACTAGGTTATGTTCCTAACATGACTGCCCGCAATCTAGGAAAACGCATTTCCAGTGCCATCGGCGTAATCTTACCCCCTCTTGATTCAAAAGAGCGGATCGGTAACCCATTTTATCTTGAGATCATGGAAGCAATCAACGAAGAAGCGCGGAATTATGATATGACTACAGCAATCGCTACTGCTAAAAATTTTGAATTGCTGTTAGAGAACGTCCAGCGTATGCATTTACAAAAACAAGTAGATGGTTTTATTCTAGTGTATTCAGATAGTCAAGATCCTGTCATTGATTATTTATACCAAAACCACATCCCTTTCACTTTGATCGGACAGCCTTATCATCATGAGAACGAAATCGTTTATGTAGATAATGATAACCAGCTTCTAGGTAAACAAGCAACAGAATTTTTGATCCAGAATGGACATAAGAATATCCTGTTTGTGACAAACACGACTCATGAAAGTTTGTATTTCGAACGATATTTCGGTTATCAAAAAGCAATGATGATGGCTGGTCTTCCTGCGTTATCCAGTGTAGTACTAGAGCATCCGGAGGATTATCTGTCCTTTGAGAAAACGTTGAAAGAAAACGAAGCCACAGCATTGGTGGTCATTGACGATATCTTCGCCCTTCGCACGATGCAGTTGGCGCAAATGTACGGCTATGTCATTCCAGAGACACTCTCCGTCATTAGCTTCAACAACTCGATCTTCTCAACATTAACACACCCTTACCTTACAAGTATCGATATCGATATCTCCGAATTAGGACGTGTCGCTATGCAAAAGCTGCGCGAATTGATCCATGAAGAATTGAGCAGTGGCGTACGTTTGGTCATCCCTCATCGCTTGATCAAAAGAGAGACAGTCGTTCCTTTAGAAAACCCATACTAAATAGCTGACTCACTAAATACGCCGACCATTTATCCTATGGTCAGCTTTTTATGTAAAAGAAGATACTACTTCTAACACATTGTTTATCTGTAAAAAAGAGCGTGGGACAAAAGTAAAGAACACTTTTATCTCACGCTCTAAACACGTATAAACGGCGGAAGCAGAAGCAACTCCTTCGGAAATAAGCTGAAATTCACAAAAATTTAAAAAGCAATTTTCTTGAGTTTCTTCTTATTTCTTGGAGTTAAACGCTTCTGTCCCAGCCTCTTTTTTCCTTCCTTCAATTTTTTACACGTCGACGATTCAATAAAAAACCGCCTAATATTGTAAAGACAGGTGCAAGAATCGAGAAAAAGGCGAATGGCAAGTAATGCAACGCGCTAACTTTCATCGTTCCCATAATGAATGTGCCGCTGACTCCCCACGGTACGAGAGAATTGACGGTCGCACCTGAATCCGCTAGTGTTCGTGTCAAATAGGTTTTTGATAAGCCAACGTCATCAAAAGAACGCTTGAATGTTTCTCCTGGAAGAATGATGGACAGATACTGTTCTCCAACGATCAGATTGATTCCGATACAGCTCAAGGCAGTAAACCCGACTAAACGAGAAGGTCGGTCCATCTTTTCTTTTAATTCTTGAACGATGGTATCAACGATCAGATATTTGATCAGTAACCCACCTAATGCCAATGCAAGTAAAATCAAACTAGCAGAACCTAACATACTCATGATCCCGCCTCGAGAAAGCAGTTCATCTAGCTTTGGATCAGGTGTATTTGCGACATAACCATTCATCAAGATGTCTGCTGCTTTTCCGACCGTCAAACTTTTCTCATGGATAAAAGAAAGAACGAGAGCAGCTGTCGATCCCGCTAGTAATGTAGGGATAGCCGGAATTTTTTTGATTGCCCCCCCAAATAAAATAACTAGTGGAATCAATGTCCAAGGAGAGATCCAAAAGCTCGCTTTCATGTTTTGGATCATTTCATTGATACTAGCTAGATCGGCTGAATGACTGTTATGTCCTAATATCGTATAAAAAATCAACGAAAGGACGAATGCTGGGAAATCCGTATAACGCATACCAGCGATATGTTCGAATAGATTAACTCCTCCAATACCCGCTGCCAAGTTGGTCGTATCTGATAAAGGCGAGCAGTTATTCCCTAAAAAGGCACCGGAAACGACTGCGCCTGTAGTCATTGCATCATTGAATCCAAGTAAATGACCGATCCCCAAAAAAGCAATTCCAATCGTCGAAATCGTTGTAAATGAACTGCCGACAGTCACTCCGACAATTGCACAAACAAGAAATGCTGTCGGTAAAAAGAAACGCACAGAAACAAGTTTAAATCCATAAACCATAATCGTAGGGATGGTTCCAGATAAAATCCATGAAGCAACTAAGACACCAATCAAAAGAAAAATCAGGATTGGAATGATCCCTGGAGTGATTCCTTTGATGATCCCGTCATGGATCTCATCCCATGTGAACTTTTTAAATCTGCCATAAAACAACAAACACATGAAAGCTGCAAGGATCGGGATATGTGGCGAGAGCTGGAATCCGATGATCAGTACTCCTAGGAGTGCCAACAACACGATCAATACAGCGATACTTTCTTTTAAAGAAATATTTTTATTCATCGTCGATCTCCTATTTCAAATGAAAAGGCCCTGCCATGAAAAAACTATTCACTTGGCAGGACCTCCTACTAAATCAGCGACAAAACGTCGGCTGAAAGACTTATTTTTTTTATTTTTCTTCTAAACTTTTTTCTACCTCAATCCCCCAAGAATCTTTCTTGAAGTGATTGATGATCAATGGAATAACGAACATGACCACTGTGATAGCTGCTACTAATAATGCATCACTCAATGTCGCTGTACCTAATGTAGCAAATACGACAACGATGATAGAGAAGATCAGCATGCAGCTGACTACCCAAGCTAATCCGTTTCCGTTTTTACCAATTCGGTAAGGACGTTCGAATTCTGGATGTTTCTTACGCATTTTAAGCAATGAAACAGCAATCAAAATGTACACGATACAATAAATAACAGTTGTAGCATTTGTAAGTGTCAAGAATACAGCACTTACGTCATCCATTACACCATAAAGCAAAGCAAATAATGAAATAACGATTGATTGTGTTAGAACGACATTTCTAGATACGCCGTATTTGTTTTCTTTATGGAATCCGAATTTTGGTGGAAGGAATCCTTCACGAGCTACTTGGATGATTGTTTTTGATGGTCCAGTAACCCAAGCTGATAATTGTAAAAGCACACCAATAAATACCATGAAGCTGAAGATATTTCCGATCACTTCTGGTAAGCCTAGGATTTGACAGTCAATCAAGATAGGCTGCGTGATATTTGCTAATTCCATTTTTCCATCTGGTACGACATTTGCTACAAGCATCGCATTGATGACATTCAATAAAACTAATCCGATCAAAGCGATAAATACGCCTTTTGTATAATTTTTTGTTGCGTCTTTCAAACGAGGCATGTAAACAGAACTCATTTCGATCCCAACAAAAATAAATGTGATACCAGCTAAGTATTTCAATGAATCAATATGTTCCAAGTCAGGGAAAGCTTTTGACCATGAAAAGTCACCTAGATAGCCGTTTGAGACTAGTCCGACTTTGAAGGCTGCCAAAACACCTAAAACGAACATGATGACTACTGGGATATATACCCCTAGCCATACACCGATGTTCCCGCCGACTTTTGCCATATCGAATTTCAAGTTCAAGATCGTGATGATCCAGTAGATAACTAAAATACAACCTAAAACGAACCAGTGATTATTGCCAAGTTCTACATTACCAAATGTGTTTCCTAACAATGGTCCTAAAGTAGAAGCGACCATTACCATACCTGGGAACATTTGCACCCATAATAGCCATGCAACGACAAATCCCCATTTGCTGCCCAGTGCTGTTTTTACCCATAACTGAGGACCGCCTTCTTGAGGAAGCATCGTGGAAAGCTCACCGGAAACCATTGATATCGGACCGGCAAAAAACAAAACTGCAAAAATTGAATAAAAAATCAATGTCCAACCGACTGCGGCTAACGTAGGAATACTCCGAACCGTTGCACACAGTGCCATTGTCAGACCGATAAAGGTCCCAAGACCCATTTTACTTACTTCAGATTTACTCACCGTTGACACTCTCCTTGATTTTTTGGATAAAATAACGGTGTCTTTGAAGTAGTTTCAGCAATAAACGAAACAATTCAGCGAATATTTGAGGGGATTCTTTGAGTCTATTGCTTGAAGGGTTTCTTCAAAGACAACCTCAAAACAAAGGGATCGAAGAGCTTAGGTCTCCCCTTGCTCTTCAGATCCAAACATGCGTCAGAAACAGTTAGTATTCAAGCTGTTTTCTAACATGATTACCTTGCTTATTTTGCTTCGCTTGCCAATAATTGGTCTGCGTAGATTTTTTCCAATTTTTCTTGAAGAGCTGCTTTGATTTTTTCAGCATATTCTTCAAAGTGTTCTTCTTTGTTCATGTATGGTGTCATTACGCTGGCACGCAATACAGTTACTTTTCCGGCACGGTTCCATTCTTCATCTGAGAATCCTAGTTGGTTCACAAATTGTAATGGGCTGTTGCCATAGTCTGGGATAGCAAAGTCAGTATGTGAAGTTAAGAACTCATTACCGTAAATGCTTCCTTTCACGTATGAAGAATAATCATATACGTCATGGTTCAATTTATTCATTGCAACTAAGTCATCGTTGCCTTTTTCTTTGAATACATAGTCTACCATATTGAAATCTGGATAAGTTAATGGATGAACTTCGATTTCTTTGTCTCCTACTTTAAATGACAAGTCATTCAAGAAGTTGTAGAAACGATGTGCACCTTCGATTGATGCACCCATTAATTTACCATATCCTGTGACATTCAAAGGTAAGACATGGTGTGCTGCCCAAACGCTGGCTGCTGTTGCCCCTGCTTTTGAACCTTCCAAGATATAAGCCCCAAGTAATGCTGGGATATCTGCGCCTTTTTCAAATACATATGTCGCAAAGTAAGAGATAACGTCTCTCATGCGGATATCTTTGATGACGATACCACCGGCAGAATATGGAACATAGCCCATTTTATGTGGGTCAATCGTTACAGATTCTGCTTCTTCGATTGCTTTATATGCACTGTGTACTTCTTCTAAGATATAATCTTTGTTTTCTGTAAAGACATTGTATTTGTAATGAACATCTTTTAAATCTTCAAATGGAATGAAGTTGTTGTCTTCGTCTAAGAAAATCGCACGGCCGTATCCGCCATAAGCAGCATCTACGTGTAAGTAGAAGTAAATACCGTCTTTTTCTAATACGCGACGCAATGCAACGATTTTATCGATACCGTCGATTGCTCCTTCTTCTGTTGATCCTACAACACCGACTACACCTAGGATTGGTGTTTTTTCAGCTGCTAGACCACGAACGATTTTTTCAAGTTCGTTGATGTCCATGCGATAGTTGTGGTCAACTGGCACTGGAATCACTTGGTCTAAACCGATACCGATGATGTCGGCAGCTTTTAGCCATGAATAGTGTTTAGTTTGTGGAACCAACCATTTTCCTAATTTTTCTAAATGTTTTCCGCTACGTGCTGAGTGAGCTTTGATTTCGTCGATTTTTTCTGGGACGCTGTCTAACAGATTCATGATTTCTTCTGTTGACAAGTTCATTAATTCCCAATCGCTTTTTCCAGCAACTAGTTCAGGTGTCACTTCTTTCATTGCAAGCGGCAATGATTTGATGTTGCGGGCATACCAAAGTCCTTCTAAGTTTGCTAAAGAACCATCAGCAACGATGTGGCCCCAGCCATCTTTATAGCTCATTAATTTTGCAAATTCCATTCCTACTTCTTCTTCCATTTGGCTTGTTGCAGGAGAAGATTCATAGGCAACGTTATTACCATTCCATAGCATAGCAAAATTGTACGCTAGTAAAGATGGCATCAATGTTTCAGAGTTCATATGACCCCAGTAACGTCCGGCATTATGCCAAGGAACGGAATGGGTACGCATCCGCGCTGAAATTTCTGATAGAACATCCTTTGTTTTATTCACAGTGTGTTCAAAACTAGCACTGCTTTTTTCTTCTGGCGTAATAATAGGCATGTCTTGAGGCATGTAGTTTTGACGCCAGCCTAAATGTTCATCCACCAATTCATTCAACAAAGCTTTATAGATTTGGCCGTTCTCAGCTTTGTCCCCAATGAATAGGGCATTTAGGTTTAGATCTTTCGACAATGATTCACTCATAGTGAAACCCTCCTAAAAAAATATTTAAATTTTGTCGAGCCCTACATTACACCTGTTCTTCTATTCTGTAAACTAAGTTTTGGCCTGATTTTTAATCATATTTTAATATGTATCAATTATCCGAATTGTTCACACTTTTGAAATAATTAAAAAAAACGAGGGAATTTACAAATGTAAACTCCCTCGCAAAGATTGTATTAACGACAACCAGCGTTCTATTTTAGGATGGGTTTCAAAATTGGAATGTTGTAATAGTATTTCCCTTTTTCAAGGTAAAAACTTACTAAATTCTAATCAATTACTTTGGCCAAAAAGTAATTTTTCTTACCTTTTCGAATAACCACAAACTTACCATCGAATTCATCGGATGGATTTATGACAAAATTTAAATCGGTAACGCGGTCACCGTTAATACTTATAGCTCCGTTTGAAACATCTTCACGTGCTTGACGTTTAGATGGTTCAATTTTTGTGGAAACAAGCAGTTCCACGATATTTTCAGGTGTGCTTGAAATTTCAACGTTCGGCATTTTACCGAATCCTTGCGCGATTTCTTCCGCATTTAGTTCTTTAATATTTCCAGAGAACAATGCTTGCGTTATTTTTTGCGCTTCTTTCAAGTCTTCTTCACTATGCACAAATCTTGTAACTTCTTCTGCCAAACGGCGTTGTGCTTCACGTTTCTCAGGTTCTGTCTCTACTTTTTTCGCTAAGTCTTCGATTTCTTCTTGAGACAAGAAAGTAAAGAATTTCAAGTATTTCACTACATCGCGATCATCTTGATTCAACCAGAATTGGTAGAACTCAAATGGTGAAGTTTTCTTCGGATCAAGCCAAACGGCACCGCCTGCAGTTTTTCCGAATTTCGTTCCGTCAGCCTTCAGCATCAATGGGATCGTTAAACCGAACGCTTCTACTTCTGGTCCTTCTAATTTTCGGATTAGGTCTAATCCAGCTGTGATATTTCCCCATTGGTCTGCTCCACCGATTTGCAATTGCACATCGTATGTTTTATGCAGATGCAAAAAGTCGATAGATTGCAGAATTTGGTAAGTAAACTCTGTAAATGAGATTCCTACTTCCAAACGGCTGGCAACGATATCTTTTGCTAACATCGTGTTGATGTTGAAGTTTTTACCGTAGTCTCTCAAAAATTCAAGTAAAGAGATTTTTGACAACCAGTCGTAGTTGTTCACAAATGTGATATTTGCATCTTTACCAAACAATTTTCTCATTTGATTGGAAAGTGCGTCCACGTTATGTTGCACTTGTTCCATCGTTTGCAACACACGTTCTGTTTTGCGGCCGCTTGGGTCGCCGATCGTTCCTGTTCCGCCGCCAATCAGAATATATGGATGATGGCCTGCCAATTGGAATCTTTTCATCATCATAAATGGAATCAAATGTCCGATATGCATCGAATCACCAGTTGGATCAACGCCGCAATAAAGTGAAATGCTCTTTTCTTCAACGAGCTCGCGAAGTCTTTCTTCGTTTGTTTGCTGATTAATGGCGTCGCGCCAAGTTAATTCATCAATAATATTCATTTTACTGACCTCCGTGTAGTTTTTTTATGAAAGCAGGAACCTGCTAGCATGTGTAATTAATTATTTCTTCAGGATAGGATAGGAAATAAAAAAAGTCCCTTGGCATATAAGCCAAGGGACGAAATCTCGCGGTACCACCCAATTTGTATGTCTAGATATCCAACATACCTCTCGAACATTTAACGCTGTCGCGTGGCAATCACTGCCAAAGACTCCTGAAATGTAATTCGCTTTAAAGCATGTACTGGTTTGCAGCGACCACCAGCTTTCTGAAACATTGGCTTTAACAACTACTTCGTTTCGATCTTCGTCTTGTTATTATTAATATGTGTCTATCATAGAGCGCAACTTTTTCTTTGTCAACAGAAAAAGGATATTTTTTTTAAATTCCTCATTTTTTCTTTTTTGAATCCGCTCTAATTCCGAACATTTTATTTTCAATTATTGTTAAAAGAAATAACTTTTTCTGTATTTTTTCTGCAATTTATCGAGAAGTCACTTTACTTTGCCTCTTATTCTTTCTTCGTTACAATAAGGAATGGGACAAGTAAAAAAATGAAAAAGCAAGGGACGAGGTATATGGAAAAAAAGCAAAAAATTATTTTAGGAGCCACTTCTGCTTTAACTATCGTTATTTTAATTCTAAGTTTGTTTTTTGTCATCCGATCATCTACAAAAAAAGAACCAATCATTCCTGAAAAAAAAATAACAGAAAAAGCAAAAGAACCGACAGATGATAAGCAACAACTAGTTACTCAAGCAAAAAATCTGGCTCAAAGCTACGATTATGACCAAGCGATTGCGTTATTGGAAAAAGATAGTAAGAACGGATCTACTGAAACACAACAGCTTCTTCAAACACTAAAAAAGGAGAAAGAACAACTGATCGACTGGTCTGATCCTACTCAGATCTCTCATGTCTTTTTCCACAGCTTGATCGTGGACCCGCAAAAAGCCTTCCACTCTCAACAGGCACAAGGATACAAAGATTATATGGTGACTGTTGAAGAATTCAACCGTTCGATCGAACAACTTTATCAAAATGATTTTGTTTTAGTTAATTTGAATGATTTGATCCAAAAAGACGAACAAGGAAATCTTTCCTTTAACGGGCTTGCGCTACCTGAAGGAAAAAAACCATTGGTTCTTTCACAAGATGATGTCAGCTATTATGAATATATGGATAATTCCGGTTTTCCTAGCCGATTGGTCGTATCAAATAACAATGAAATCAAAAATGTCTATAAAGAGAAAGATAAAGAAGAAATCGGTGACTTTGACATGGTTCCTCTGATCGATGCCTTTGTCAAGAAACATCCTGATTTTTCTTATCGAGGCGCAAAAGGTACCTTGGCCCTGACAGGTTACAACGGAGTTTTAGGTTATCGAACATCAAAATCTCAATATGGAGACAATGAAAAAACAAAAAAAGAGATTAAAGAAGCTAAAAAAGTGGCGGAACAGTTGAAGAAAGACGGCTGGAGCTTTGCTTCCCATACATGGGGTCACTTGAATATGACTCAAGCTTCACTAGAAGATGTAAAAAAAGACAATGAATTGTGGCAGCAAGAAGTTGCACCTATCCTAGGAAAAACAAATATTCTGATTTATCCATTTGGTGCAGACATCAGCGACTGGCAGCCTTATTCAGCAGAAAATCAAAAATTTGCTTACTTGAAGAGTCAAGGTTTCGATATTTTCTGTAATGTCGATGCTTCTACACCAGCTTGGGGACAATTAGGTACGGATTTCTATCGAAATGCTCGGATCAATATCGATGGCATTCGTTTTCAATCTGATTTAGACGGAAAAAATCCTATTCTTGATCCATTCATCAATGTCCATGATGTCTATGACAAAGAAGCACGCGAATCTGCTTGATTTTACGTCATTTATGAACCAAAAAAGCCGAACTGACATTTTATCGTCAGTTTCGGCTTTTTTATGCTTTATTTCTTCTTCGGTGCGATTCCCTTGATCAGGACTTCTGTCCATTCTGCTGTATATGGAAGCAGTTTTGCGTATATCTCCGGCTTAGAAATTCCTTCTACCATTGCTTGAAAATAGAGGATCAAGAACTCATCCGAATATTTCAAATCCACTTTTCCTTCTTTCCGCCCTCGATGGAAAAGATCAAGCATGATACTGAAACTTTCTTGCGTATACGCATCCATCGCGTCAGAAAATTCTTTTTTTTCTTTTTTTGTATAGTATGTCATCAAATCGATATAAAATTGTTTGTTCACTCGATTGAGATAACGGATTTTGTTTTCACTCATGGCAATCAGTGTTTCTTCAAATGGAAGATTTTCCGCAATCAACGCTTTCGCTTCTTGCCCTAAATCATTCATAAATGCAAAAAATACTTCATAAATCAGCCCTTCCTTGCTGCCAAAATATTTAAAAATCGTCGCTTTACTTACCTGAGCGTTCTCAGCTACCTTATCCATTGTCACTCCAGCGGTTCCTATGTCTGTGTTCATCAAGTCAAAAGCTGCTTGTAAAATCTCTTTCTTTTTCTCTTGTGCTCTCTTTTCAAAACCGTTCATTTGTAGAGCCTCCCGTAATTTTAAACTTTTATAATATATATAGTTCAAATTTATTCTGAGGTTTATTATAACTATCTATTGAGAAAGTATCAAGCTAGCAATTCCTTGTTTATGAATTCATTGACAGAAATTTATAAAAAGAATATTATGTACTAAAATAATAAAAAAAGTTTTATAAAAAGGTATAAAACCTTTTTATTAAACTATTTAATCTTGTTTAGTATATATTTTTAGAAAAAGGAGTGGGGTTTTTATGGCAGAAATCGTCAAAGTCACACATTTGAAAAAGAGCTTTGGTCGTTTCGAAGCTTTAAAAGATGTCTCTTTCACCGTACATTCAGGTGAAGTCGTTGGATTTATCGGACCAAATGGTTCTGGAAAATCCACGACGATTCGGACACTTTTAGGGATTATAAAAAAAGACGGCGGAACGGCAACGATTTTTGGGCAAGATGTATGGGAAGATAGTTTATCTATCCATGAACGTCTTTCTTATGTTCCAGGCGATATCTCTTTGTGGGGAAATTTGACTGGAGGAGCGATCATCGATCTCTTCATGAAGCTTCATGGAAAAGGGAGTGCTCAAAAAAAAGATGAACTGATTCAACGTTTCTCTCTTGATCCTAAGAAAAAAGCAAAAAACTATTCAAAAGGAAATCGCCAAAAAGTGGGCTTGATTGCTGCTTTGGCTGTTGATTCGGATCTCTATTTATTTGATGAGCCTACTTCTGGTTTAGATCCTTTGATGGAAACGATTTTCCAAGAAGAAGTTGAAAAATTGAAAGAACAGGGCAAATCCATCCTACTTTCTTCTCATATTCTCAGTGAAGTCGAGCGACTAGCGGATAAAGTCGTGATCATACGCGAAGGAACAGTCGTAGAAGAAGGAACACTCGATGAATTGCGTCATTTGACTCGTTCGACCATCACTATAGAAACAGAAGCAGAGAATAGTCACTTAGCACAATTGAACGGTGTCCATGACTTTGTGCAAAAAGGTCACCTCGCTCAATTTGCTGCTGATAACGAAGCTTTCGATGTGATTTTAGCTGAAGCGTCCAAATTAGGTGTGAAAAAATTTGAATCTATTCCACCGACTCTTGAGGATTTATTCATGAGACATTATGAAGGATGAGGAGGAAGCGAAATGACTGATAAATTTTCACGCTGGTCCACCCTTTTTTCTCAAAACCTTAGCCGTGACTGGAAAAAGATCCTGATATGGCTAGTCGGTGTCACTGCTTTTTCTGGTGGTTTTGTCCCTGCGTTTGAAGAATTGACTTCCGGACAAGGATTAGCTGGATTATACGAAACCTTGCAAAACCCGGCAATGATTGCAATGGTCGGACCAACTCCAGCTTCGAATGCTGCTGAGTATACTTTAGGAGCGATGTATGCAAATGAAATGTTGCTTTTTTGCAGTTTGTTTGCTGCTGTGATCTCTGTTTTACACGTGGTGAGCCAAACGAGAAAAAAAGAAGAACTTGGTCTGATTGAACTTATTCGTTCCTTTCGAGTCGGACGTCAAGCAAACTCTTTAGCTGTCATCGCTGAAAGTATTCTGATCAATTTGCTTTTAGCAATATCGATCAGCTGTACGATGATTTTTTTCCAAGCAGATTCGATCACTGCAGAAGGTGCTTGGCTTTTTGGGCTATCTGTAGGTAGTATGGGGATTTTGGGGAGTGCCGTTGCACTGTTTGCTGCACAACTGATGCCAAGTTCAGCCAGTTCGAATGGTCTGTCTTTAGCGTTTTTAGGTGGACTTTACCTTCTACGAGCAATAACAGATGTAGCTGATTCCTCCCTTTCGATGTGGAATCCTTTAGGCTGGTCTTATTTGACCTATCCATTTACAACTAACAACTGGATTCCTTTGCTTTATTTGTTTTTGTTCAGTCTAATCTTGATAATCAGTTCATTTGTTTTAGAGGAACATCGAGATTTGAACACCGGCTATATCCCCGAACGTGAAGGAAAACCGTATGCTAAACGTTCTCTTTTATCCTTGCGTGGTTTATTATTCTATCTAAATAAAGGGATGACAATCAGTTGGCTTATCACTTTTGGTTTGATGGGGGCGGCATACGGCTCTATCTACGGGAATATGCAACAGTTTTTAGAAAGTAACGACTTAATGAAACAGATGTTTATCCAATCTGGCGTCTCAATTGAAAAAAACTTTACAAGCACGATCATGGTCGTCTTGATTTGTCTAGCTGCTATTTTACCAATTGCTAGCATCAATCGTTTATTTACAGAAGAAACCCACGGACGTATGAATCAGCTGTTCGCAACAAAAATTTCTAGGAACCAACTTTATTGGACCAATATGTTACTAGCTATTCTATTTGCTATATTGGCAATCCTGATTAGTTCTGGTGCACTAGGGCTTTCTGCTTTGGCTTCGATGAAGGATGCGAAAGACATGGATCTATTGATGTTTCTTAAAGCCGGGTTCAATTTCCTGCCTGCCGTTTTAGTGTTTATCGGAATTAGTGGCTTTCTATTCGGATGGCTTCCTCGAATGGGTAAACTTGCTTATATCTACTTAGCTTACTCCTTTGCACTCAATTACTTTGGCGGAATTTTGGATTTACCAGAATGGTTTTCCAAAACAGCTGTCCCTAGCTGGGTTCCACGGATGCCAAACGATTCTTTTGATCTTTCCGTGTTCCTTACGTTATCATGTATCAGCCTTGCACTGTTCGTCCTTGGTTCTATTGGTTATAGGCGAAGAGACTTACTAGAAGGATAATAAAAAAGCATGTACAATTTCATGCTAGCCTCCAAATCTGGGTCAAAAATCCAACATTTGGAGGTCATTTTTTTATTTACAAGTCTTCTAACTGCTCTTTATCAATGATCCAGACTTCTCGATTCTTTCTTTTTACATAACCATTCTCCTCTAATAATTTAAATTTTCTAGATAAAGTTTCGGGGGTCGTACCGATAAATGCAGCAAGTTCTTTCATTTTCATTGGCAGGAAAAAGTGATCCTTCCCTGTCGCTTTAGCTAAGTCAAGCAGATAGACAGCGACTCGTTCTTCTACTTTTTCCATCATCAAAAAAGTTGTCTGCTGCTGTACTTTTGTTAATTTCTCAACGTTGATTGCTAAAAGTTTCAGACTAAGGGCGGGATAATGCAGTAAGAGTTCCGAGAAATCTTTTTGTCTCAATATGCAAATTTCCGTTTTTTCTAGTGCTTCGCCAAATAAAGACTCATTTGGAACGCCTAGCAACTGGCTCTCTCCCTCATATCCGCCCGGCTCTATTACTCGTAAAAGCTGTTCCTTTCCGCTAGCAGATAATTGATACACTTTCATACTGCCGGAGGCCACGATCACTAATTGAGGTTCTCCATTCGGCGCAAGAATCTGTTCTCCTTTTTCCACATAGTGATGTTTGACAAGTGCGTGTACTTTTTCTTGATCTTGCTGTACTAAGTGATTGAACAAAGGAACAAATGAAACACATAAATGATCATGACTCATAATCTCTCCTCCTTCTAAACAGCTATTTCTAATAAAGAAACATAACTTCCCTTATTCCAACTGATAATTTTCTTTTATCATAGCATAAACGTCAAGCGAACCAGATACCAGCAAATAGAGTGGATTTCTTTTTGTCCCTTGCTTTATTTTCCTTCTTTTGAGACCTTAAGTAATTGATTCCTATCAATTTTTTAAATATTTACTTTTTGAATAATCAAAAACAAACCTTCACTCGCAAGCCGAGAGTAAGGTTTGTTTTTCGCATTGCTTATTTCGTGTTGTCTATTGAAATTTTTCCGCACCTAGCTTTTGATATAGTGGTGCTAGTTCTTGTAAGGTTTCAGCGGTTATTTGCTCAACGTGTTCGATTTCTTGCGGATAGAAGAATAGTTTACCCATTTGAAAGGTTCGGTCTCTCATCGCTTTTTTCAACTCTTCTTGTTTCTTTGTATCGGACAAATAGTCAGACAAAGCTAAGTGGTCGTCAAGTTCATGTTCTGGTTGCGGCCATATGTAATAATCCTTGATATCGACTGTTTTGCTCCACTCTTTCAGTATCGCAAGCAACTGGTTATACGCTGCAATGCTACCATATCGTTCTTCGCTTTTATAATGTTGGTACATCAAATAGATTTGGTATTGTTTTTGATTCAACAAAACTGCTAGACAGGCATTCTCGTCTTGACGAGATTCGCTTCGGTACGCGCTCCAAAAATGACTGCGTAAATTCCAGCCATTCGTCCAGCTTTCGATTTTAGGTTTGCTCATGCCGTACATATCAGGCAAAAGTGCAGCTGTCTGGAGCTGAATCTCTTTCCATTTTTGCCAGTGTTCTTTATATTCTTTCTTGATTTGTTCAATCTTATCTGTTGGATGGCTCTCTTTGAGCTGTTTGAATGCGTAGATTGGTCGATCAAACAACTGATAATCTGATTTTCCAAGTTCCATTGTTTCGCCTCTTTCCGTTATCTTTTGTATTCTACCTGAATTTTGCGATATGGACAAATAGAGGTTGTGAAAAAGCTGTTCTGCATCAAGTCATAAGAACAGCCAAACAAAAAACTGCGATGAGCATCACCGCAGTTTTATTGAACTTAAGGTTGATTGATCACATCTAAAAGCGTTGAAAATAAAATGGCACTAGAAGCAGCTCCTGGGTCGATATGTCCGATTGCACGCTCTCCTAGATAGGAAGCTCGTCCTTTTTTAGCTACCAAGACTTTGGTGTGTTCTTTTGCCTGGTCAATGATTTCTTTTGTTAAATTCCCTGCCTTCAATGCCTCTGTGACTGGCAGCCAAACATCTAACATCGTTTTATCGTCAGCTTCTGCCTTTCCTCGGCTTTGAATACCCGCTGTTCCCTGCTCGATCACTTCGCCTAATTTTTCTTGAGAATCAATAGAATCGACCTCTTTTGTCGCTTTCATCATGTTCATGAATGCAGATCCGTATAACGGACCAGAAGCCCCACCGACTTTCGATATCATCGCCATAGAGAATACTTTGAATGTATCGCTGATTGTTTCAGGATGATCGGCTTGAAAAGCTTCTTCATAAGCTGAAACCCCTCTTCCCATGTTATTTCCATGGTCTCCATCGCCAATCGGGGTATCTAGATCACTGAGATATTGTTTGTTCTGATTGATTGCCTCTGCAAATTGCGTGAGCCATTCTTGGATTTCTTGAACGGTTAGTTTCATATTATCACCCTTTTATCTTGAGATTTTTTACCATGAAATCGTCTGTACATTGCTTTCTAAAGAATCTTTCCATTGTGTCTCCGTCAAGTCGATCAGTGTTAGAGAAAGACCTTGCATATCTAGTGAGGTCATAAAATTACCGACTTTTCGGAAAACTACATTGACGCCTCTTTCTTCCAACAGAGCTAAAACATCATTCATGAACACGAACTGTTCCATCAAAGGCGTCCCGCCCATTCCGTTGACTAGTACACCTGCTTCTTTTGGTAAATTCGAGTAATCATCTAAAATCTTAGTAACAAGTTCCTTTGCCAGTACTTTAGAAGGCTGCATCTTTTCTCGACGATAGCCTGGCTCACCGTGGATACCAACACCATACTCGATCTCATCTTCTCCTAGTTCGAATCCTGGTTTCCCTACTTCTGGTACAGTTGCTGCTCGAAGCGCTAGACCGATCGTCTTAGTTGCCTGTACGACCTTTTCTCCCAGTTCTTTCAACTCAGCTAGGGAAGCACCGTTTCTTGCTGCATCGCCCACGATTTTGTGTACAAGGACAGTACCTGCAACTCCGCGTTTTCCAGCAGTATACGTACTATTTTCAACGGCGATATCATCATCTACGATCACACTTTCTACTTCAATATCGTCCATAGCAGCTAATTCCTTTGCCATATCGAAGTTCAATGCATCCCCTGTATAATTCTTAACGATCAGCAAAACTCCTTTTCCACTATCCGCTTCCTTAATAGCCGTCTGAATCTGATCTGGAGTTGGAGAAGTAAACACATCACCAAGCACCGCTGCACTTAACATCCCTTCCCCTACAAACCCGGCATGGGATGGTTCATGTCCGCTTCCTCCACCAGAAACCAAACCAACTTGTTCCGCTTTCTGATTCTTGGCTACAACACGGGAAGATTCTACACGATGAACAAGTTCTGGATAGCTTTTTACTAATCCTTCCAGCATTTCTTCGACAATATTGCTTGGATCATTCATGATTTTTTTCAATTTATTCCCATCCTTTCTTTCCGGCATTTTGTGCTTCTGTTAAGATTTGCTGAGTATCATCTGTTATACCGGCAGTGATGGCTGCTGCAAAAGCTCCTTCCACTAAAGGCGCATCCACCAGATGATAACGTTGCTGCTGCTCTTCTTCCAACATGTCTTTTGCCAGTTCCGAGTTCAATACCGCGCTACCGATATCCGCAAAAACAAAATAACTAGCTGCATCGCTTGATTCATTGACTGCTTCTACGATTTTCATCGGGTCTGATCCGATCTCGCCATTTATTCCGCCGAGAGAAAAAATTTGCACCTCTTCGGATTTTTGCATCTGCTCAATCATTTCTTTAATACCATCTGTTACTTTTTGACTATGAGAAATAAGCAAAATACTTTTTTTCACAAGAATCTTCCTTTCTTTTACATAGTTGCTAACGATTGGTTTCGCTTTCATTAATGAACAATTCAAGTATATAATAAATTTCTAATTTTGGGAAAATATGTGTAGTGCTTCTTGAAGTTTGTTATACTTTAATTAAAAGAGAGGAGTGATCGAATGATTACAACAACAACGAACAGTGTAGAGGGAAAAGCCGTAGTAGCTTATAAAGGGATCGTTTTTGGTGAGGTCATTACTGGGATCCATGCATTTAAAGACTTGGAGGCGGGGTTGCGAAATATCTTTGGCGGCCGCTCAAAAAGCTATGAAAACGAACTAATGGGTGCAAGAGAAGAAGCACTTGCCGAAATGGCCGAACGTGCAAAAGCATTAGGAGCTGATGCGATCATTGGCGTAAAAATGGACTATGAAGTATTAGGCAGCGACAATGGCATGCTGATGGTCACATGTAGTGGAACAGCTGTCTCCACGAGATAAGTAGGGGACATCTGTTTTAATAACTAAAGAGAGATGGGACATGTAGTGGCACTCAAGAATTAGATTTTTCAGTCTAACTTCGAGGTACTCTACCTTCCCATCCTCTCTTTTTTATTTCTTTTTGCGGATGATTCCGTAAGCTGCTGCGACTAACACACCCGCCCCTGCTAAGGAATAACTGACAGAAGCTGTTTTTTCATTTGTTTTTGGCAAAGTCTGACTTGTTGATTTGGATGGCTCTGTCGTTTGCTGAACTGTTTCTGTCGTGCTTCCAGAGGTCACTGATTTTTCTCCTGCCGAATGCAAAATATCTTTTATTCGTTGGAAACTAGCTGCTAAGTCAGCTTTTTTTGCTTCAAAATCATTAGCAACTGTTTGTGCTTCGCTGATCTTTCCGTGGATTGCTTGACTGGCCGCTGTGATATCCGCTTGAGTTTGACTTAGCTTTCCAGAAGCTGTTTGAGCAACCTGATTTAATTGCTGATTGAATTCTTTTGCTTGTTGGATCTTCCCGTCAAGATCTGTTTGGACAGCTTCCGCTTTTGCTTTCGCTTCGGCAAGCTTTTTCTCAAGTTGTGCACGGTCATTTCCCACTTTATTTTTAAGATCAGCTAAATCTTGATCGATTGCTGCTTGGTCTTCTTTCAATTTGTTTTTTGCAGCTTCTAATGCTTCTTCGAGTTCTTTTCTTTTATTTTCCAAGTCTTGCAAATGATCGATTTGGTCAGAAGAGGTAGAACTATTTATTGATGTATCTTCTGAAGATGAAATCGTTTCTCCTGAATTATCTGTCGGTACATTGGAAGTCATTTCTGTTTCCGAGGCACCGTTTTCAGCACCAGAAGAGCTTATAGTTGTTGAAGGTTCTGTTTGAGCAGGTTCAGAAGTTTCCGCAAAAGCTGTCTGTCCCAATAAGAAAATACTGGAAACAGCAATTGGCCAGATTAACGGCTTCATTCTTTTTTTCATCACTTTTCCCATCCTTACTACTTTTTAACTAATTTCTTATTATAAGCAAAAATGTTTGGAAGAACCATAAACACAACAGGCTGTTTGTCTAAAAAACGGTGCATCTTTTATTTTTTTGTACGTTCCGGGCTTTTCCATGTCCCGCTTCCATAACCTAAAATCGTTTTGACTGCTGGAATGAAAGTCGTCACGATCGTTATCGCGTTCACTATCCAGAACAAAAGCATATATAGTGGTGCGAAAAGAAGGTATTTCAATTTTCTTCGTCGATCATCTACAATCAGCGAAGCTAGCAACTGGAAAAATCCTGCGACCATTTCAAAGCAGATGAACACAAAACTGAATGTAAAAGTAATATAAATCTGTTCGTAGTTTCCTTGATATACATAATGCCCGATTAATCCAGCAAAAAGAACTACGGAAATACAAAAGAATATTGACCAGACAATACTCAATGTTTGATCAATGAAGATGATCGTTCTTCCAATATGTTTAAAAGGATGGAGCATCACTTTTTTGAAATTCGTCAGCCAGACTTCTGTTCCACCTTTTGCCCAACGTTTTCTTTGTCGATATAGCATCTTCAACGTCACAGGTACTTCCATGAAAAAGATAATCTCAGGAGCAAAAACAGATAACCAGTCATTTAACTGATGATCCCAAGCAATACTGATGTCTTCTGTCGCTCGATCTTGTCTGAATCCGCCCACATCGATCAAGGCTTCTTTTCGATACATCGTATTTGCTCCACTGTACGCATAAAGACCACCGAAAACAGCTGACTGTGTTCGTTTAATGATGCCCACGATACTTGAGAATTCAACCGTTTGAGATTTTGCAATCAATTTGGTACGATTTTGGACATCCATATTTGCAGTGACCGCAGCAATATGTCTTGCACCAGGGCGAATGAAATAATTCACATACCTAATCAGTGCATCTGGCTCCGGTACCGTGTCTGCATCATTGCTTAAAATCAATTTCCCTTTTGCAAAGGCAAGTCCGATATTAAACGCGTGGGCTTTTCCTTTATTTTTTTCGATCCGAACCACACGAAGATTAGCGTATTTTTTCATCAGTCTAGCTAATATTTCTGGTGTTTGGTCCGTTGAACCATCGTCTGTCACTAATACCTCATAGTTGTGATAATTCAATTTCGTCATCAAATACTCGATTGTATCTTCGATCACAATTTCTTCATTATGGGCTGGCACCATGATCGTGATGAACGGTTCGACACTCAAGGGAACATCTACCCATTCTTTTTGCTTATGTTTGTATAAAAACACATAACACCAGACACCAATAAACCATACAAATCCGCCTAAAATCGGATAAGAAACGAGAAAAAAATACATAATAGACAAACAAGTATCTAAGAATAAATTACCTGTATGGGTGATTGAGATCATTTCAGTTCCACCCCATTTTCTTTATACAAATCTGCAATGAATGTCGTATCTAGATTTTTCTCTTCGGAGACAGAATAAAAACGGACCGTTTCTCTCTCTTCTTTTGTTCCAAAACGTTCCGTATACACTTCTTCAAGTAATTCTTGTCTTTTTTTCAATTTTTCATCTTCATATTCAAAAGATTTATTTACTTTTTTGTATAGATTTCGATTGTTCCACCTAGTCAATACAAATGAGGTAATCAGGAAACTGAAAAAAATCAATACAAAAAAGCCGATTAAGAAATACAGCATTTTCTTTTCTGATAAAAAAGCGTACAAGGAAAAATCCTTGGCTCTTTCTGGTCTCGTTAATGGGAAAAAGACCCATATAAAAGGAAGAACAACGATCATCCATCCTAAAAGAGCCACTAACGTTTGCCAAATCTTTAACCAGTAATTACCTTTTGAAAAATACTTATCTTTCACCAAAATTGATGCAACTTCTTCTCTTGTTACTTTTTTCATATCCTCATCTCACGTTTTTTTGTTACGACGTAGGAGTTTACCATACATTTCATTTCTTTTCACATAAAGTGTTCCTAAATTTTTCCTAAGAAAAAGAACAAAACATTTCTCATCAGCAAATGAAAAATATTTTGTTCTTTTTATCAGTTGTTCTTTTTATTTTTTATCTCTTAATTATGTTGCTCTTTCCAATACGACAATGCTTTTCATTCCTCTAGATATCGCCGTGTACATTTGTCTGCGTCTTCTTTGCTCATCTCCATCGTTTTCAAATGGATATAAGATTACATGATCAAATTCCAGTCCTTTTGCTAGACTCAAAGGAATGATTTGGCAGTTTTCTAATCCATATGAATTTTTTTTAATCGATTCTTGTAGCGTTTGGGTTTCCTCTTCTGTTTGGGTGATAACTGCCGCTTTTTCTCCTTTTAGAGAAACCAAAATCTCAGCTAGTATTTTCAACAATTCTTCAGAGGATCGAAAAGAGCGGTATTCGGGTTCTTTTCCTTGCGGTCGGATCGATACGATGTCGATCTTCTCTTGATCCACAGCATAGGTTTTGAAAAGCTCTGTGATTGCTCCGCTAGAACGGTAACTATTTCTAAGATCATACCGATGGATCGGCAGATGGTAGTCGTCGAAACAACGCATAATATCAGCAAAAGTAGTGGAAGAATTAAAGATTGCCTGATTCTCGTCACCTACTAAAGTAAAGTGAGTTTTTGGAAATAATTCGATCAATAGACCTAATTGTGCCAGGGTATAATCTTGTACTTCATCAATCAATAGATAGCGAAATGCTGGTACATTTACCTTTTCAACAAGTAAATGACGAATAGCTAATATAATGACTGCTTCATCAACAGTACGTGTGGGTTGCCAAGCATAAGCTGAGCCATATCGTTTTTCATAAATTCTTTCAAACAACTGATGCTCATCCACCCATGCCATTTCTTCGATTTGTCTGGTTATTTTTCGATATTTTTTTTGTAAAAGTTTCCTTGCATAAGCTACAATACTTTGTTCCGAATCATCAGAAATCAATTTACCGAATAATTCCAACTGCCTATCTTCTGTCAACGAGAGTACCTGATTCTGCACAGCAGGACTTTTTGCTTGTTTCAAAAGATGATTCTTCCATTCGCTCATCAGTGCCTTTTTCGTTGCTTGAAGCCTATCGATCAATTTAGGATGAGCAGGAACTTTCTCATATATTTTTTCGATCGTTTTTTTAGAAAGGACTGTTTTTCCATTTTTAGTAAGTCCACGGATAAAATTCGGATGATCTAAAAACAAAGGATCTGATTGTTTTAGATTATCGATAAACTTTTTGCTACGCAAACGTTCTGTCTGCTCCGATACATTTTCTCCCGTGATACGTTTGAAATAAGCCTCTTCACCTTCTATTTCCTCTGCTGAAAGCTGTGAAACCAGCTGTATGATGGTTAGATTCAGTGGATTTCTTTCACCTAATGATGGTAGGACATTCGAAATATAGTCGATAAACCGATGATTAGGTGATAGAATCAGCAAGTCATCGGATGTCATCGTATCTCGATATAAATAGAGCAGATACGCAATACGCTGCATGATAGCAGAGGTTTTACCACTTCCTGCTACGCCATTTACCAAGATATTTTGACTTTTCACATCCCGAATGATTGTGTTTTGTTCCGATTGGATCGTAGCAGTGATAGCCTTCATTTCATTGGTCTCATCTTGGCCTAAGACTTCTAATAATACGTCATCTTGAATAGCTACAGACGTATCAAAAAACTTGACCAAACGATCTCTTTCCAAAAGAAATTGTCGTCTTTCTTTAATAACCGTATCGATTTTATTTTGACGAACCGTATAAGAAGATGGACCAATCATGTTATTGTAAAAAAGTTCGGCAATTGGTGAACGCCAATCATAAACAAGATTTTCATCTGCATCATCTGTGAAATTTGCTGTACCGATATAAAAGGATTCTTTTGGCTCATTATCCAGAAAGTCTACAACGACTTTTCCAAAGTAGGGACTTTTCAATAAACGTTCGATCTTTGCTAGCTGATTTTCTGCGTTTTTCTGTTTGATATTCATCTGATCGATTTCTCTATTTTTCATTTCAATCATCGAAAAAGTATCCAGGTTATCTAAGTAACTGTCAAAATTCAATCGAAGCTCGCCAGCCATTTCTTTCAACGACTGGTTTCCTTCTATTTTTGCCGTATCCATCGATTCCCGCAGTTCGTTTTTTTTATCAATTAGCTTTTGATACACGTTCTTCAGATATGCTTCTTCTAACTGTTTTTGTGTGTTGACCATACACATTCTCCTCTTTTTTTAAAGTGGTGGAACCGATTAGTTTACCTCTTTTAAGAGTCGAATGCAAGCTTTTTAACGAGTATCATTTGTTAGGATATATCAGTTCTTCAGGTCGGACAGTTTGATATAAAGAAAATGCACCATCAAGGTTTTTTACGTGGTAGCCAGACTGCTTCAAGATTCTTTCCGCTAGATAGCTACGTAATCCGCTATGACAGCTGACGATATATTCTTGTTGGCTGTCTAATTCATTTAATCGGTCCCGAAGTTCATTCAAAGGGATATGTTTGGCTTCCTTGAATTTGCCCTTTTCCAATTCTTCTGCTGTTCGCACATCTAATAAAATTTTTCCTTTTGCTAGTTCTGTCGGCAATTCATGCCATTGTACGGTTTCACTAAGCCCTTCTGCAATGTTCATTGCTGCATATCCTAGCATGTTTACTGGATCTTTGGCTGAGCCAAATGGCGGTGCATACGTCAATTCTAATTCCGGTAAATCGAAGATCGTCAAATGCCCTTTGATTGCTGTTGCTAAAATATCGATCCGTTTATCCACACCTTTTGCCCCAACACCTTGTGCACCATAAATCTCGCCAGTCTCTGGATGGAAGATCAACTTCAGTAAAATATCTGTTGCTTCTGGATAATAGCTTGCATGATCTTTTCCTGATACATGAATGACTTCAAAAGACAGTTCGTTTTCTTTGGCTGTTCTTTCACTTAAACCGGTGGATGCGGCAGTCATTCCAAACGTTCGTATAATTGCTGTTCCAATACCGCCTTGATTTCTTCGAGAAATTCCGGAAATCGTGTCCGCAACTTGTCTACCTTGACGATTGGCTGGTGAAGCAAGAGAAATAAGTGCATCTTTTCCAGTGATTTGCTGTTTTACAACGATAGCATCCCCCACCGCATAAATATCAGGAATATTCGTTTGATAACGTTCGTCTACTAGGATACCCCCGCGTATGCCTAATTCGATTCCAGCGGTCACTGCTAGCTGGTTATCAGGACGAACACCAATGGATAAAATAACTAAATCAGCAGGGATGGTACGCCCATCATCCAGTCGCAATCGTTTCCCGTGGTCTTCAAATCCAGCGACAGCATGAGAAGTAATCACTTCTACTCCTTGATGAGACAATTCTTTTTCTATAAAAGCTGCCATTTCTTCATCCAGTGTTGGAAGAATATGTGGTGCTTGTTCGATCACCATGACTTCTAAACCTCTTCTTTTTAGGTTTTCTGCCATTTCCAATCCGATGAATCCTGCACCAACGATCACGGCACGCTTTGGCTGTTTTTCTAATGCATGCATCACTTTATCGATATCTGGTACATTTCTAATAGAAAAAACATTGTCGGCTTCTGTTATCCCTGGAATCGATGGAACAACTGGTTTTGCACCAGGAGATAAAACCAATGCATCGTACTGTTCAATGTGTTTTTGACCCTCATGTACGACTTCTACCGTTTTGTTTTCGGGAAAGATGGCTGTCACTTCATGATTTGGACGCACATCTAAACAAAAACGAGCGGATAATGATTCTGGCGTTTGGACAAGAAGATTTTCCCGTTCACTGATTTCTCCCGAAAGATAATAAGGCAAGCCGCAATTTGCAAAAGAAACATACGGTCCTTTTTCAAAAACAACGATTTCTGCATCTTCCATTAATCGGCGAAGCCGTGTAGCAGCAGACATTCCACCTGCTACACCTCCGACAATAACGATTTTCATCTTATTTCCCTCCTACTGTTCGATCAAACCATTGATTCATGCCACCACGTACATTCACTACATCATAACCAGATTTCTTTAATTCTTTAGCTGCTTGTTTACTCCTCATCCCTGATTGACAAATCACATAGACGGTCTTTTCTTTGTCTCCATCATATCTGTTTATACTTTGTAATGGAACATTTTTAGCTCCTTTTATATGCCCGCCCCGGTATTCTGCAGGTGTTCTAACATCAAGTAACGCTGGATTTTCCAAAAGCTTTTCCTTTAATTCTGGGACTGTTATCGATTTTATTGATTGAAATAGCAAATTCATTTTCTGCACCTCATTTACATTTTTATAAATACCTCATGGGGTATATTAAACAGGAGCTTTATTAATATGTCAACCAGAATGACTCTTCATTTTTTTCACTACTTTTTATATTTGCATAAAATACCGATAAGGGGTATTATCTAATTATAAAAATAGAGGAGAATGTGTTATGGAGATTGATAATAAAAATATCCTGAACCGTTTGAAACGTACAGAGGGACAAATTCGTGGTATCCAAAAAATGATCGAAGACGAAAAAGAATGTATGGATGTCATCACTCAATTAAGCGCTGTTCGTTCTAGTATTGATCGCGTAATGGGCATGATCGTTGCAGATAATCTGAAAAATTGCTTTGAGAAACCTGATAGTAATCCAGAAGAACAAGCGGCTAAACTAGAACAAGCGATCAAGATGATTATTAAAAAGTAAAGGAATGATTTCAATGAAAGTCGTTTTCCATATTGATGAATTAGAAAAATGGTCAGAAACAGGGAAAAACGTAAAAAACCTGATAAAAGCTTCTCCAGAAACGACGATTGTCGTATCTGTAAATGGCATCGCGATTACCGGTTATCTAGACTCTGCCAATGCAGAATTCTTAGATTTGCAAGGAGTCGTTTTTCACGCTTGCGCCAATGCTATGCGTGCTAATCATATTTCAGAAAGTTCTTTACCTGAACAAGTAATCGTTGTACCAGCAGGTGTCCTTGATTTAGTTGAACTGCAATCCCAAGGTTATGCTTATATCAAGCCTTAGTCAGTAGAGGTTGCGACAGAAGTGATCAGCTTCAAGAAATTTCGGCTTATTTTTCGAAGAAGCTACTTCTGGAAAACCGTGAATCAAAGGTTGTGAAAACGCTGTCCTGCATCAAGTAATAAGAACAGCCAAACAAAAATAGCTTCTCATATTTTTCGTTTGGTTGGGCTTATTACCGCAGATGCAAGCTTTTGAACACCGTTTAAGGAAGAGGTTGTGAAATCAGCGGTTTGACCTAAGTATTAGAGAAAAAAACGGGAAAATAGCTCCTCATATTTTGCCGTTTTTTGAGCTAATACCGAAGGTCAGCTGATTGAACACCGTTTAAGGAAGAGATTGTGAAAAAGTCGCTTAGTTTCGAGTATTAAGAAAAATTTTGTGAAAATGGATTTCTACATTTTTGCATAAATTTGGCTTAATACCGAGAAACTGGCTTTTGAATACCGTTTAAGGAAGAGGTTGTAAAATCAGCGGTTTGACCTGAGTATTAGAGAAACAAACGGAAAAATAGCTGCTCATATTTTGCCGTTTTTTGAGCTAATACCGAAGGTCAGCTGATTGAACACCGTTTACCAAGAGGTTGTGAGCCTACCATTTAACTCCGAATCACAAGAAATAATTTCAAAAACAACTTCTCCTGTTTTTGGTTTGGTTGGCTTATTATCGAGAAGTAGCTACTGGGAGTCTATTTATCAAAAAAAGGAATGCGACATAGGTCACACCCCTTTTTTATTTTCTTTGAAACATCTTTCGGTACTCGACAGCATACAAGACAAAAGATTGTAAAAGACCGTAAGTGATGACGGCAAAAATGACTCTCACCCACAGCGTTGGTAATTCTGGGAAAAGCAGCAAAAGGATCATGCCAACATAGATGACAGCAGTCGCTACTTTGCCATACCACTTCGCTCCACTTAATTTGATATTTTTAGATAGCCCGATTAATCCAGCTACAAACATAAAGCCTTCTTTTATCAAGAATAGACCAAACAACAGCCAAAGCCACGGTCGATACCATGCCATAGACAAAATCAGAAAAAGTTGTGTCAATTTATCTGCAAACGGATCAAGCACCTTCCCTAAGTCTGTTACCTGATTATATCTCCGAGCAATGACCCCGTCTAGATAATCAGACAAACCTGAGACAACAATGACCGCTCCTGCTATATAAAATGACTGTCTCAGCACAAAATAAAGATAAATCGGCAGCAAAAAAATACGGAATATCGATAAAAGATTCGGAATCGTTTGTATTTCTTTACGCCAGTCTGTGCTTAATTTCATTTTATCGCCCTACCTCCTCAGCACTCTTTTCTTTTTATTTTAGCTTACACGGGGAATAAAACCAATGATTTCACTGTTTTTATTTTTCTTTACAGCCACTGATATTATGAGCTAATTTGAGATAATCACTTGCTGTTTTCATCGTTTACTCTTCTTTCTTCCTGTCGTTTGCGCATTTCTTTTACTAGTACTTTATGAGCTTTTTTTGATCCTCGCTCTAGGTCACGCTGCCGTTTACGTGTTTTATAATCGATAAACAGACTGTCTAAATCGTAACCTGTCGGGTACAGATCTTCTGCTGAACGCACCAGACGAACACGCTGACGAGGCACGTGGATTATTTTTTTGTCTAAATATACATCAATCGTATCTTCACCTATATCTTCATAAACTAACGCTTCTTTTTGGTATTCATTGACAAATATCCGATCACCTTTTGCAAAGAGCTGGCGTTCTTTTTTATTCTCCTTCCTATTTGTAACTGCTGTCTTAGGAAGAAATTCTTTTTTCTGTGTCCGATAGGCTTTTTCCGCCAAGTAACGCTCTGCTTGATGGATCAATTTCATCGACATATCCATTTTATGAGCAATCCACAAAGCTTGGCTTTCTCCTGTTTCTCCAACCCGCAACTGATATTTAGGACGAAGTGCTTCCCGATCGAAAGCCATAGCAGCCGGCACAAAATCTTCATGATCTCCGGCGAATTTCTTGATTTCTCCATAATGGGTCGTGGCAATGATCAATGCCCCTTGCTCATACATAGATTCCATGATTGCGATCGCTAGTGCAGCCCCTTCATTTGGCTCTGTTCCACTGCCAATCTCATCTAAAAGTACCAACGTATTCCTTTTTATCTTTTTCAAAATAGCAGCGATGTTTTGCATATGACCAGAAAATGTACTCAACGCATTTTCTAAATTTTGGTGGTCACCGACATCGACGAAAATCTCATCAAAGACAGCAAGCTCTGTCCCTTCTTTTGCCGGAACTTGCATACCGAACATCGCCATCAAAGTCAATAAACCGACTGTCTTCAACACGACTGTTTTGCCTCCGGCATTTGCTCCGGTGATAATCAAGCCTCGATAGTCTTTACCGATTTCAACATCCAATGGTACCGCATGCTCAGGTAAAAATGGATGTCTGCCTTGCTTGATAATGATATGTTCCGATTTATTGATTCTAGGTGTGCTTCCATTGATTTCTCGGCTAAATTTTGCCCGAGCAAAGATGATATCTAACACCGTGATCGTTTCGATCAATAAATCGATCACTTCTTCGTTTTCTGCGATAGCACCAGTCAATGCCGCCAGGACTTGATATTCTTCACTGATTTCTTCAGCTTTTAACAACTGATAGTGTTCATTCAATTTAGAAATCACAGTTGGTTCAATAAAAACCGTCGTTCTTTTATTTGATTCATCGATAATCGTTCCATCTATTTTATTTTTATAGCTGGCTTTGATAGGAATCGTATAGTATTCGCCTTTTTGAACAATCATTGCTTCTTGGATCATTTCTTTGTTTTTCGGATGACGCAAGAATTTCAGTAATTTTGACTGGATTTCTTTTTCGATTAGTTGTAATTGTTTGCGTACTTTACGCAAATTACGTGACGCGTCGTCACTGACTTTATTATTTTTTATTTTCTGGTCAATCAACTCTTCTACATTTATCAAATCAGGAAGATGTTTGCTATAAGCAAACAACAAGGGTGTCTGGTATTGATTCTTATCAAAAAACTTTGTGATCATCCGACTGCTTCTAAGAAAATCCGCATATTCGATCAAATCGGTTGGCTGCAGAATCAACCCTTTTTTGACTTGTTCTGTCAGTGCATCGATCCTCGGCAACCCCATAAATGGAACATGCTGACTGCTTTCTAAGATCAAGCGTGCTTCTCTTGTTTCTTCTTGACGATCCAAGACAGTTTGTAGGTTTGTCGAGACCGTCATATCGCTGATTCGTTTTTTGCTATAGTTTCCAATTGCTCTTGCTTGGATTTCCTTTTTGATCCGATCAAATTGTAATTGACTAATCATTTCGTTGTCCATATTCTCTCCTTTTCTTGAAGAGATACCTGTCCCAAAATAAATAAGGGCCTAGAGATAAATAAAAGGATAGAACACAGCTTAAAAAAGTCATGTCCTATCCTTATTAGAATACAAAGATATTGTTTTCCTGACAGGTACCGTTTCATAAGCACACCAAATAAACTTTGTTTATTGGCTATTCGACTTACTGATTAGATACCAGCTACACTCACAAAACATACCCCATTCTTCTAGGTCTTATTTATTTTCCACTTAACTATAGCAAGACACATTTTGGTTGTCAAACTTTAGTATGTTTTATAGATTTACACCATTAATGAATAGACACCTACCGCGATAATTGCTCCGATCATTGGACCTGCGATTGGTACCCATGAATATGCCCAATCTGAAGTTCCTTTATTAGCTATTGGCAATACCGCATGTGCTAATCGAGGACCAAAGTCCCGAGCAGGGTTGATTGCATATCCTGTTGGCCCTCCTAATGAAAGACCGATGGCTAAGATCAATCCACCTACAGCGAATACGTTCGTTCCAGGTGCAAATTCGTTTTGTCCAAAAGCTAGCAACCCAAGAACTAATACAAATGTACCAATTAATTCTGTGATCACATTTGCTGGATAATTCCGTATAGCAGGACCTGTTGCAAACGTTCCTAAAATCGCGCTTTCATCTTTCGTTGCATTCCAATGTGGCAAATAAGAAAGCCAAACAAGAATGGCCCCTGCAAAAGCTCCTAAAACTTGCGCAATGATGAAAGGAACGACAAGATTCCAACTAATTGCCCCTGTCATCGCCATAGCTAGAGAGACTGCAGGATTCAAATGAGCTGGGCCCATGAATCCAGAAATATAGACAGCCATTGTTACAGCGAGTCCCCAACCAAATGCGATGACAATCCAGCCAGAAGCCTGTGCTTTACTTTTGTTTAAATTCACAGCCGCACACACACCATCTCCAAGCAAAACTAGGATCAGTGTCCCAATAAACTCCCCCATGATTTGAGTCATATCACTGTTCATTTATTTCTCCCCCTTTAGTTCCCGCAGATCTGATTCTGCAATCAATGCTTCTAAACGTTTAGTCTGTTGCGCCTTCTCCTCTTCTGTCCATTCAAAATATCCAGCAATTGCATCGATCACAGGTTGCTTGATCTCATCAAGCTGATCTCGTTCAAACAACAGATGATTTGTACGACGAATGAGATAATCGCCTGGGGCCAAAACCATTTCTTCTTCTAAACCATAACGTAACCGAGCTGACTCAGCGAGACTCAAACCAGGATAAGGTGCCATTTCTTTTGCTAATTCAAAGATACGTCGGGCATTAGTCCCGTAAAAATCAGCGATATAAGTAGCATCTTCTTCCTCTAAACCGGCTGCTACTCCTTCTTTTGCTAATTCTGTCACTGTTTCTTCTAATTTAGTTGGATCGAAGTTTCCACCTGAAATCTGATATTTTTTAGAGTCGATTTCTTTCGTCTCTATTCCGTATTCTTCTTTTAATAATTGGCGTATCAATCGCAAAGCTCCTTCTGCCATCTTACGGTAATCGGTGATTTTCCCACCAGATAAAGTCAGCAAACCATCTGGTTCTCTTTCTAAAGAACTACCTCTGGAAATCGTAGAAGGTGCTTTTTCATCACGGCTGTTTTCCAAATGGTTCAACACGTCTTCTACTTCAGCACGAGAAACTTTGTTTTCCTTATATTCACTTACTGTATCGACAACTTTATTGAAGCTCTTGTCTGAAATCGATCCATTATCTCCACCATTGTAATCAGAACCAGAATTACCAATCAACAGTGGACGAAGTCCTGCCCAGCTTGCTTCGATATCATTCAATGTGATATTTGCTTCTGGATAGCGATGATTGATCACATCCAATAGATAATCTACATCTTCTTGTGTGACTTTCGGATCCGTAAAATCTCCTTGGTAATCCGTATCTGTCGTACCAAAGTAAGTCTTGTTTTCTCTTGGAATAGCAAAAACCATCCGCCCATCTTGCTTTCCTGTATCGAAGTATGTGGGTTGCGGTACAGGCAGTTTTTTCGCATCTACAACTAAATGGATCCCTTTAGTTGGACGCATTTTAGGAGAGACTGGACGCGTAAAATTCAAGTTTCGTACTTTATCTACCCAAGGACCACTCGTATTGATCACTAATTTTGCTTTGATTTCGATCACTTCATCTGTCAGCAGGTCACGAGCTTTGACGCCAACGATTTGATCGCCATCATATAAAAAGCCAACCGCTTTCATTTTACTTACTAGATAAGCCCCATCTTCGGCAGCCTTTTTGATATTATCAATCACTAAACGGGCATCATTGTTGCGGAAATCTAGATAGACACCCGCGCCTTTTAGCCCTTCTTTTTTCAAAAACGGTTCTCTTTCCAATACTTCTTCTGGTGTCAGCGTATAATTCTCATATTTGGTTCCTGTCACATTTGCCAGTTTGTCATAAAGGTCCATTGCTACTTTGACCGAGAACATATTGAAGGTTGTTGCTCCTTCGCCCTCATAGATTGGCAAAAGCATTGGATCTGGTTTTGGGATGTGTGGGGCAATACTTTGTACGACTGCACGTTCACCAACTGTGTCAGCTACTACTTCCACATCAAATGTCTTCAGATAACGAATACCGCCATGAACAAGTTTGGTCGAGCGAGAGGAAGTCCCTTCTGCAAAATCCTGCATTTCGATCAATCCTGTTTTGATTCCTGATGCTGCTGACTGGACTGCCACACCGGCACCAGTGATTCCGCCACCGATGATCAACAGATCCAATTCTTCTTGCTGCATTTTTTGAATGCTATCTTGTCTTGTCTTGTTTGAAAACATATGGATTTCCTCCTTATTCAAATGCTTGGGTAGCTTTTACTGCTTTTTTCCAACCGTTGTAAAGTTTTTCTCGGCGCTCTTCCTCCATTTGAACTTCAAATAGCTTGCCAGCTTCATAAAATTCGCGGATCTCGTCTGTATCTTTCCAATAACCGACAGCTAATCCTGCTAAAAATGCTGCCCCTAGCGCCGTTGTTTCCAAGTTTTCTGCTCGTTGGATCGGTACATTCAAGATATCTGTTTGGAATTGCATCAGATATTCATTGTTTGCTGCACCGCCATCTACTTTCAATACAGGAATCTTGATTCCAGTGTCATCTTGCATCGTATCGATGATATCTCTCACTTGATAAGCAATCGACTGTAAAGTAGCTTTAATGATATCTTCTTTTGTCGTACCACGTGTCAAGCCAAACATAGCCCCTCGTGCTGCCTGATCCCAATAAGGAGCACCTAGCCCAACGAATGCAGGAACAACATAAACCTCATCTTCGCTTGTAGAGCGTTTCGCTGCGTCTTCTGAATCGCTAGCTTTTTGCAACATTTGAAGTCCATCTCTCAGCCATTGAATCGAAGAACCAGCCACAAAAATACTTCCTTCTAAAGCATAGTAAACCTTTCCATTTATGCCGTAACCAATTGTCGTCAATAAATTATTTTTGGATAATTGCGGTTTTTCACCGGTATTCATGACAATAAATGAACCTGTACCATAAGTATTCTTGACCATGCCTGGTTCGAATGCCATTTGTCCGAATAATGCGGCTTGCTGGTCTCCTGCCATCCCTGAAATTGGTGCTTCGCTTCCATAAAAATGATAACCTTGCGTATAACCATAAACTTCTGAGTTAGAAGTGACTTTTGGTAACATCACTCGAGGAATATTTAGTAAATCTAAAATCTCCTGATCCCAATCTAGCTGATGGATATTGAACAACATCGTCCGACTGGCATTCGAGTAATCAGTAACATGTGCTTGTCCATCGGTCAGTTTCCATACTAACCAAGAATCGATCGTTCCAAACATCAATTCGCCTTTTTCAGCTCGTTCTTGCGCGCCTTCTACATGATCAAGAATCCAGCGTATCTTCGTTGCTGAGAAATAGGCATCGATCACTAACCCTGTTTTTTCGTGGAAAAATTCTTGATAGCCTTCATTTTTTAAGTTATCTGCAATTCCAGCTGACTGTCTGGATTGCCAAACAACTGCATGATAGATTGGACGTCCTGTATCTTTTTCCCATATTACTGTTGTTTCACGCTGGTTCGTTATGCCAATCCCAGCAATCTGATTTGGTTTGATCCCTGATTCGATGAACGCTCCGGCAATAACTGACTGTACAGAATTCCAGATTTCATTTGCATCATGTTCCACCCAACTTTCTTGCGGGAAATATTGCGTGAACTCTTTTTGAGAACTGCCGATGTGTCTTCCTTTCTTGTCAAAGATAATTGCTCGTGAGCTAGTTGTACCTTGGTCAATCGCCATGATATACGTTGATTCTGTCATTGTGATTCCCTCCATTATATGCAAACGCTTTCTTTAACTACTCTTATCATACTACTGTTTTAAAAAAAGAAACTGTCAAAATTTTATTCTTTTTTTCTTTTTTTGACAGTTTTTTATTATGAAGCTATTTTTTAATCAATTCTTTTCTTTTTTCAGCGTCTCTATTCTTCTTTTCAATCGAATAATGTCGTAAGGTGACGCAAATTCTGACAGATAATATTCACACTGTTTTTTGTTTCTCTGGCAAAATGTGATCACCAAATCATATTCTTTACCTTCTTCATAACTTCCAATCTCAATACCGCCGATTCCCCTCAGTTCTCTGATCAGATATTGTTGAAAAGCAATACGATAAATCGGCAGACTTTCTAAATCGATTCCAATCACTACTGGTTTTGCAATATAAAAATCGATCATCAAAAGAACATTGGCATACTGGATCATCAGGTAACTAAGCTCACTATCTTCAGCTCTTTTCCTCGGCAATTGCTGCACCGCTGTTTCCTGTAATTTCGCCAGTAACTGTGTTAAGGAATGCCCGAGCATTTTCTGCTGCTGTTCCAAAAGCCGATCACGCTCATAGACTTCGATCTTTCCAACAAAGAAAAACCATTCATTGTTGATCTGGGAAATTTGGTAGCCTACTGCCTTTTCTTCTTTGATTTTCAAACGACGAGGACGATAATGCCATAACATCGTTTCCCGAATGTAAGTATCTAAAACAGCGGTTGGTAACTTTTTGCTCCGTGTCAAATCATACTGATAAAATATTTCTTCGTCTACTATCGAAAAAGAAACAAAAAAGCTGTAAAACATCATTGTTTCGTATACATTCAGTTCTGCTGCTGTTCGACTAAGATGCATCACGATGATTGGATCGATTGCTTGATAAAGCCGGTCCGACTGATAGAGTAATTTCTTTTCTTTCAAAGTTGCGTACGTACTTTTTTCATTCAATAGTCTTTTTTTCGTAATCCCGAGCCAGCAAGCAATCTGTGCTTCTGCTGATGCCGTAAACGTTGTTTCTAATACACGGTCCAATCCTAGAATGAACGGTCTTTTTTCTGGTGTATTTTGCAAAAAAAGCGGTCGCTGATCTTCCGGGATATATTGGAATAGTTCATAATAAAAATATCGTATCTGTAGCTCTTCTCCGTATAATTGACCGTTTTTGATTTGTAATCCAAATTCCTCTAAGAGCTGGTTCAATTCTTTGATCTTTCGAAAAACAGAAGACTCACTGATATTAAACGCTGTCGCTAATCGAACGATGGATACTTGCTGATGTTCTAATAAATAGACGAGCATCTTAAACTTCAAGCTTTCCTGCAATAAAAACAATAGAATTTTTTCCAAACTTACATCTTCGTCCAACACAAGCAGCGCCTGATACTCATTTCGCTGTACTTCTACTTTTTTTTCCATCATTCGGCCAATCAATTCAATATCTTCCAAATATTGATCAAACGAGGCTTTTGACAGTTGGACATGCTCTCTCAAACCATTGATAGAGGCTGTTCCCCCTTGCAGAACAAGGTTTCGCAAAATCAGGATCTGTAACTGCTCTTTTCTTTCTAATAATGCTTCAATCTTCATAGGCAGTATTCGCCACCTTTGACCACACCATATCTGGCACACGGTATTCTGGCTGGAAAAATAGCTCATGTTCTTCTAACTGTTCAAACGTCCATCCTTCTTCTACTGCAATTGTCAGTTGGTCAAGAAGGTGGAACATCTCTTTTTTGCTTTGGAGCTGTGCTCCAAGAATCTTTTTTTCAGAATCAAATAGAAATTTGAGTTTAACTTTGCTTTGATTTATTGCTGTAAGCTTGTAGTCTACGTATCCTGTTTCAATTTTTTGGGGATAAAAAATGCTCTCTTCTTCTGTCAAACCTACGCTTCCTAAGAAATAGCCAAACCACTGATTGCCGACTGGACGATAGGTTCCCTGATCCTTTGTCTGTGAGCCACTAATTGTCTTGCTGACATTTCGTGCTGTACGGACAGCGTTATTTACTAGAGAAACATACATTTTTTCATTTGTTGGACGAAAAGTTACTTGGATCGCATCGCCAATCGCATAAACGTCTTTTTGAGACGTTTGCAAGTAGTCATCTACCCAGATCGTTCCATCATCATTCAATGTTAATTGTTCTTCCCACATCTGATTGTCGGGGCGAGAATGATTAGCCAGCAAAACAAGATCATAGTTCTCCTTTCTTTTTTCCGTCTCTACAATAGCGGTTTCATTTTCGGTCAAAGACACAACTTGTTCTTCTAAAAAAAGTGAAAGCCCTTGATTTTTCATTTCCTTTACTAACGGTTCTGTCATTTCAGGATCTAGATAACGAAAAAGAATTGACTTTCGGCTTTCGTAAAGATGGATTTGTTTTTTTCTTGATGCCAACCCTTCAGCTATTTCGATTCCTGCTTGTCCTGCACCAATAATTGCAATTTTCTTTGCATTCATGATCTTTTGCTGAAGAGCCGTTACGTTTTGTATCTTTTTAACTGGGTGAATAAGCGTTGATTCTGCAGAAATATTTCGAAACTTTTGATTTGAACCAGTTGCTAGAATCAAACGATCAAAATCCAATTTTTTTCCTCCTGCTAAAACGACTTTTTTTTCTTTCAATCCTATTACTGTCTTTTCTGTGTAAACATGGATTCGATAGCGGTCAGTCAGTTCTTCTTTCGTGATCCAAGAAAGTTGTTTTTCACTGGTAACCTTTCCTTTTAATATCAAATTGAACCCGCTGGGAATCCATCCTAACTTCGATTGCTTTTCAATCAAATATATTTCACTTGTTGGCATCAATTGGCGAAGATAAATAGCCGCATGAATCCCTGCAAACGACCCGCCGACAATTACAATGTTCATCTGCATTCCTCTTTCTTATAAGGTGTTCTACTGCTAACTTCTCAATCAGAAAACACAGTATTCATAACTCGCTTTCAACCTTATGATACATAGCGATGCAGCAGAATCAACCCTCTCCATCATACCGTGTTCTAGGTCTGCTTCTCAATAATGTACTAGTGGACCTAATTGAAGAGTATCATTTCTGAAGAGATGTTTCAAAAAATGTACTCTTATAAAAGAAAAAAACTCGCCTTTTACGTACCTCTGTCCAAATAGGAAACAGAAAAGAACGAAAAGACGAGTTTTAGCGTGTGTAATGTAATAGTTAGAATAGACACATCATTTATTTTTAATTCTTTAATGCTTCAACAACTGCTTCGCCTAATTGATGAGCAGATTGAGGATTTTGCCCTGTAAGAAGCCGCCCATCAATTTGAACCACTTCTGAAAAAGCTGCTCCAGACTGATAGTTTGCTCCTTTTTCTTTCAAAGCATCTTCTGCTAAGAATGGTACTTCATTCGTTGTACCATTTGCTTCCTCTTCTTCATTACTGAACCCAGTCACTGTACGTCCAGCTAAAATAGATTTTCCAGACTCATCTGTAACTGGCAACAATCCTACAACACCGTGACAAACAGCTGAGACCAGCCCTTCATTTCGATAGATTTGTGAAGCGACTTTCCCAAGATCTATTGCTTCTGGAAAATCCCACATTGTTCCGTGGCCACCAGCATAATAAACCGCTGCATAATCATTTGCATCCACATCATCAGGACGTAAGGTATTTCCCAAGGCCCGATTTCTGAAATCTTCATCTTCATAATAGGCCCAATCGATTTCATCCATATTCAAAACACTTTGCGGTTCTAAAGGTACATATCCGCCTTTAGGACTGACAAAATCTGCATCGATCCCATTTTTTACTAATACATCATAAAAATGAGTCAGTTCACTTAACCACAAACCTGTAGGACGCTCGATCTTTTCGTACTTTTCTACATTTGTTAATACGATCAATACTTTCATTTTCCCATCCTCTTTCTATAAAAATTGCGTTATTGATAACGTGCTTTCAAGAAATTATATAATGGGCTTGGCAAATAAAGCTCTTTATATGCTTCTTCAAAAGGTTTCGTTACAAATTCATCCTCACGGTTTTCCAATAATTTCTCTGCCCAGTCAGGATCGACGATCATTTGCTGTCCAATTGCTGCAAGTTCTGCATATTTCAATACCTGCTCTACATCTTCGCGATTGCGGATCCCACCGACACCAACTAAAGGGATCTTTCCTTGAATCGTGTTATGGACCACTTCAAGAATCGATTTATCGTTGTATTTATCAGAACGAGCTATTCGATCATACATATTTAATGAAACATGCAGATAATCTAGTTTTGACTCACGTAATCGTTCAAGAAGCCAGATCGTGTCTTCAAAACGGATACCTGGTGTTTCATATTCTTCTGGTGAGAAACGATACCCTACGATGAATGGTTTTTTAGCATATTGTTCAACCGCTGAGAAAACCGTTGTTAATAATTCTTCAATAAAACGATAACGATTTTCCAAGCTACCGCCCCATTGATCCTCTCGTCTATTCGAATGCGGAGAGAAAAATTGTTGGATCAAATACGTATTTGCTCCATGCAACTCGATTCCATCAAATCCTGATTCAATCGCTCTACGTGTGGCTTTGCCAAATGCTTGGATTGTTTCAACGATTTCTTCTTCACTCATTGCTCGTGGTGTTTCCGCATCAGGACGTTTTGCTGCAACTGCACTTGCAGATACAGGCTGTTCTCCAGATAAAGTTGCTCGACTTGTCATTCGTCCACCGTGGAAAATCTGAATAATCGCTTTTGCGCCTTCTCCTTGGATTGCTTTCGCTAGCTCACTTAATCGAGGAATCATTTCATCATGAGCGATGCTGAGTTCACCTGGCCAGCCTTTTCCGATATCTTGGACATTTGCAGCACCAGTAATAACAGCACCAAGACCTTTAGAACGTTGTTTATAATAAGTGATCTCATCTTCGGTGATCACTCCATTGAAAAAGCTGAGTTGTGTCGTCATAGGCGACAGCATCAATCGGTTCTTCAATTGAACTCCTGAAGGTAAAGTAATTGATTGATCAAATTGTGACATTGTCATTCCTCCCATAATTCGCTCTGATTAACCTATCGAGAATCATCTATCATTAAACCACTCGATTAGTTGTACATGCAACTAATTTGCTTAAAAAATTTTATTTTTTTTGTAACTTATCTGTTGCATCATTCATTGTCTGGGCTAATTCTTTACTTGCTTCATTTCCCAAAACTGCTTTGTATGACTGATGAAGTTCTTCCCAGCTACCATCGACTTCCTTAGCAAATTGGCGTCCTTGTTCTGTAAGATAAACTAATGACAAGCGACCTTCGCTAACTGTTTTGACGTATCCTTTATATTCTAATTTTTCAACAAAACGAGCAATCGTTGATGGGGCGGAATAGAGCATTTGTGCAATATCTTTTTGTGGTATTCCATCTTTTTCTTTTAATATCAATAAAATAAAACCATAAGTTGGTGCCAGACCTGTCCTTCTAAACGCTTCATCAGCTAATTTATTCAACATGCGATCTAGCTTTTTCACGCTAAAGAAAAGACATTCATCTAACGCTTTTTCAATTGGCTTTTCCATTTCATCCCCTCCATTGGCGTACATATCATAGTATGATTTTTATTTTTTGTCAAAAAACACGGAATAATGTCCGCCTCCTCTGTCTAGATTTGAAAAAAAGAAGTAGCCATCTTCAAAGAATTTCGGCTTGTTTTCGACAAAACTCCTTCTGGAACACCGTGAATCAGAGGTTGTGAAAAAGTCGTTTAGTTTTGAGTATGAAGAAAAATTTTGTGAAAATGGCTTTCCACATTTTTGCATAAATTTGGCTTAATACCGAAAAACTGGCTTTTGAACACCGTTTATATCAGAGGTTGTGAAAAAGCCGTCCTGCATCAAGTAATAAGAACAGCCAAACAAAAATAGTTCCTCATATTTTGTCGTTTTTTGAGCTAATGCCGATGGTCAGCTGATTGTACACCGTTTATTGAGAGGTCGTGAGCCTGCCGTTGAACTCCGAGTCACAAGGAGCAATTTCAAAAAACAGCTTCTCATGTTTTATGACTATGGTGACTTGTGATCGAGGAGTTGGCAGGAGAATACTGTTTATTCGTAAAGAAGGGGCTGTGACAAGACTTTTGTCACAGTCCCTTATTTCCTTTTATTATAGGATTTCGCCATTTGATTGGATGACTTGTCTGTACCAATCAAATGATTTTTTCTTTAACCGTTTCTTTGTGCCATTCCCTTCGTCATCTTGATCAACATAGATATATCCATAACGTTTTGACATTTGTGAAGTAGAAGCGCTGACGATATCAATGCAGCCCCACGACGTATAACCAAATAAATCTACTCCATCTTTGATAGCTTCCTTCATCTGCTCAATATGCTGTTTCAAATAGTCAATGCGGTAATCGTCTTGAACGGTTCCATCTTCTTCTACTTTGTCTATAGCTCCGAGTCCGTTTTCAGCTATGAACAGTGGTTTTTGATACCTATCATATAATTGATTCAAAGCAATTCTCAAACCCTTAGGATCAATCTGCCAGCCCCATTCACTTGATGGAAGATACGGATTTTTAATTCCTCCAGTTATTAAGTTTCCTTGGACCCCTTCCCAATTTTCTGGATGAGCACTGACTGCACTAGACATGTAGTAGCTAAAAGAAACAAAATCAACAGGGTAGGCTGCTAAGATTTCTTCATCACCTACTTCTATTTTTAAGTTGACACCTTTTTCTTCAAACATTCGTTGCGTATACGCTGGATAATATCCTCTTGCTTGAACATCACTAAAGAACAAAGAAGTTCTTTGCTGCTCAATTGTTTTTTGAATATCATCCGGATCACAAGAATACGGAACAAGAAGCTGATAGCTGATCATACAACCGACTTGTGAACCTTTGATAATTTCATGACAAGCTTTTGTAGCTAAAGCACTTGCTATAAACTGATGGTGTGCACCTTGGTATTTCGCTTGTTCCAAATGGGGATGGTTTTCTTCAATTACTCCTACGCTAACAAAAGGGTGATGTTTTACACAGTTGATCTCATTGAAAGTCATCCAATATTTTACTTTATTTTTATAGCGTTTGAATACTGTTTCAGCGAAACGAACGTAAAACTGAATAAGCTTTCGATTAGGCCATCCACCATATTCTGTAACCAAATATAACGGCATTTCATAATGGGAAAGAGAAACGACTGGCTCAATCCCATATTTTAGACATTCGTCAAACACTTGATCATAAAAAAATAATCCCGCTTCATTGGGTGTTTCTTCATCACCATGAGGAAAAATTCTTGTCCATGCGATAGACATCCGATAGCATTTAAAACCCATTTCAGCAAATAAACGGATGTCTTCTTTAAAGTGATGATAGAAATCATTTCCGTGTCTTTTAGGATAATAATACTTGCTGTTGGGATCCTGCGCCGCTTTTACTTGCTGATGCGTCATCATATGCCATTGATCTGTCCATTTTTCTTTAGGTAAATCGCTGTCGAATGTATACACATCAGACACAGATAATCCTTTTTCATCTACATCCCATGCACCTTCACATTGATTGGCCGCTGTCGCTCCGCCCCATAAAAATCCTTCTGGAAATTTTTTCATATCGATCCCCCTAAACTTGCTAGTTTTCTTGTTTGATTATTTTTCTTATGACTAGTAATGATATTTTTGAATCTACTACTATTTGTAACAATAACCATTGTGGTCGGATCATATCCCTCTTTGATTAATTCTTGCAAATCTACTTCCATCAATAAATCGCCTTTACGTACTTTTTTTCCATCAGATACTGCACTTTGAAAGTATTTGCCATTTAAATTCACTGTATCAATACCGATATGGATCAGTATCTCTGCTCCTTCTTCACTGACTACCCCAATTGCATGTTTCGTTGGAAAAACTGTTGAAACTTCCCCGTTTACAGGACTGTAGATTTTTCCGTCCGTTGGAATGATCGCAAACCCTTCTCCTAAAGATCCACTAGCAAATGTTGGATCGTTTACTTCAGATAAATCAATTATTTCACCTGCTGCAGGAGTACTTAACACTATATCCTTTGAGGATTCTTCTTCGATTTCATCCTTGTAGCCGAAAAGAAAAGTTAGCATACAGGAACTGATCATCGCTAAGAAATAACTAGCAACTAGCCAAACAAATCCTTCACCAATATAAATCGGGAAAGACAAAATACTTCTTGTAGCAACTGCCAAAGCACCGGCTCCTGCGGCACCAGCTACTCCACCAAATATAGCTCCACATATACAAGCAATGTAAAATGGTCGTTTATATTTAAGAGTCACACCATAAACAGCAGGTTCAGTGATTCCAAATAATGCTGTGATAAATGCAGATAAAGATAAACTTTTTACTTTCTTATTTTTCGTTTTCAAAAATACCCCAAGTACTGCTCCTGCTTGCGCAGCTACGGCAGTCATACATGCTGGACCTAGCGTATCACGACCGTAGAAAGAAAGATTGTTGGTCATTACTGGTACAAGTCCCCAATGTAACCCAAAAATCACTAACACTTGCCAAAATCCGCCGATAACAGCACCAGATAAAACAGGGCTAAAGTTATAAACAGCTAAATATCCAGCTGCAATCAGCTGACTTGCATAATCTGCAATTGGACCTACAACTAATAAAGTAATTGGGACCATCACGATGATACAAATGAATGGTGTCAATAAATTTCGAATACTTTCGTGCAAGCTTTTGCGAATCTTAGGCTCAATATAAGAAAGAACCCATACAGCTAAAATTGCTGGAATAACCGTACTTGTATACCTTGCTAGAATCACGGGCATCCCTAGAAATCGCAAGGTTATGCTATCACTATATGCACTGACAATCGTAGGATAAACGAGAGCTGCTGCAATAACCATAGCGATGAAACGATCTGTATTGAACTTTTTTGCAGCAGTATATGCCAAAAATATAGGCAAGAAATAGAAAAATGCATCAGCTGCTGCATTCAAAATGATATAAGTTCCTGATTCAGTAGTTAATAAATTCAAACTCGTACATAAGGCGAGTACTCCTTTGATCAAACCACTTCCTGCCAAGACGCCTAAAGTCGGGGCAAAAACAGCGGCGATCATGTCTATAAAAGAGTTTAAAATGCCTTTTTTCTCAGTTCCTCTCTTTCCACTAGATGCATCATCTTCTAGTTTCATTTGTTTGGATAATACGTCATACACTTCATTTACTGCATTTCCTACTACGACTTGAAACATTCCTCCAGCTTCGACTACAGTGATCACACCTTCTAGTTGCTCTACCTTCTCCTTATCTGCCTTCTTATTATCTTTTAGGGTAAAGCGTAACCTTGTTGCACAATGGTAAACATTGCTGACATTTTCTTCGCCTCCGACAAATCGGACAATATCTTTCGCTAATTGTGAATAGTCCATTTTTACTTCCCCCTTGTTAATTAATGCCGTAGCAATCCTTCTTACAAGATAAGTATAGTTCTTAGAAAACGGTTTCTCCATTCAATTAGTACCCCTTCTAATAGCGAACGAAACTGTACAATAGTGTGTATGGTTTACTTAGCCGAGCAAATCACTCACTGCTTGAAAGAAAACAAGTATATCGTTTCTCTTATAGTCAAAGGAGACAAAAAAAACACGCTTGATCTTCCTTTGCTGATGTATAAGTGGTATCTCAAGCTGATACTCTGTGATTTTTGTTTCTACTTGGCTTTTGATAAGACAGCACAACAAAGTCTCGGCATTTAACGGAAGCATAACTAGGTCAGAACTAGGAGAGATTAGTTGCTGAATGGAATCTATCTTTTTATGGATTTTTATTTGATTTTCTTCTTTGTAGTAATGATCAAGCAGTTTTGTTTTCTTTTTTTCTTCAACTATGGTCAGCTTTTCACGCAAAATCTGATAAATCTCCCAAGATTCAAACTCATCTAGAACACTAGGTAGATAAATCAAATCATCCCACTCAAAAATAAGCTCTTGCTCAGTAGTCAAAATTGCATCATATTCCGTTATTTTGTTTGATTGATTTTTGAAAAGATACACTGGTTCTATCCGGCATTCTTTGATCCACATGTTCATACTTTGTTGAATCTGTTTTTTTAGTGTATTCAAAATACTAATTGGCTGGTTACTAACAATCAGTATCTCCCCTTGTTTTCGAAAAGGATTCAACGCTTCGGCAAGATACAAAACAAAATAAGCGCTTTCAGCTAAATTGGGACGTAATTGAAAATGTATTGGGAAGAAACGCCGAATTAAATAAATTTCTAAAGGATAACGGGAGATGATCTTTTGTACAAAATGATTCATGGTATTATGTCCGGCATCCATCCTCGTTTTCATTTGTTTGATATGGGTTAGCAAAAATTCTGTTTCATGGAACAATAACGAAACAGGAAGATCTAAAAAACGAATAATCGTTTGCTCAAATGCTCTTAGATTCTTCTCTATTTCTTTGTTTTTTTCATCATTAATCATCAAATAATTTAACTCTAATAGTCGATTTTCAATTGCTTGTTTTTCTTGATTGGAAAAAGAATAGGGTAGTTCTGATGATAACTTTTTTGTGAGGGTCTCTACCATCGGAATAAATAATGTATACCTGTTTGTTTTTTCTAAAAGTTCTTCTCTTCGAAGAATGGTCAAAACGAGATACCGAGAAAATCGTATGAAGTCCTCTCCTGAAACAATATAATTATATGATATAAGAACCTCTTTTAATGTCTTTTGGACAGTCGGCATGATATTGGAAAAAATTGTACTGATTTGTTGAGGCAACCTTGCGTGTTGGATCACCGTTTCTGTTCCAACAAGAGATAAGAAAATTCTTTTTGAATTTTCTTCAGCAATGATTTTTAGTCCTTTTGTCGACGAAACTTCCAGTTCTAATTTAGGATTGCGCTCGATCCAACGCAAAATCGTTTTTATTTGTAATGATACGGCTGTTTTTGAAAGAAAGAAAATGTCTGCTATCTTTTGCATACTGACATACCCTTTTTGAAACAATAAGTACGTCACAATAGTTGAAGCTCGGAAATCCATGCTGGAATAGATTTTATGTTTCGTCACCTCTTGTATGATTTGCTGTTTAGTTTCAGATTCAATTGATTCTAAAAAATAACCTGAACGTTTATTTGACTGGATAATGATTTTCTTCTCGTAGATAGCAAGCATATTTTTGATTTCAGTTTGGATCGTTTTCTTGTTGGTACCTAAAGCTTCAGCTAATTCTTCGCTTGTTATCCAATGATTCTTATTTCTTAATACTACAAGAATTTGGAGTTGTCGTTTATTTAAGTCCATTTGCTTACACCTCCTCTTTGTTATAAACATACAGGAAAAACCTCTCAAATGACAATAGTCACTTGCAGAGGTTTAAAAATCATTTGAAGAAAGATCTATATTCAAGGTTTTTACCATTAGACTGGATAATTTGTTTATAATATTCAAAACTATCTTTTTTCAATCTCCTAAAGCTTCCGCTCCCATCATTTTGTCTATCCACATAAATAAAGCCATATCGCTTCCTCATTTCCCCTGTTCCTGCCGATACGATATCGATTGGTCCCCACCATAAGTAACCAATGATTTGGCAACCATCTTTTATTGCCTCAGCAATTTCCTGAAGATGTATTTTTAGATACTCACAACGTTTTGGATCGTGGATTCGATTCAATTCATCTGGTGCTTCATCTAGTCCAATGCCATTTTCAACTATGAATAATGGTAATTCATAACGGTCTGTCAATTCATTCATGACATAACGAAACCCTAGAGGATCAATTGGCCAACTCCAAGGTTCGGGAGATTTTTCCTTCAAAAAGGGATTATCGAAACCATTTGCTCCGCCAGTATCTACGCGCATTTCTGCTTCTTTTTTATAGACAGCGCTACGATAATAACTAAATGCAATATAATCTGCCGTGTTAGCTTGCAAGCACTGTTCGTCTCCATCTAACATTACTGGTGCACAGTCTTCTTCCTTCCATGTCCTGTAAATATAAGCTGGATAATGCCCTCGGCACATGACATCGGAGAAAAACCATGAATTGCGTTTAAATTGCAGTGAACCAAATACATTCTCTGGATCACAGTCATATGCATAAGTCGCTAATGCAGAAAAGCTACACATAATACCCATCTTAGCATTTGGATCGATTTTCTTTAATAATTGAGTAGCACGGGCGTTCGCTAGAAACATATGATGACAGGCTTGATAAATCACTTTTTTTGTTAGTGTAGCAATGGGTTCAAGTTTATCTCTAGCAGGGAATGTAACCAATCCAGCAGCTGCATAAGGCATACGAAAAGCATTATTGATCTCATTAAAGGTCATCCAATATTTCACTTTCCCTTGGTAGCGTTCAAAGACGGTCTGCGCATAAAATTCAAAAAAGTCGATTAATTTTCGATTTTGCCACCCCCCATACTCTCCTACCAATGCTAAGGGGGTTTCATAATGACTAAGAGTAATTACTGGCTCGATATCATATCGATTTAATGTATTGATTAGTCTGTCATAAAATACGAGACCAGCCTCATTTGGCTTCTGTTCGTCTCCTCTTGGAAATATTCGTGCCCATGAGATGCTTGTTCGAAAAGCTTTTAAACCTAACTCCTTCAGTAAACGAATATCCTCTTCAAATCGATGATAAAAATCAATCGCTTCATGAGAAAGATAATGGAGTGATTCGTCTAAAGCAATCTCCCAAATCTTTTTTTCTTCATTCCACTGAATACTAGGATGCTGGTTCATGATCCCGATAAGCGTATCTGTCACATTAGGTAATTTGCCGTCTTCCAACCATGCACCTTCACATTGATTAGCAGCTACTGCTCCGCCCCATAAAAAATTTTCTGGAAATATTTCCTGATCCATAACTATCTCTCCTCGCTATCAACAATTTCTTACTTGAAGTATAGCTCGATTCATCAAAACAAGATATTCTAACTATTTCGGCAGAAGAGAAGAAAAAAATTGAATGCTACTCTTCATTTTTAATATTTATATATAACAAATACATAAGACGATCCCCGAAAGAAAACACTCGTTAACCATCTAAGCAAACGATTTATTTTACTTCCAACACAAATGCTTCATAAGGTCGTAAATCAACTTTGCCGTCTGGTAACTGTTTCAGAGGATAATTTGACACAATAACCCTTAAAGCTTCACGTGGAACAGTGAACGTCTGCTTTTCACTGGACATATTACAAATAACGAGCCATTGCTGGTCTTCATATATGCGAGAATAGGCAAAGACATGCTCAGGCGTCTTTTCCACTAATTCATAGTCTCCCCAGACGATGATGTCATGTTTTCTACGCAAATCGATCAATTTCTTGTACATATAAAAAACAGAATCTTGATCTGCTAACGCTTCTTCTGCATTGATTTCTTTATAATTTGGATTGACTCGAAGCCATGGAATTCCAGTAGTAAACCCAGCATGTTCACGGGCGTTCCATTGCATAGGCGTCCTAGCATTGTCTCTTCCTTTCGCATTGATTGATTCCAAGATTTCCTCTTTTGTAAATCCAGAAGAAATCCTTTCGTTATACATATTGATTGTCTCAATATCTTTTGCTTCCGCGATATCATCGATTGGGCAATTCGTCATGCCTAACTCTTCTCCTTGATAGATATAAGGGGTGCCTTTCATCATATGGAGCAAGATAGCAAACATCTTGGCACTTTCTTTTCGATACACATCGTCATTTCCCCAACGAGAAACAATTCGCGGAAGATCGTGATTATTCCAAAATAAACTATTCCATCCTTCATCACCTAAAGATGTTTGCCATTTGGATAATACTTTTTTCAGTTCAGAGATACTCAAGGGTTTCAAATCCCATTTGTCTTTGCCTTCTTGCTGATCTAATCCTATGTGTTCGAATTGGAAGACCATGGATAATTCATTTCTTTTAGGATTGGAATAAAGTTTAGCGATTTCGGTAGTTGCTCCCCATGTTTCGCCAACAGTCATCAGATTTTTGTCACCAAAAGTTGCTTGATTCATTTCCTGAAGATACTCATGCAGTTTAGGTCCATTACTTGTGATTTCTTTATCCGGTTCTTTGCCAATCATATCGATCACGTCCATACGAAAGCCCCCAATACCTTTATCGATCCAGAAATTCATCATTTGATAAATCTCTTGGCGAACCTGTTTATTTTTCCAATTCAAATCAGGTTGACGCTTGCTATACAAGTGCAGAAAATATTGCCCCGTTTTTTCATCCAACTGCCAAGCAGAACCACTGAATATTGAGCGCAATCTATTAGGCTCTTTTCCATTGACCGGATCACGCCAAATATAATAGTCCCGATAAGGATTTTCTTTATTTTTACGGGCCTCAATGAACCACGGATGTTCATCAGAAGTATGATTCACCACCAGATCCATGATGATACGGATATTTCTTTTCTTTGCTTCTTCAATCAGTTCTTCCATTTCTTCCATCGTACCGAATTCTGCCATGATTGCTTGATAATTACTGATATCATACCCATTGTCATCATTCGGAGACTCGTATACTGGAGAAAGCCAAATTGCATCAATACCTAAATACGCCAGATAATCCAACCTGGAAATAATCCCCCGCAAATCTCCAATACCATCTTGATTTGAATCTTGAAAACTTCTTGGATAGATTTGATAAACAACTGAATGGTGCCACCATTTTTGTTCCATGATTTTCCTCCTATAAATGGATGTTTCTATTTTTTGCTTAATCATTTATTTTAGTCTCTCTCACTAAAAATTGTAACGCTTTCAAATAGCTATTGCACCTTGTTATCGGTAACAGAATAAAACAAAAAAACAGCTGAGGAAATTCCCTCAACTGTTTTTTGAAAGGATTGATTTATGCAGGGAAGAATGCTGATTTCACAACTTCTTTATAAACGGTGTTCACTCAGCTGTCCCTTGGTATTAGCTCAAAAAACGGCAAAATATGAGGAACTATTTTTTCGTTTTTTTCTCTAATACTCAGGCCAGAACACTGATTTCACAACCTCTTTATAAACGGTGTTCACTCAGCTGTCCCTCGGTATTAGCTCAAAAAACGGCAAAATATAAGAAACTATTTTTTCGTTTTTTTCTCTAATACTCAGGCCAGAACGCTGATTTCACAACCTCTTTATTTCACATTCAATATCCACATGAATCCCACAAATACAAAGAACAGACCATACATGATTGGAGATACTTCTTTTCCTCTTTTAGCTGCTAACATGGTAATTGGATAGAAGATAAAACCTAATGCAATCCCATCTGAAATACTATAAGTCAAAGGCATGCCGATCAAGATCAAGAATGAAGGGATCGCAATCTCTAAGTTTCCCCATTCGATTTGTCGCAAAGATTGTGCCATCAATACTCCTACCATAATCAATGCTGGTGCAGTTACTTGTGAAGTAACAACTGATAGTAATGGAGAAAAGAACAAGCCTAACAAGAAGAAAATCCCTGTAGTAATAGCTGTGATACCTGAACGTCCTCCAACGGCGATACCAGCTGATGATTCTACAAATGCACCAACAGGAGAAGTACCAAATAAGGAACCCGCAAGCATAGCTGTTGAATCAGAAGCTAAAGCTTTCCCTACACGAGGCATCTTGTTGTCTTTCATGAAACCTGCTTGGTTTGCTAATCCAACTAAAGTTCCTGCTGTATCAAAGAAAGTCACAAGCAAGAATGTCAGCACTACGACCCACATTTGAAGAGAATTGATGTCCCCTACATGTTTTAATGCAACTAAAAATGTTGGTTTCAAACTTGGTGCTGCGGCAACAATTTCAGAAGGCATTGGAATCAAACCTGTGACCAGACCTAAAATCGTTGTAGCTGCCATCCCGATGAAGATGCCACCTGGTACACGCCGAACAAGCAAGATAGCAGTTACGACTAATCCAAAAATCGTCAACCAAGTAGAACCAACGTTGAGTGATCCTAATCCTACTAATGTAGATTCATTCGAAACGATGATCCCACCTTCGCTCAGACCAAGGAAAGCGATAAATAGACCGATACCGCCAGAAATCGCATATTTCAAATCTGCTGGGATCGCATCAATGATCATTTCCCGCAGCTTGAAGATTGTGATCAAAATAAAAATCAAAGAAGCAACGAATACGCCGGCTAATGCTGTTTCCCATGGAATCCCCATTCCTAAACAAACAGAATAAGCAAAAAAAGCATTGATCCCAAGAGCAGGTGCCGTTCCAATTGGATAACGGGCTAATACCCCCATTAAAACACAGCCGATCGCACTGGCTAATGCAGTCGCAGTAAACACTGCTCCTTCATCCATTCCAGAAGCACCTAATACAGTTGGATTTACAAATAAGATATAAGCCATTGAGATAAATGTTGTAAATCCTGCCAGTACCTCACGTTTTACCGTGGTGTTCAATTTTTCTATTTCGAAGTAGGAAAGTATTTTTTCCTTCATCTTCCATCCCCCTAAATCCGAACATTATAAATAAAGTCCGTTAAAATTTCGATTTATTAATAAAACAACGTGTTTTATCATATACTAAAACAAAACATAAGTAAACAAAAAATTCGGATTTTAAGCAAAATCCGAACGTTCCATCTGATTAAATCCCTTTATCTCAAAGTTCATGAACATTCACTTTGGATTACAAGAATTTCTTTATTGTGTTAATAAAGTTTCTTCATTCTAGTCTCAAAAATCAATAGTGTGATTTGATTTTACCATTTCGTTTCTGTTCTTCTTTGATGAATTCTTTTGTATCGACAGGATTCAGATTATTTAGTCCGCCAAAACCTGTATCGACCATTTTTCCCCAGCCTTTTGTCTTCTTTTTTCCTGATTTGAGATTCTTTGCTCGAAGCTTCTCACTATGTTTTGCTCGCCGATACTTCAAATAACCTTCTAATCTTCCCATTAGATCCACTGTTTTTCCTCCTTTTTATTCAATCAGACGACTCAGCTTTTCCTATAACAAAATAATTGCCTTCAGGGTCAGAAAAATTGAAAGTCAAGATGCCATTGTTATCTGTGATTTCTCCTGGTTCTTCCATGTTCTCGTAGATAGTTTCAAATTCATCCGTAAAAAATACTAAAGAAGGCGGTGGTCCTAATACCTCTGGTGAAAACTTCTGCACAAATACTTTTGGGAATACGCCTAATTCTAATTCTTTTGAGATGCTGAGTACAATACTCTTAAATTCTTCTGGCAATTCGATTGTTTCAGAAATTTCTGCACCAATTTTTTCTACAAAGAATCGGCAAATCATCTCTACGTCATTGACATAAAGCATCACACGTGTTTTTTGTATCATCATTTGACCCTTCTTTCTATTTGATTTTCTTTCCTGTCTATAAACTGATTCCATTATATCACGAAAGCGCAAACACCTTGTGTTTGATACTATTCAAGAAAAATAAAGCAATAGTTTCTAGGATTGCTTTCCTCCACAAACTTTTTTTACAAAAAAAAAAACGGCAATGAATGCCGCTCTTCTTATTTCGATTCTTTTATAATTCTGCTTCTGATTCATCTTTGGTTAGTGTGTGTCTAACACTAGTTACGCCAAATGTTTGATCGATTTTTTCCTTCAACGCTTCGATTGCCTGTGCGCCACGTGCCGCTTGTTCAGCATTGATGGATTCAATGACCAGCACCGCTGCTTGTGTTTCTTCCGTCAGCATTGTTCTTTGGGCTTCACGCCAGTTGAGACAGCGACAGATCGCTCCTTGTTCATCATAGTAGATGATTTCTTCCGGAAGTGCCGGAGCATCGGAATCTGCACCTAAAGGCAGGAATGATTCGCCACCTTGGGCTTTTCCTAAATGCAGATTTCCTGCGATCTTTTCGATATCTTCTCCGCCGCAAGGTACGCCAAAAGACAAGGAAATACTATTATAGATATCTACAAGCGGATTGATTGGGAAAAATTCCCGTTCTTGATTTGCACGTTTCAGTAAAGCTTCAATAGAAGAACGTGCACCTTTTTTAGTCTTGAATGTGGTAAATGCCTGACGCCACTGAGCAATGACTTCGTTTTGGCTGAATGTTTCTTCTGTAAGGTAATTTCTTGCTTCTTTTGCTGCCTCATTCAATAATTGATGATACGTTTCTTCACTTTCTTTTGTTACGTGGTTATCGATACCATTTACGGATAAGATTTCGATGGTTGCTTCAGGAAATACTTCCCAGAAATTGGTATCCACTATTACTTTTTTCATCTGTTCACACCTCTTGATTAGAATAATTGCTTGATGAATAGATAGTCTGTTTGGGGATCATCTCCCATATAAAAAACATGTTCGCTGTATTTGATAAATCCTTTTTTACGATAAAAAGCGAGCGCAACATCGTTGTGTTCCCAAACACCGAGCCAAATGGCTGTTTTTTGCTTTTCTTTTGCTTTTTCAATAGCTGTATCTAGTAAAAATGTACCGATACCTTGATGTTTAAATTTTTTTCGTACATAGATTCGCTCGATTTCTAAAAAATGATCAGCCATTTCCTCAGATTGACTCGTTCCTGTATTTAGTTTCAGGTAACCCGCAGGCTCTTGATCGATACTCACTAGGAAAAAATCGGTTTCTTTATCTTTTAGCTCTTCTGTAAGTTTTTCTAGTGCATAAGCTTGTGTCAAGTAATCAGCTAAATGCTCCGGTGAATTATCTTTTCCAAATGTATCTGTAAATGTTTCGATACTAATTTGTTGTAGTAAGTCTACATCTGAAGGCGTCATTTTTCGAATTTCGTATTTATTCACGGCTTCTTCCTTTCAATAGATCCTTTTATTGCCTTTTTTGACAAAATTCCAATCTTCGCTAACATTCTTGCATACTTTATTTAAAAGATATTCCAATTGTTTTGCTTCTTCGTCAGAAAGACCATTTAATGCGACTGCATTGGAGTAGTTGTTTTCTCGAATGATGAAAGGATAGATTTCTGCTCCTTTTTTAGTCGGATAGAGTTTCTTGATTTTTTTATTTTCTTTATCTTCCAAACGTTCGATCATCCCATTGGATTCTAATTTCTTGATTGCTCGGGCAGTCGTTGTACGATCTACTTTGATCATTTCTGCTAGTTTTTCTTGGATGATTCCAGGATTTTCGCAAATACGTACTAAATAAAGATACTGTCCTCTTGTTAAATCGACTTCTTTGAATTCGATATTGCTAATAGAATCTAGCGCTCGGGCAATCATTCCGATGTCTCGAAGGATTTCAGCCATTTCATCCCACCTTTATTTTGTTTGTAAGACTAGTTTACCTCTTTTTGTTGCAAATGCAACTATTTTCAATAAAAAAATCAAGTTCTTTTTTAATAACTAGTAAAGTATATTCTTTTCTTCTTTTACGAAAAAGCTCAATCACAATAGATCTGGTTTTTGTTTTCTAAAATAAGTAACTGTTTCTTCGTTGTTCGCTTTTCTGATAGCTTTGGCAACTCTTCTATACTAAAAAATCCCATGTTGGAAGTTTCATTATTCTCAATAAACTTGGCCTCTTCACCGTGGATCGCACAAGCAAAAACAAGTTTATAATACTGAAAAAGCTGTGGAATATCTTTTTGTTTATTCGTATCAAAAACTGCTCGCAACTGAGTAGTTTCTACTGTTAATCCTGTTTCTTCATAGACTTCTTTACGCACATTTTCTTCAGGAGACAATCCTATTTCAGCAAATCCACCAGGAAGTGACCATTCTTTCGTCCGTTTATCTTCGATTAGTAGGACCTTGCCATCTTTTTTGATATAGGCACGAACATCTACTTTTGGTGTTGGATGTCCTTCTCCAATCGTTGTGAGCGCTTTTATTTCTTCGAAAGTTTCTTTTCCTATTTCACTGATCAGTTCCAATGAAATCGTCCGGATCTCCTCAAAACGCTCTTTATCAAATACATCTTTTCCATAATATAGACCAGCTTGAGAAAGTGCGAGTAGTCTTTTGTATTGAGCCAACTTCTTGTTCATTCTCTTCCCTTCTTTTTTAGCAAATGTATGACTATGTAATCAAGTATAGAAGACTGGTTTAATTACGGCAAATAAATATAATGAAATCTGCAATAAATAAAAGAATGTTAAAAAACTCGAGAACAAAAGACATTCGACTTCTCTGGGGCTGTGAATAAATGGCGTTCAAAAGCTTGCATCTGCGGTAATAAGCCCCACTAAACGGTGTTCTCCTACCAACTCCTCGGTCACAAGTCACAATATTCATCAAACATGAGAAGCTGTTTTTTTGAAATTGCTCCTTGTGACTCGGAGCTGAACGACAGGCTCACGACCTCTCGGTAAACAGCGTTCAAAAGCCAATTTTTCGATATTAAGCCATTTCTTTGTTACTTATTGTCATTGATTTCTTTTTCTAATTTATCCAATAGTGGAGTGTAATCCACTTGAGTATAGTCTGTTACATCAAATTCATATAGTGTTCCTAACTGGAATTTGTCATATTTTCGGTCGGCGATGATCTTTTTGAATGCTTCTTTCGTAATATGATTGGTCCCTTTCGTTCGATCTTCCAATACGTCACCATAGTGATAATGATCCATGATATAGCTCAAATGACGATCTGATTCACGATCACGTTTGTACCGACGTTGCCATAACACTTCAAAGTCTGCTGTTAGGCGAATCGTGATCACCTGATATCCGTATCTATCTGCTAATTCTTGGAGTCGTGCTTTTTGCTTATCACTAAAAGGATACTCGGACACAATCACTTTCTTTCCTGCTTCCATATACAAATCAAGTGCTTTGTAATAGAAAGGATAAACTTTCGTCCTTTCTTGTTCCGCCCGTTCTTCCAAATTGTTAAACCCGATGGATTCTGCATAGTATTCCTTGATTTCATCGAGCGTGATGGCATACATATCTGGAAATCGTTCCCGTAGTTTATTCATAAGATATGTTTTTCCTGTACCAGGACTACCAGCCAGAAGAATGAAATACTTTTTCATCTCATTTATTTCCTAAGTTAATTGGACTTTCCAAGTTCATAAACAGTCCAATCTTATGCTTGACAATTTCTTTTACTGCTTCATTTGCTGGAATCACATTATGGCGAAGAGACTTGTTGATTTCTGTTTCACTAAAGGTTTCTTTAGCTACTTTCGTCCAGTTGACTAAAAGCTCCGTTCCAACATTGAATTTGCGGATCCCGTTATTGATCAATTCAGGATAATCTTCTTCTTTCACACCTGTTCCTCCATGGATAACTAGGGGGACATCAACTACTGCATCGATTTCTTTCAGCAAGGGAATGTTTACTTCTGTTTTTGATTTGAATTGTCCATGATTCGTACCGATAGCAATAGCTAATGCATCCACGCCTGTAGCTTCTACAAATTTCACTGCGTCTTCCGGTCTTGTATATACCTTGTCATTTTCAGCGACATGGATTCCTTCTTCTGTACCGCCGATTGTTCCAAGTTCTCCTTCTACGGAAACACCGTGCGCATGGGCATATTCTACTACTGCTTTTGTCTTCAGGATATTTTCTTTGAAAGGCAGATGGGACCCATCATACATGACAGAAGTATATCCGCTGTCGATTGCTTCTTTGATATCATCAAAGTCTCGGGCGTGGTCTAAGTGCAAGACTGCATCAACCATTTCTTCTTCTGCAATAGCTGTCATTACATTGACTAACACATGCATGCCGATATATTTAGCGGTATCGACACTTGTTTGAATAATGATCGGCGAACCCATTTCTTTTGCTGCGCCTAGCATAGCAGGAAGCATTTCTAGGTTATGCGTATTAAAAGCTCCAACTGTAAAATTCAACTCTTCTGCTGTTTTTGTTACTTCTTTCAATGTTGTATACATCTTTTATTGCCACCTTATCTTTTTATTTGTTTCCTTTGATCGTTACTTGTTTTGCAATTTGTCGCATCTCATCCATTTTGCCCATGTAGTAATCGATCCCTTGATCATCACCAGCACGAGCAGCATCTGCACGCTTCTGGTTATAGAGGCTCATCAGTTTTTTATACCCATCTCCGATCGTCTGTTTATTTTCCAAACTCTTTTCTAAATATTGGATGGCTTGATCGTTCACATACAATTCAGAAAATTTAAGTCCAACTTGTTCATAAAGTTTCGCTAATTTATGCTTATCTTGGGTAGTGGAAATCTCTTGTTTCAATTGTGTAATCTCTGATTGAATCTTTTCGGTCGCTTCTGGCGATAGGGCTTTTTCTTCTTTTGCCAGAACTTTTTTCGGTTCTTTTTCTTTTTTCTTAAAAAATCCAAACATCATTTTCCCTACTTTCAATTAAAATGCTTTCAAAACTGGGCTTAAGATCCAGGCATATAAGAGTGCTGCGGCTACTGTATCTACATCGGTTGCTGTAGCATTGATGAATCCCATCGAATTAAAGATCGTTACTAGCAAAGCGGGCAATAATGTAATAAAGAAACCATGAGCAATACCGCCAATGATCGCTCCTCGGCGTCCGCCAACTGCGTTGCCAAATATCCCTGCTGTCCCTCCGGCAAAGAAATTGGTTAGCATACCAGGTAAAATCATCGCTAAGCCGAACATGGGCAAAGTAAACATGGCAATAATCGTACCAATCGTTGTCGTAATGAAACCTAAAATGACAGCATTTGGGCTATAAGGAAAGAAAACTGGACAATCTAAGGCAGGGATCGCATCAGGAACTAATTTCATAGCTATCCCTCGAAATGCCGGCACGATTTCACCTAACAGTAGACGTACACCAGCTAGCAATACATACACACCCACTACGAATTGGATGGCTTGTAAAAAGGCAAACATGATATAGTTTTGATCTCCTGATAATTCAGAAGCGAATGGTTCGCCTGCAAATAAAACAGTGATGATATATAGCGGGACCATCACGACCATGACAGACAAATAAGTATCTTGCAGAAATTCGAAATGTGTCGGCAACTTGATATCTTCGATCGACTTTTTATTTTCGCCTTTCTCACCAAAAAGCTTAGCAACACCGGCTTCAAATAAGTACCCGATCGTACAAAAATGACCTAAAGCAATATCATTTGATCCAGTGATTTTACGAATGATCGGTTGCGCTACTGCCGGCATAGCAATGGCGAAACAAGCTCCGATAAAACCACCGACCAAGATCAATACGATCCCTCGCAGACCGGCAAAATAGCCAAAGACTGTCGTCATCGTTGCCATCCATAAAATTGCTTGACCAGTTAAAAAAATGTACTTCCATTTTGTGAAACGAGCCAAAATAATATTGAATACAAAAATGGCTAAGAACGTCAGTGCAATATCTCTACCTAAACCCAAATCATTCATTGCTTGACCATTGATAGATTCAATAGAAGGGATGATCCCTTGCATATGAAATCCTTCAGTAAAGATTTTCCCGAAATAAGTTAAACTTCCAACGATGATGCTCGAACCGGCACTCAACACTTGAAATCCTAGGAGTGTCTTTAACGTGCCAGAGATGACTTGTCCTGCTGATTTCTTCTGCAGTAGTAGACCCAACATAGCAATCAATGCAATGGTGATCGATGCCTGAGTCAAAATATTTTCGATGATAAAATTGATAACGCCCATGTTTTTACCCTCTTTTCTTTTTGTATTTAGATAACTCCCTTATCTTGCAGAACTGGGGTGATTTTTTCTTCAATTTCATTTTTTGAAACAATATTTTTCAAATAGATCATCGCCGTTTTAGGATCAACTGCGAACTTTTCGAACTGCGAACGAAAATTTTCTGCTGTGATGATCACATCTGGTTTCATGGAAACTGCGGAAGAAATATCACAATGGTCCAGTTTGGCTTCTACTCCTAATTTGTTCAAAACATCCTCAGCAGACATCTGTGCTGCAAAACTACTTCCTAAACCTGCACCGCATACGAATAAAATGTTCAATTTGTTCATCTTTGTTCTCCCCCGTATCATTTATTATTTCTCAACTACTGAAAAAAGCAGTTGTTTGAAATCTTCGATATTTGTGCATTCAATCAATCGATCCAACTTCTCTTCGTTGTTGATCAATTCAATTAGTTCTTTCATGATGTTCAGATGCGAGTAGGAGTCTACTGCTGCCAAACAAAAAATAATCTTTACTGGATCCATTTCAGGATTACCGAAATCGATTGGTTGCTCAATCGTAGCTACGCTGACTCCTAATTTATTGACCCCATCTTCTGGTCGGGCATGGGCTAGTGCCATGTGTTTGCCAATCACGATATACGGTCCGTAATCATTCACTGCACGAATCATCGCTTCGACATAGCGCTCTTCGACAATGTTTTCTTTAACCAATGGTCTAGCAGCTAGTTCAATCGATTCCTCCCAAGTAGTGGCTTTTTCTTTGATCATGATATTGCTGTCCGTCAAAATATCTTTTAACATAGGCTGGATCTCCCTTTTGTTGATTTCTAAATTGTTTGTTTCGAATAATTTTTCTAACTTGCCATAGATGATTCGATCTACTCGGCCACCACTTTCTTTCATGACATCTATTATTTGAGTGAATAACTCCGTCGATTCATGACTGTTAGGCTCTAACCGCTGTAGTTCTTCATTTCTTTTCAAAAAGTCTTCTATAACCAAGATATTCGTCTCAGTTAAAATCGGATCGACAACTAAAAGCGGCTTATTTCGATAATTCAATTGAAAGGTGCTGAAAACCAGATTGACATCCAATTTATCTACTAATTCGATTTCTTTTGAACTTAAAACTGCAGTAATCTCGATCTGAGGAAACTTTTCTTTCAGATTCTCTGCTAACAGATTTCCAGTAGCCATCCCATGGTTACAGACAACGACTGATTTATAAACATAATTCAAGTCTCGCTTGATTACACTGGCGATCGTCGAAAAGTGGATGACAAGAAAAGCTATCTCGTCCTCCAGTATCTTGCCACCAATTACTTCTTCGATCGTAGGAACAAAATGAGTGACTGCGCGGTAGATTGGGAAATAATTTGTTCGGATGTTTTCTTTCAATGGATTCATGACTTGGATATGATTCTTGATTCTTACAATCAGTGCAGCCATGTGCTTATAGAGATTTTCGAATAAAGCTTCTTCCTTTAGATGGAAAGGTACGTGTGTCTCGTTCTCTACAAATTGGATCAATTGGATCGTTAGTAATTGAGCTTGTACCCACTCGATTGAATTGGAGATATCTCTAGCATTGAACGTCTCAATAGTGAAACGAAGATAATTTCTTTCTACTTGCGGGACATTGTCCAATTGAAATTCCTCGATCATGTGGTCAATAAATGCAGAAAAGCTACTGTCTTTTATTTCTGTATTTTTCCAATTAATGGCAGAGATAAATTCATGTTTCCTGATTCGCTGGATCCAGATCAATGTAAAAAGCAGGATTTGTTTTTTATAAATATCATCTTCTTGTTTCAACAACTTATTGGAATAGATCTCCTGTATTTTTTTGATTTCCACCAAAGGAAAATAATGGAGAAAGATTTTTTGAGCCGGTGTTAATTGTGCATCTTGATTCATAAAGAAGTCGGTCATTCCCAGATTCTGATTGATAAAATCATAGATCATCGTACGGATAGATCGTTCTGAACCTTTATAAACCAGTCCTTGCTTTCCATAACTGACGATCTCTATCCCATAACTGACCAGTGTTGCTCGTAACCGTCTCATATCTTCATCTAATGTACTTTTAGAGATTTGAAATTCTTCTTCTTTTTTGTTTAGATGGATCGGGATTCGGCTGTAAGCAACGGCTAAAACTAGATCAAAAATACGTTCGCGCCGATTCAAAAAGCCGTCTTTCACATCTTTTATTTCAGTTTCTAATCGAGCTTGCTTTTCCTTTTCCAGCTTCAACAAAAAACCTTTGTTGCGAATTGTACGGATCTCCGGAAGCTTTTTACTGCTCAACCAGATATTCGCTTCAAGAACTTCCTGACGGATCGTCCGCTGACTGACATTGAACTCACTTGCTAGATGTTTTGCTTTTACTGGATATTGGGCTGTCATGATTCTGTGAAGTATTTCAATTGTTCTTGTTTTCATAGAAATGATCTCCTTCTGATTTCAAGTATATGGTTCCGCTTACATAATAAAAAGTAGATATTTCTGCCACTTGAAGTGGAAAGAAAGTAAGCAAAGCAAACAAAAAATAAGCCATATGCTTTTTCATCTCCTCAACGAAAAAGACATACGCCTATTATTACAAAAATTTTGCCCATCTATACAAAAAAGAGGTTGTGAAAAAGCTGTCCTGCATCAAGTAATAAGAACAACTAAACTAAAATAGTGCTTCCTATTTTTCGTTTGGTTGTTCTTATTATCGCAGATGCAAGCTTTTAAACACCATTTAGTGGAGAGGTTGTGACAGAGATGTTCAGCCTTGAGCGATAAGAAGCGATTTTGAAAAATCGCTTCCCATATTTTACAAAATCGTGCCTTATTGCCGATAGGCTATCTCTGGCACACCGTTTATTCAGAAAAAGGAGCTGCGACAAGGCTTTTGTCACAACTCCGTTCATAAATATTTCCTGTCAATCCAGCATAATCGGCTGAATAAAATCGGCTTGCCATCTTTTTTCTTTCTCAGAAAAATCAAAATACCATATCTGAGAAAAATACTGTCGTTGTGTCTTACTTCCTGAGATCAATCGCCCATCTTTTCGATCGACTGAATAATCACAGCATCTGAAATCAATTCGGATGGCAAAACTATTTTCGTGGATCTGTCGATAATTTCCTACTTCCTGAATAGTTATTTTTTTAGTATGATTTCTTACACCGTCTGCTTTGTTTTTTTGCAGAACTTTCTGATGTTCGGCAAACAGCTTGTCTGTATAACAGCTTCTGGCTTTTTCAGGAGTTTCTTCTTCCCAAGCGGATTGGATCTTCATGAATATCTTTTGGATTTCCAGAAACTGTGCTTTCTTTTCTTTAGCCGTTCCTGACATGCGGGACAATATCTCCGCTTTCAGCCTTTTCTTTTGTCTTTTATTCTTGACGATAGAAAAAGCAGAAACCCCTCCTACTGACAAAACAGCTAATGCAAGAAATCCCGTTTGCTCATAACTAGAAGGACCTGTACCTGGACCATAATACCCATAAGAATCTCTGCCGTAAGAACGACTGCCAAAATAACTGCCCCCATATGAACGACCACCAAATGAACCTCTGCCCGAACTTCGACCGCTAGATGTACCTCCACCATGACCACCCGCGACAGCGAATCCTTGGGTCGGCAGAGCAAACAAACATAGGCCCACTAACAAAATGATTGCTAAATAATTGATTTTTTTCATTGTCTTCCTCGTTATCTTTTATTACAAAAAACTATTTTTATGATAGCCTTGCTAAAAGGAAGAGTCAATAACCAGATGCATAAACTGTTTTTTTAGCAATTTTGTCTTATTTAGTCATTGAGTAACATCGGACAAATGTATGTGTCGGCAGTCCATAATTCCTCTATCTTCAGCATGAACAAGCTTGCAGACAAGAGATCTGCGCTTCCTCCAGGAGAGATTTGGTTTTCCTGACAAAAGTGCAACAGTGCTGTAAATGGACGATTTGGTAAAGCACTTTGACTAGCAGCATGAGCAAGTTTTTGCATTTCCACTAACGTTTTCTGATCACTGCGATGCAATACGCATGTGTCATCTAGCGAACTCATCAAAACTAACAACATATGCATTTGTTTCTGTACATATGAATCATTATCTAGCTCCTTAGCTGCTTGGATTGCAAGCCTGATATGCGGATACCCTAATATCGCTTCTTCATATGCACCATTTACGCCATATTTTTGCTTCACCCTATGACCATGAGTGGTTTTTTTATGACGATATTTTGTATCAGGAAAAGCAGCAAGCTTGCTGACATCATCAAGTATTTTCGATAAAGAAAAAGGCTGTTCCATACTGATTTTTTGTGCAATGACACTGATCAATAGCCCCATTGCCCAAATCGCTCCTTTATGGGTATTGATGCCATTTGTAGCAATCAGCATTGCCTTTTCCGCTTTTCGCCCAATCTCAGCAATTCTTTCTCTTAACTCCTGATCAATAGCATGATGCCATGCTATTTGAGCCATTTCTTCAAAAAAAGGAGTTAGCGTCTTAGCAGACTTAAGAAATAAAGCATAGTCCATATCGGAATGTGCACCCGCATCCAGTGCATCCACTAATCCAGGTTTTGGACTTAATGTTACTTCTGCGATCAATGCTTCCTCTACCAACGCAGCGAGTTGCTGAGTCACTGCTTTTTTTCGTTCGTCATTTATCATGACACTCACTCCTTCTTCCTACTATTACTTGCTGAAACCTTTTTTGATAGCTACCCAAATGATATGAAGTAACCAGCTTAAAGCAAATGCACAACTTGCCGTCATTAGATAAGCTACAAGAATCATGACTCCTGAAGGTAACTGCAGCCAACTATCTTTAAACAATAATAACAGTACTTGGAAAACAAATACATTGGCTAAATACGTACGATAAGCATAAACAGACAACCATTTGAACAATGGCAATTTTGGCGAATCGTTTACAATCATTTTGGAAGCGCCTATGAAGACAGCAAAGATGATGACTAAACTGTATAAACTTTGGATCGTATTCAAGTAAGGTGCATTCGCAAAGCTCAAGTCTCCTGGATGTGCGAGCAATGAACGGACAGAAAAGAACGCGATAACTAAGGCAACAGGTAAGAAAAGATAACGTACTCTGTCCAAATATTGATAGACTTTTTCGTGATAAACAAATGCGGCTACCCCATAAATCATGAAACTAGCAACAAACCGATCTAATAAGTACCAGCTGTCATGATAAGGCCCAGTCAATACTTGTGTTTGATAGAACAGATACCATGCGACATATAAAATCGTTGAACCAATCAATACTGGCCATACATATTTTTTATTAGCAAATACTTTGTAACCGAGCCAAACAAAAAACGGCATGAACAATTGGATCTGCAGCATCATAACGGTATACCATAAATGAGGCGCTCCATCACCTGTGACATATTTCAGTAAAAAGCTTGCAGTATCCGTATACGGAGTTTGTTGTTGGACTGCTGGAAATAGCCAAAGATAAGCCGTCGTCCATAGAAGATACGGAACGACTAGTTCAAAAAACTTTTCTTTCAAAAATTCCCAATAAGACAAATGCTGACTTGTTTTTACCATATTATAAACAATTGCAAAAATAAACATTGGTGCTGTGTATTTAACGATGACGTAAAAGGTACCAAGAAAAGCTGTATTTGTTGCGCTGTGGCTGTTTGCCAAAGCAAAGCTCAATATCGTTTGCATCATAACAGCCGTTACAGCTGATACTTTCTGGAAGTCACTTACGTTGATTTTGATTTTTTTGTTTTCAAACATCTCTTTCTCTCTCTTTTTCTTTATTACCAAAGTTCTTTGGTTAATTTAGGTCCTTCGACTGTTTTCAATAGAATTTTTTTCTCTGGCTCTCTCAAATACTCTTTTAGTGAAAAACCGCCTTGCCGAGTCACTACTTGGGTATCGAATTGCTCAAAAAAAGCAGGATGCGATTGAATTACCTGAATTGGCAATTCAATCGGTGAATTTGCGTACAGCAGCAAATCAAAATCACTGGTTTCTTTTACTGCCGGAATCCCAGTCGATAATTCAAATCCTAAGCTGCCGCCGATTCCCCATTTACATCCTGATAATATGTTTCTAGCAGCATGAAATTGCTGATAAACAGGATAATCCATGATTTTCTCTTGTCTATACGATTCTTGTTCGATGATGTCCCACGGATGAATGACTTGTTTGACGGCATGTTTTGAGATTTCTGTTGACCATCTCTGATTGCGGGCAGGTCCACGTAAACCAATCGGTAGTATTTCTGCGTGATCCGTCGACGCACGACGAACTGTTCCGAACATCTTTTCAGTTAGAACGACCCATTCAGGCAAGGTGAACCCTTCTATTTCATGTTTATCAAAAAGGACAATATCATGTGCTTGAATCATTTTTTATGCATCCCATTCTTCGTCCATTTTGGCACGGACTTTATTTGTTTCGACACGTCCGAATGTTTTGGCTGTTTCGTTTGTGTATCGATTTGTCAGCATCGTGTCATTTGTATTGCGGACATCTTGAATGGCTTCATTGATTGCTTCGATGACTTTGCTGACATTTTGTTCTGAAGCAGCTTGGTCGGTGATATCTTCTAGGAAATGATAGATCGCTCCTAGTTTTGTATAATTATTGATATCGTAAGCGATAGCTGGAACTTTTTCAGCAGCTGCTTCGATTTCAGCAACCGAACGTTTTGTCACACGTGCAGCACTTTCTTTAGACATCGCTTGGACGGTAATTTCTTTATTGTTTAAAGCAATCAAGCGGCTTGATTGTAATCCATGTGCTAAAAATGCACCTGAAATAGCATTTCCTGCAATCAATCCAATAACTGGATGTCCAGCTTGACGGAGTTTTGCATAAGCAGCAGCACTATTAGCCAAAGCCACATGGATACCGATCAATTCTTCGTTATAGCCGTATGCTTGGCTTGGTACATCGATCACAACGATGATTGGCCGTTTCACTTTTTTGTCTTTATCTTCTTCGTAAACGTGATCCAAAATTTGTCCCATGCGGAAACCTTCAACTAAACCAACTTCACCGTTTCGTACACGGTACATCGGGTTTTTAGGATCAGGTACGATTGATGTCACGATGGCTTCTTCTATGAATTTACTTGATTTACCATAATACACAGTACTAATAGAAGAAGTTGGATTTTTCATGCCAGTTAGTGCCGCAAACCAATCGTAACCAACACTTGCTGCAGCTGGTTCATTTCCTTCTGCTACTTCTGGTAAGTCAATTGATTTTGCTTGATGGTTAGCAATTGCTTCATTGTAATCGTCAATGGCCATTGGTTTTGAAAGATCTAAAGAATCAAGTAATGATAAATAAAATGCTGAGCTTTCACTGCGATGCGTGTCTTTTCGTTCGTCCATTGCTGCGATGACAGCAGCTTTGATTGCTTCTACACTATCAGTCACTAATTCATCAATGATTTTTGATTCTACCCGTTGACGAGATCCTAATGTATTCCAAATCAAGTCTTTGTCACTAGAATCAAATTCTCGAACGCCTGCTTCTTGTTCAATAACTTCTGGTCCATTCAAACCGACTCTCGCTTTTTTTGTTGCGATTAAATAACTCATTAATGCTGAAGTAATCGACATACCGCCAAATGATCCTACACGTCCTGGAATCAAACCGATGACTGGTACATATTGTTTTAGAGCAATGATTACATTTCCGATTTCTGAAATAGATAACAGTCCGTAGTTTGCTTCTTGCAAACGAACACCACCTGTATCTAGTACAATGACTGGAAAGATCTCATTTCCTTTTTTATTTTCTTCTAACACATGTTCAAGTGCAGCAACGATTTTTGCACCAGAAACTTCACCGATACCGCCACCTTGGAATTTTCCTTCCATAGCGATTACTACTGCTTGTTTGCCATTGATCGTGCCACGGCTGACAACGATCCCGTCATCACTTTCAGGGACGATTCCTTGTGCTGGTAAACTTGGCGCGATGATTTGATCGAATGGATCAATCAATTCACGTCCATTGTCAAGTAGAGCGTTCACTCGTTCTCTGGCGTTTAATTCTACAAAACTATTTTTCATCTGAAAGTTCCTCCATTGCTTGCGTCAATCGTAGGTACACAACTCCTGGTGTAGCACCGAAGTCATTGATCACGATATCTGCTGAAATTGGATAACGATCAAAAAATCTCGTTAATACATTGTTCCATACTTCGCCGAAGCCATCGCTTCCTGTACAAATTTTTACAGTAGATTCTGTTTTTTCTGTTGGAAACATCAAGATTTCCAAATCTCCTGAACCGACCACTCCTACATGGATTTTCTTATTGATCGGCTGTTTCGTTGGATATTTATAAGCTAATTGTTCCATGGATCTCTCCCCTTTTTGTAAAACAGAGCATACACGTTCTGCTTATTCGTCTTTCTTCTTCCATCTGGGTAAATGGCGACAAAAGGTTTTTCTCGCCAATTTTATGACCAAGTTCTGAATTTCATTGGTGGTTCATACAGGCCATCTGACCATTCGATCAAATCATCGATGGTTTGTGCAGCTAATAATGAACGTTTCGCTTCACTACGTTTGATGCCTAGATCTTCTGGTAATTTCACGATGCCGGCTGCACGCAAGCTATCTAGTGATTCTTTCGTGCTAGTCATTCCAAGAGGTGTAACACCGCCAATTGCTGCAATTGCTGCTTGTCGTTCTTCTTTTGTTTTTGCTTTGTACAAATAAGCAATTCCTTCTTCTGTCACGATATGTGTAGTATCTTCGCTATAAATCATCACTGGTGCATTGGCTAAGCCTGCTTGTTTTTGAACAGCTAGTGCATCTAATTCTTCGACAAAGACTGGTTTTTTATTTGAACCATATGTTTCAACCATTTGAACAACTAATTTTTGGCCTTTCCCTAATGGATCATCATTGTCGCGAAGTGATTGCCATGCTGGTGTAGAATGACGACGACCGCCAGGATTATGTCCCATGTTAGGCGCACCGCCAAAACCAGATAAACGTCCTTTTGTTACGGTAGAAGAGTTTCCTTCGTAATCTAATTGCAAGGTTGAACCGATAAACATATCGATGGCATATTGTCCTGCAGCTTGTGATAATGTTCGGTTACTGCGCATCGTGCCGTCTTTACCGACAAAAAAGACATCTGGGCGAGCAGCAATATATTTTTCCATACCAACTTCGCCACCAAAACTATGGATGCTTTCAACCCAACCTGATTCGATGGCTGGAATCATCGTTGGATGTGGGTTCAATACCCAGTTCTTCGCGATTTTCCCTTTTAACCCTAGTGATTCACCATAAGTTGGCAGTAACAATTCGATAGCTGCTGTATTGAATCCAATACCGTGATTCAAAGATTGTACGCCGTGTTCTGCGTAGATTCCTTTGATTGCCATCATTGCCATTAGAATTTGCAATTCTGTGATGTTTTGAGGATCTCGTGTGAATAAAGCTTCTAATTGATAAGGTTTATCTGCTTTCACGACAACGTCTACCCAGTCACCAGGGATATCTACACGTGGTAAAGAATCGACAACTTCGTTGACTTGAACGATCACGATACCATCTTTGAAAGCTGCAGCTTCGATGATTGTTGGTGTTTCTTCCGTATTGAAACCTGTGTACAAGTTGCCGTCTTTATCTGCTTTATCTGCAGCTACTAAAACAACATTTGGAATCAAATCGATGAATAAGCGTCCATAAAGTTCCAAATAAGTATGGATATCACCTAATTTCATTGTGCCGTCTTCAATCATTTGGGCGACACGCAAGCTTTGTGCACCAGCATAAGAGAAATCGATCTTGCTTGCGATTCCTTTTTCAAAAATATTCAAATGTTCTGGTCGTGAGATACTAGACATGATCAAATGCAGATCATTCACTTTTTCTGCATCTACTTTTTCAAGACTTTCTGAAAGAAAACTTGCTTGTTTTTGATTGTCGCCTTCTAATACAACTTTGTCGCCGGGAGCAATCAGTTTTTCCATTACTTCTACGATTTTTTCAGTTTCTACATACTTGCCATTGAGCAAGTTGCTGATTTTTTCCAATCGCTGCGCTTTTTTTTCGCGTTTAGAAGCCCAGTTGCGGTTTGGTTTTTCCATAATTAGTCATCTCCATTTTTGATATAGAAACGTGGCGTCATCAATACCATGTTGGTCTAGATTGATCGTACGGATCCCTTTATCTACACCAAATTTTGTATGAATCAGCTTTGTCAAAGTATTGCCGGGGGGAAATTCAATCGTCAGATCCATTCCTAATTCTTTTGCCAAGTCCATCATTTGGTTCCACTGCACAGGGAAAGCTAGGTTTTCCAACAAATCTTTACGAATCTCTTCTGCGTCCTGAGTGGCTCTTCCATCCGTATTTTTTATATACAAACATCTAGCATCAGATAGATGGACAGACTGCATATACGGCTTGAATTTCTTGACCGTATCATTCATCAAGAGACAGTGAGATGGCACAGGGACTTTCAGCAGCTTCGCTGTTTGCGCTTGGTGCCGTTTGGCTTCTGCCAACGTAACGGATAAACCTTCGATACTCCCAGATAACGTATGTTGCATCGGACAATTTTCATTTGACAGATAAACTGGATGGTCAGGATCAAATGTTTTTGCTACAATTTCCTCAGCTTCGCTTCTCGTCACACCTACTACTACGCCCATTGCATAACCGCTTGGATAAGCTTCTTTCATTAAGACTGCGCGGTGATAGACTAGTTCCGCTGCATTCTCAAATCTCAAAGATC